>JAGOHK010000054.1:0-3080 GCA_017996175.1 Leptospiraceae bacterium
GTTGTGTTTGGTGAGTTAAAGGATAAGGACGGTAATCCGTCAAAAGAAATTCAGTTCAACGGAAAAGCATTGGATGCTTTTACAAGTCTTACCATGGATGAATTACTCTTAGAGCGCGAAACGATGGCGGCACGAATCAATCGACTAATCGACTTATCAGAAAAAGAACAAAATGAAGACACTGCAAAAGGATTTGAATTACAAGCACGAGAACTTTCTATCAAACATAGAATTCAATCTCCCTATACTTCCTTTTTAGTTTTAGAAACCGAAGCCGACTATGCAAGGTTTCAAATTACTAGAAATTCTCTAACTAATATTCTAACCATCGGAGTTGGTGGGTTAGAGGTGATTAACCGCCGAAATGCAAAAAACTATGAATTTATCAGCGAAGAAAAAATCGAAGAGGCTAGACGTGCCAAACAAGCAGAAGAAAACCGTGTAACTAAAAATACTCCTAAGAAAAAATCGAAGGGGAAAAATGGAAATACCTCTACCTCAGCAAATGGTTCTCTTGCGATGAATGATGACCATGACGAGGATCAGATGGATGATGAGGAGGAACCACGTCGTGCAAATAAAATGAGTGAGAAAGAAGCCATTTCCGATAAAATGGAACCGGCTCGCAAACCATCTTCGGAATCCAAGTCTCCGACTATTTATAAGGACATGGATACTAAAAAAATGGACTCCCCTGTTTCTGGTAAAACGTCTAGTTCAGATGGAAAAGATTCTAAACCAGAATCAAAAACAGAAGAACTAAAAAAAGAAATCACAGTTCTAAAACCAACTCCGGATAAGAATGTTATACCTTCACGGGATGAACCAGAACCGTTACCCGAAAGAGAAAAACGAAGATTAGAATCCATTCGTAGACCACCACCTCGCCCAAGACCAGAGCCAGAAGAGAAACACGAAAAGATAGAGCCGTACACCGGAAATATGAAAAAGTTTCAATCTCTATTGGATAGAAAAGAAACTAAAAAAGCTTACCAATTTGCACTGGATTGGCGTGTAAAAAGTCCAGATGATGCGTTAGCTCTCATAGCCCTTGGAGATGCCTTTGATAAATTAGGAGATAAACCAAATACAATTCGTGCCTATACTTCTCTGGTTGATTATTTTCCCAAACGCGCGGATATTCGTCGTTGGGCGGGTGAAAAACTCATGTCGGTTGGAGAATACGATGATGCCATTGACACGCTGATTCATGCACTCACCCAAAGACCCGATCATCCGAGCAGTTACCACCTATTAGCCATTGCCTATATCAAAGACAAACAATACAAAAACGCGGCAGGTGTAATTTTAAAAGGATTGAATTACCAGTTCGACGGAAGATTTGGTGCAGTCCATGACATTCTCTATGATGATTTGGATTTAGCTTATAGCCTTGCTATGAAAACGGAAAGTAAGGACAAAGAGTATTTTACCAAAATCAAATCCGAGTATAAGATCAAACAGCTAACAAAGGAAATCCGCTTTGTATTAGTTTGGGAAACGGACGCCAATGATGTCGACTTTCATATTTATGATAAGGAAGGAAATCATGCGTATTATAGCGCGATGGAACTTGCGAGTGGTGGAGCGCTGTATGCTGATTTGACTGGCGGTTATGGACCAGAATGTTTTCGTATCATAAATCCATTAGCCTTTCCCTACAAATTGGAAGCGCATTACTACAGCCGTGGACCTATGGGTTATGGAATGGGGGCAGTCCAGATTATCCGCTACGATGGCGAAAAAACTTTGAATGTGGATACTCGTGATTATGTGATTATGAACGACGGGGCGTTTTTGGATTTGGGAAGTGTTAAGGAGTAGGATTTTTAAGATTACCACCGATGAACACCGATGGGTGAGATGGCGGTTTACGGTGGTTTGTCCCGTCACATTCGATACGCGACTTTTTCGAAGAAGCAAAGAGGGAGTGTGTAATAGCATAGAATTTCGTTTCTAGAATACCGCAAAACACCAATCCTTTGTGCCTCTGCGTCGGAGTTTATGCTGAGCCATGCCGAAGCATGGCTAATGCTTTTACGAACTCCCTTTTTTTGCTTGACTAAATTAAAAAAACAGATTACGATTCGAATCGATGAAAATACGATTCAATATTTCAAAAAAGTAGCCGGAGATACTGGGATTTCCTATCAAAATTTAATCAATCTATGTTTGCAAGACTGTGCGGCTAATCATAAGAAACTAGAATTAAAATGGGGTTAAATATTTTTCCCTCAATTACTCTGTATTATTTTTTATAATAAATGACAAATCTATCAATTTCCCTACTCGATCAATATGTTCTTTTAAAGTGGAATCTGTAAGTGTAGGATAATTTACTATATCCACTCGATAAGGCAAACTGCTTTCCTCGAAATCTGTAATGAGTTTGAGAATTACATCTTCGCTTACATTCTCATTCATAATTGCTAAATCAATATCGCTTCCTTTTTTGAAATTTCCTTTTGCTCTGCTTCCAAATACATTGACTTTCTTTATGACAGGATATTTTTTCAGGATATTCTGAATGGTCAGCATATCTCTTGTCGTAAGACCAAAAGAATTTTGATTTACTTCACTAGGTGAAATTGGGTTACTCATTATTAGCCTGATTTTGAAAAAATTGATATAGCTTTTTTAAACTTAAATAAGTCTCATTTCTCAATTTTATTTCATGAGTTAAAAACTTTTGTCCACTATAATCGTGCGAAAGATCATTTCTCATATCTAACCCGTCAATTAACTCCTGTGCATAATCAATATAACTACTTTCCTGCGCCAAACGCAATGTATCCTTTGGTGATGGTTTGAACAAAAATCCTTTTTCTTCTAGAAAGTCCTTTAAAACTTTCCATGCAAGATCTAACGTAAATTCGAATCTTTGAATGAGACCATTTCTTTCTAATTCATTTAGGTTTTCTAATTCCATTGCTTCTTTTAATCTTAAATACGCACTTTCAAAATTTTGAAATCTTTGTTTCCATCTGATGTCTTGGTTATCCATTCTCAATTCCTCATTTTCCATTATCGGTATTTTGTATTCATTTTCCCTGAATTTCTCTTATCATCACCTGCAAGCT
>JAGOHK010000054.1:3180-30248 GCA_017996175.1 Leptospiraceae bacterium
ACTTTCAAAATTTTGAAATCTTTGTTTCCATCTGATGTCTTGGTTATCCATTCTCAATTCCTCATTTTCCATTATCGGTATTTTGTATTCATTTTCCCTGAATTTCTCTTATCATCACCTGCAAGCTAGTTTCTAGAGCATGGGAAATCTCTTCTTCTACATGGAGGTTTCCTTCTTTATCCACTTTGTTTCTCAGAAACTCAATATGCACAGAAGCTTCTTCGATTATCCGTGCAGACATTACGGATAACGTTTTATATAGAGAATCCCTTACAATAAGAGAGGCATTTAAAAAAGCAACTGGCTTTCCAACAAATTCTCCGCTCGAGACAACCCAATCTAGTGCATTCTTAAAAACCCCTGGAACACCATGCGCATATTCGGGACAGGAAATGTAAAATCCATCGGCTAATGAAAGTTCTCTGCGCCAGAGTTTTACATTCGTATGCACCTCTCCTTTATCTAAATCAGGATTAAAATGAGGGAGCTGGTCAATATGTAGACTAATCTTAAAGTCCACATTTTTAGGTACAAGCTTTTCTATTGCGCGTAACGCTCCCATATTTGATGAGCCTTGACGCAAACTCCCAGAAAGTCCAAGTATTTTCATTTTAATCCTACCATTTACAATGAGCGATACTAATTTCTGTCCATTCCATTGCAATCATGTTTGGATGCATCTTTTCATCTTCTTTTAGTTTAAGCATTGTCGCAGATGTATCCAGTGCCTCAAATCCCCAGAAGAATTTGTGACCGCGATTTGCAGCAGAAAGTGTAGGACAATTTGCGAGCCCGCTATGATAAGTGGGTAAATACTGTTTACCTTTATTATCGATCAAAATATTAGATTCTAAAATTGTGCAGGCGCTGTAGTTTTTTGTAAATTCCATTTCGATTACGGTTTTGCCCTTACCCACACATATTTTATTAATTCGAATATCATTTAGCGAATTGAGAAAATTAATTTCACAACACACAATATCTGTTTTCTTAGGTGTTGCTGTTTTGGGGTTTACTTTCATTTCTCCAATTCTCGCAACAAGAGAAATTGAAATACACGCGGATAATAGTAATAATATTTTTTTCATAGCATGTCCTTAAAAGAATTTACCACCGATAAACACCGAGTTCACCGATAACAAAACGATGTTACTTTGATTGAATTTATTCTTTTTTCTTTTCATAATTTACAGCGTTTAGTCCCATATTATTTAAATCCAGAATCCAAATAAAAATCATCGTATCTTTTATCGGTGTCCATTCCACCCATCACTTCGCTCACCAACGCCTTCGCATGGTAATCAGTTAAAATTTTCTTTTAAAATTTACAATGACCAACACTTATATCTTTCCAATACCAGAATTCCCAGTTGGGGAATGTCGGTGCAAGGCTGCTGTTTTTATTTTCTGTTAAATCTAAACTAGAAATTCCTTTGTCTAAAGCCTCAAAATTCCAATAAAACTTGTGACCTTTTCTAACCTGTAAAATAGTAGGGCATGTTGGAATATTTTTCATCCCAACTATTTTGTATGATTTTCCCTTTTCGTCACTGAGTCCTACATCAGTTAAATTGGAGCACATGGTGTAGGGGATAATTACCTGTAATTCCACCTTAGTGATTCCATTTTCTACGCAGATTTCGGTAATATTGATCTTGTTTTTAAATGTTCTCTGGATGGAACAACATTTTGTTTTTTTCTCTGGGGCTACTATCGGTTTAACTCCGGGCTGTGTTTGAATTTTTGCATATAGAGTTGTAATGAATAAGATGTAAATTATTATTATACGTTTCATTTTAATTACCTTAAAGATTGCAATGTCCTACCGTAATGTTTTTCCATTTCCACCAATTCCAATCTCCCGGTTGTGGTGCTGGCGAATTCGGATCTTCCTCTATATCAATAGAGGAAATTCCTTTCTCCAACTTTTCAAATTCCCAAGAAAACGGGTTATGAGCTTGAATGAAAGTAGTTTTGGGACAATTGCTAATTCCATGCAGTGAGAGAGCTGTGTAACTCTTTCCATTATTATCAACTAAGCTAATTTTGTCTAAATACGAACAAGCATTGGCGGAATTTTGCAAATCCATGTAGATAATTGTAGAATTTTTATTCTGACAAATCTGAATTAGCCGCACATTATCCAAAGAGATTACGTTTAATGGACAACAATTCGTTTTTTTAGTAACAATCGGTTTCTTTACTGGTTTTACACCTGGACTAATTATTGTATACACTTCAGTCGATGAGAAAGAAATGAATACGAATAGGAGGATTATTTTGATTATTCTCATATTTTTTTTAAAATTTGCAATGACTTACATTTAAATCATTCCACTTCCACCCAACCCCATACGGATGTCCTGGTGGGAGTTTATTTATATCTTCCTCTAGGCTAATTCCAATAATGCGCTTTTCTATTTTTTCAAATTCGAATGAGAACATATACCCTGTTTCAACTTTTTGTTTCTCGGGACAATCTGGAATTCCGTGAATAGCAATAGTTTGATAAGTGTTACCTTTATCATCATTCATTGAAATACTATATGCGGTAGTGCAAAAATTTCCATGAATCAAAGCCTTAATATTTACAATAGTAGAATCTTTTTGTTGGCAAATGCTTATTATCTCTACTTCACCGTCATCCGACCTTCCTTGTTGTATTCCACAGCATTCTGATTTAATTTCTGATTCTTTTTTGGATTTTTCTTTAGATTTAAGATGGGGCTTATCTTTCGCTTTTTGAGGAGAAGGATTAAACTTCGCTTCCTCTTTTCTTAAGATGGAATAAACTGGAAGATTTGCAATCAGTGTCGAAATAAGTAAAAGTAAAAATTTTAACTTCATAAGTTTACCCCTTCACACAAAGAATTTGTTTAAGTTCGAATTCCACTTTTACCAAATCCTTTTGATTTTGAATTACCTGATCGATGTCTTTGTAAGCTCCTGGAATTTCATCCAAGACTCCGTTGTCTTTTCTGCATTCCACACCTGAAGTTTGTTTTTCTAAATCTTCTAGAGAATAATTCTTCTTAGCCTGTGTCCGGCTCATTCGTCTTCCTGCTCCGTGAGAGGCAGAGTGAAAAGATTCTGGATTTCCTAGACCGCGCACAATGTAAGACTTAGTTCCCATCGAGCCGGGGATAATACCCCATTCTCCCTCTCGGGCTGAGATCGCACCTTTGCGGGTAACGATTACATCTTCTCCGAAATGCGTTTCCTCGGAAACATAATTGTGATGACATAGAATTGCTTCTTCGAATTCTACTTGTGGAAAAAATCCTTTGATTACTTTTTTATAAAGTTCAAACATGGTCTGTCTGTTTAAAAGTGCATATCTCTGCGCCCAGAATAAATCTCGTCGGTATGCTTCCATTTCGGGAGTTTTAGCTAGAAATACAGCAAGGTCTCTGTCCGGTAAATACGTATTATGCGAAAGTTTCTTTGCAGTGCTGATATGAATTTCCGCGAGCGTTTTACCGATATTACGCGAACCTGAATGTAACATCATCCAAACTGTATTTTCCGTATCCAAACAGAGTTCTATGAAATGATTTCCACCGCCTAACGTTCCACATTGGTAAATTGCCTTTGATTCTAAATCCATTACTTTGGGATGAAGAGAACGAAATTCAGAAAACAAAGCAAGACTTCTGCTTTGAATTTTTGGTTGTTTGTGTTCGTTGAATCCAACAGGAATCGCTCTTTCAATTTTGTTTCTAATTTCTGATAGGTTGTCGGGTAACGTTTCTGCTTTTAGATTAGTTCGAATTGCTCCCATTCCACACCCAATGTCTACACCAACTGCTGCGGGGCTAATGGCATCTTTCATTGCAATCACTGATCCGACCGTGGCTCCAATTCCGAAGTGAACATCGGGCATAACAGCTACATGGCGAAACACCCAGGGCAAACTCGCAATATTTTTTAATTGAGTGAGCGCCTGTGATTCTACTTCGTCTAATTTTGTCCAGAGTTTGACTGGAACTTTGTCGCCTTTTAATTCTGAAATTGCCATGAATAAAGATTTGAAATATACTATTCAAAAGTCAATCTGTATTTTTATAAGCTAGCTCACCTTAACAAATGTGAACTCGATGTAATGAATCAAACTGATTAACTGAGCAACTCAAAGTGTCATTCCCGAAATTTTCTGTCGGGAATCTCAAGGACTACCAGATCCCCGACAGAAAATTTCGGGGATGACATAGAAAATAATACTTTCGTCGAACTCACGTTAATAAGGTGAACTAAACACCCAAATGAAGTTTGTGTTCTGCTTTTTTAAAATTCATACACCCACAAATAGATCGTAAGCACAATAGCGGATAAGATTATCCCATAAAAAAAAGCTTTGAAGATAAACTCTATCCTTAAACTAAAACTTTCAATGGAAGCGCGTTTTTCTGCATAACTCAAATCCTTTTTATGACGAATTAGATTTCCTTTTTCAGTGAAAATCAAATGTTTAAAGAATAAGGTTACTAAGATAACCATGATTACTACAAAAATCATAGGCAGGAAGTATAAAGAAATCCAAGTTAGTAGGTGAATGAAGAATACATATATATTATAAAACATTTTTTTTTACCAATGGATAGAGCCTGAAACTTCCTAACACCAAGCTAGGTATATCAGCATTAGTCACAAGTCTAAGAAATTCCTCTTCGGAAATTTTATTAATTCTTTTACTTTTAGAATCCTCTTCATTCCAAATCCCACCCGTGATTAAATTAATTTTTTTTATTTTAGGATGATTGGAGAGTATTTCTAGAATAGAAATCAAATTTTTATCTTTTAATAATCCGATATAAACTTCCCATTTGTTTTCATTTGCGTAAGAAATTTCTACCGATTGAAGTAGATACTCGATAGCAGAAGGGTTATGACCTATATCAAACAATAAAATAGGTTCTTTTCGTATTAATTGCATTCGTCCATTCATGTTTGGTATATTACTTAAAATATTTTCATTCAGTAATGGTTGTTGTTTATTTTGTAAAATAGAATTTATAATAAATAGCGCATACTCTTTATTAAACGAAAGATAATCTTTTGATACATGGTAAGGATAAACGATTAACTCAATATTATTCTTAATACAAAATGACTTCGCAATTGCAAGTAAATGGTCATCTTGTAAAAATGTATATATAAACTTTGCGTTCGTTCCTACAATTTGTAATTTTTCTAGAAGAATTTTTTCTTCTGTGTCTCCTAAAATTTCTGTATGATCTAATGTTATCTTTGTAAGAATTACTATATCTGGATTTACAAGTTTGGTTGCGTCTAATCTCCCACCAAGTCCGGCTTCATAAATTTCCGTCTTACAGTCGTTATCCTTAAAGTATAGGATAGAGAATAATGTAAAAAATTCGAAATAGGAAAGCGTTTTTAATTTTTCTAATTCTCTCGCAGAAAAAGAATTTAACTTTTGATTCATCCAGCTATCTGAAATTAAATTTCCATTTACCTGTATCCGCTCATTTTGTGTGAGCAAGTGCGGAGATGTATAAAGTCCTACAGGAGAAAATTGACTATTTTGTAAAAATATATGACTCAAAAAATAAGCTGTTGAGCCCTTCCCGTTTGTCCCAACAACAGAAATACGAAGTATATCCTTTGATTTTTCTAAAACTCCAAAGTCTTTCAATGCTGATCGAAATCCATCTAGAGAATATTCTTTAAATACATTAAAATCACGCGTTTTTTCTAGATTTGTTAGACTGGATAAAAATTGGTTTACTTCCAATTAGGGTTTCCTTTTCTTTTAAAGATTAGACAAATTAAACGAAATTTATGCAAACAAAATTTGAAATAATCCAAATTGATTCTAACTATAGAACACAAGCGATTGAACTTGTAAATCAATTCTTTCGCCAAATTAACACGATGAAACTTGACGGTGTTTTTAAAGTAAAACCAAGAGCAGCCGCTAAAATGGTAGATATTTATTTAAAACTCCTGGGTACAGGCAAAGTAGTATTTGTCGGTGCAGTAGAAGAAAAGGAATTAGTTTCGCTGCTCATTGCAAGAACTGAAGAAAGACCTCATCTTGAAGAAGAAAAAATTCTCTACATCGATCTTGCTGTTACCAAACGTGGTCGTATGAAAAAAGGATTTATGCACTCCTTACTCGACTACACTGAAAATTGGGCGAAAAAGAAAAAAATTAAAATCATCGAACTTCGCGCCCTCACAGAAAATCGAGACGCTGTTCGTTTTTGGGCTAATCGTGGTTATTCGGACTTTTATATTCGGTTTAGGAAGGTTATGTAGAATGGACTTTTGGAAAGGTTTAATTATTTTCATAATGGGCGGTTCTATTTTTGGATTTTTTGCATTTGTCGTTGGCGCCTTTCTTTTTAGTGATCTTGGAAGTGAACCGACCGGTGCGGCTGCATTAGGATTTATCTTATTAGCAATGGGTATTCTGGGTTTTTCTATCGGAGGGATAATATCTCTTATTCTCTATTGGACACTGGGAAAGAAAAATAAATGAATCTTCTTATTTAATTTAAACTTTATTTTGTAAAAAAATCGCATTTTTGCGCACCAAATGAAAGTTTTTCGACCTAGTAATAGTATGATAACCTTTCAAAATAAAAAATCGTTTTCTTTCGATCGTGAACGACTCACTGATAAAACCGTTTCCACCGTTCTTGTACCCGCTCACCTCCTCGAAGATTTGAAAAAGAAAACTAAAGAGCACGGTAATAGCCTTGTGGTTTATCTTCGAAATCTTCTCTGGATGTACCGAATTATTACTCACTCCGGAATGATTCACCCCCCAAGGAAAATTAAGACTGAATACCAAAATGAAGGTTTGAATCTGAAGCGCGTTAGCTTTCGCGTAGGAAATGCAGACTGGTTAGAACTAGGAGAGTTGGCTCTCGCTTTTGGGAAATCTCGCTGCTGGTTGTTTACCTTTTTACTGGAACTTGATCTTTTAGGACTTTGTGGTACGTTATCCGAGTCAGGATTAAGTAACGCAGTTCCTACCAAAAATAAATTACGACTACAAGTTTCGCTCTCACTCAGGCGGGCTTCACAGGACTTTGCACGAAGTTATCATGTCAGAGTATAACAAAAGTAGAAAAAGGCAAGTTACATTAAGCAGATATAGGAAAATCCACAAAAGCAGTGCTAGAGCTATGCTCGTATCGACTTAGGCAATTTCAAAAAACAGAATTTATTTCATTTAAATTTTCCAGTCTACTCTATCCAAGCGATAGACGAAACACTTATCCTCTCCAAACTGACGCTCTTCTATAAATTTAAATCCGAATCGTTCATAAAAGCGATGTGCTTTTATATTTGAGGCAAGTGGATCAATTAAAATAGCGGTTACGCCTGAGTAGGCAAAGCATTTTTCAATCGCAAGATTCATCATCTTTGTTCCATAACCTTTTCCTAAATCGTTTAAGTCACCTATCCAAATATCAATAGCTCGAAGATGATTTGGGACATCTCCCCAGTAATGATCCTCTTCTAAGGCAGGATCAATGATTTGTATAAAACCAATTGGACGACCATCGATTTCTGCAATTAGTTGTTCTCTCCAATCTGGTGAGCGGCTTAACTCTATTTCCCACTGCCAGTCATCGTTTGGATCCGATTCAATAACATGTGGTTCTTCGTCCCATTTTTCTAGTAGGGGTAAATCATCTATAGTCGCAGGACGAAGTTGGATTTCGTTTTTATTCATAAGTATAAATCTCCCATTTTATTTTGAAAGTATTAGTTGACTCAGCTTTGTCGGCTGAATACAAAAATATTTCACTTGACTCTAGTTATTACAACTTGAAAGTCAAATACAGTTTTATCAATTCAATTTTACGAGGTAAGTATGTACAAGGGAGAGAAAATTAATTCTATATCGCATTTAGTTGGAGCAAGTTTGAGTTTGGTAGGCTGGGTACTTTTAATTGTATTCTCAAGTTTGACTGGTGATCCTTGGAAGATAGTAGGATGTACGATTTATGGTTTTTCTCTTTTTTTTATGTACCTATTTTCAACTCTCTATCATAGTTTTAAAGGAAAGGCAAAAGCGATTTTTCAAATCTTTGATCATATTGCTATTTATATTTTAATTGCCGGTACTTATACTCCCATTACTCTTGTGACACTTCACGGTAAAATGGGTTGGATTATCTTCGGGTTGGTTTGGGGAATTGCATTTGTTGGGACTATTTTCAAAACGGTTTGGACTGGAAGGTTTGATCGGATAAGTACCGCCTTCTACGTGTTAGCTGGTTGGACGATACTATTAGATATTTCCGAGCTCTACGAAAAATTTCCGAGAGATGGATTCTATTGGATATTCGCCGGTGGGGTATTATACACAGTAGGCGCATTTTTTTACTTAAAGGATAGTATGAAGCGTAACCATGAGATATGGCATTTTTTTGTTCTTGGTGCAAGCATCTGCCATTTTATCGCAATATTTTTCTACTTGATTTAGAAATTTTTACTCTTGCGGATAAGGTTAAATTACCGCAAGAGTAAAGGTCTGTAGAAAAAATCTAATTTTACTTATCAATGGGAAGTCCAAGGGCAGATTCTACTCTTTGGAGAAATTGAAATTCCTCCGAATCAGTTCCATCTATTCCCGAAATTGTTTTTAAAGTTTCGACTAATTGTTTTTTTGTTTTATCATCGAGTCCTCCTAAGGCTGAGAGAATTTTTTCCTCAGTCGTTTCGGCTTCGCCTAAGTTCATCACTTCGTCAAATTCTTGATCTGTGATTCCTTGTTTTTTAAGAATCTCTTGCGATACGCTCAGTTCTTCTGCTGTAAGTTCGTCATTGATTTCTACCATTTCGATACAGGCTGCTATATATGCTTGTCTGGGTGTCATTTTTGTTTCCTCTTGGTTCAATTTTACTAAGAAGTATTCTATCTGCAATCAATTCTTTGCAGTTTAGAGAGGTAAAAAAATTATAGACTTCCTTTTCGATTTAGGAATCCTGTTGTCTATGAAATCTATCATTGTTTTTCTTTTATTATTTTTCTCCTTACAAATTTCTAGTCAGTCCTATATTGCTGAAAGTCCATTAGAGCCAAATAAATTTGAAACTCCTAGGGAAACCTACTCGGTATTTTTAAAGGCAATGAACGATTATAAAAGAGGGCTGGAATCTAAAAATTCTCAGTTAACTGCAGAGCTTGATACTGCCGTACGATGTCTCAACTTAGATGGAATTCCATACGGACTTAGAATTGAAAAAGGGCGTAATGCTGCAATTTTATTGAAAGAAGTAATGGATCGAGTTGCAATCATAGATCCAATGACTATTCCAGAAGTTAGCGACAAACCAGAGTTACCCTTAACTCGATGGGTCTTGGAGAAAACGGAAATTGCAATTTCAAAAGTAGAAGGTGGAGAGAGGGCAAATGAATTTCTATTTTCACGTGATACTGTTTACCGCGCTTTAGAATTTTACACGAAAACAAAGCACTTACCTTATCTTTCCGAGAGTGGAGGGGGAGCAGGATACAAAGATCCATGGACAGAAACTCTTCCGGGTTGGACAAAATTCAAATTATCCTCTCTTTATGTATGGCAGGGACTAGGAATGTTAATTTCTATCCTGCTAGGATATTTCATTAAATGGTTTACTAAAATATTTTCGCATTTCATTAATGGAATTTTAAACCGTGTCCCAGAAGGTAAAATTAATTGGAAAGAAAAAATTCTTACCTTCTGCGATAAACCTCTTTCGTATATCGTTACTATCGGATTTTGGTATTTCTGTTTAGATTTTTTAGATATAGAAGGTGGAGTTTACAAGGTAAGCATGATTATCCTCCAAGCACTTCTGAGTTTCAATATTGTTCGTTTGTTTTATGATCTCACCAAAGCAATGACCGAATACATAGAAGTAATCGCTAAAGAAAAGAAAAATGATTTTATGATTGATTCCCAGATTGTTCCATTGATTTCTCGCACAGCAAGAGCGCTTGTTGTTTTACTCGGGACACTTTTTGCCTTACAAAATCTAGGCATCAACGTGGTTTCGGTTCTAGCAGGTCTCGGGGTTGGGGGACTTGCACTTGCACTCGCGGCTAAGGATACTGCGGCAAATCTTTTCGGTTCTATCATGATCTTTTTAGATAGACCATTTAAAGTGGGAGATCCGGTAATTATTAGCGGAGTAGAAGGAGACGTGGAAGAAATCGGCTTTCGCTGTACTCGAATTCGAACTTTAAATGATTCGGTTGTATCTATTCCAAATTCAGAAGTTGCCAATTCTAAAATTGAAAATCTAGGTCAAAGAAGATCAAAGCGGACAAATGCCATCTTGGGGATAACATACGATACTCCTCCTGAGAAAGTAGAAGCATTCTTAGAGGGTATTAAGAATATACTTCGTAAAAATGATTCGATTCTGCAAGATAAAATTCATGTAATTTTCAAAGGATTCGGAGCTTCTAATTTAGAAATACTAGTTAATTATTATGCAAATGTAATAGAATGGGGGCAAGACATGATTTTGCGCCAGAATATATTTTTAGAAATTATAAATCTTGCAAAAGAGTTAAATGTTGATTTTGCGTTCCCAACTCAAACTCTTCATGTTGAAACCATTCCAGGACAAACACCGATTACGCGCGCACATTCTGAATCG
The DNA here is from genome assembly GCA_017996175.1 of Leptospiraceae bacterium. Lineage (GTDB taxonomy): Bacteria > Spirochaetota > Leptospiria > Leptospirales > Leptospiraceae > UBA2033. The sequence continues at coordinate 13,810 of JAGOHK010000054.1, forward strand.
AACGAAAATCTAAAACAAATAGCAAAAGACTTTGGTCGTGATGGAAAGTTCTCACACCCTGCTGGGTTTGGAATATTCACTCATCCAAGTCGAGAGAACAAGGATGCGAATATCGGAACAGGGATTTAATCGAAACAAATATTTAAAGCATATTTTCGAAGATACCTTTGTATTAATTCAGGTTGGCTTTCTTATTTTTGAAAACCAGAAAATTGGTTCCAACAAAATTCGTAATCGTAGAGAGCCCAATAGCAAAAATATTTGCAAGCACTGGATTTAGATTTAAGAATTCCACTAAGAATTTTAGAAATAAAGTGCTCGCCCCAAGGGATGCAAGGTAGACAAATAAATACTTAAACATATATTTTTCTTGCGAATCTCTTTCTACCTGATACGTCCAAAATTTATTTACATAATATCCAATCACTAAACCAGAAGTATATCCAATCGCTGAGGATAACAAGTATTGAACGCCAAAATAATTAAACAGGACATAAAAAATTATATAATTAATAATCGTACATATCCCACCTACAACTAAGAATTTAATAAACCGGTTTAGTAGATCCTTATTCAAATTTATTCTCGCAGGGACTGTGTAAAAACATTCTTTTTACCACGAAGAGCGCGAAGGACACGAAGAAGAAAGCAAAATTTCCTAGGAAATTTTAACCTTCGTGAACTTCGTGTTCTTCGTGGTTTACTAAAATCTTTAATTTTACATAACCCCAATATATTTCCTTCTAAAAATAATATAGCGTTCCAAGGTTTAAGCATTTTCACTCGATTTTAAAGACTGGGCTTGCTCTTTGTCGCCAAATAATAAGTAAACCCCAATTAACGAAAATGCAGGAAATAGTTGGAGGTGGATTCTTGTATAAGCAGTTTCTAAATGCCAAGCTTGATCAGATGAGGTTATTATGAATATGCCCGAGTATGCAAGATGAAGTAATGCAAGAGGAAGAAAAAGTTCTAAATTGATTTTCTGTTTTATGAAATATCCAATCAGAATGAAGATAATAAAAAAAACGAAAGCGTGGAGTAGAAAAAAGTATTTTAAAACATTAAAATATCTTTCCCAGCTAATCAATGAATTAAAAACATGTTGGAAATTAACAGGTACTGGATTTAATTCGGGCGCATTTAATTTATAAACTAAAAAGAAAAAAATATAAAAAATTAAACCCATCAAAATAGAGAATAGAGAGAGCTTCGTAATATATGACCGCAAATAGTAAAGAAAATAGGGTAACATGATGGGTAAAATAATAGCCCCTTCCATCTTCGAATTTAGAATGATACCCAAACAAAGACCCGCAAAGTAAAAGCCTTTTAGTGGTTTAATGTTATTAGCCTTAATTTCAAATATAAGAAAAAATAAAAATGCAAGATGACAACCAATAGGAAAATCTGCACATTGATCTGTTATGATAAGAAGCATTCCAGGAGCAAAAAATGCAGCAAATATAAGTAAAATAGGAATGATTTTCCCATTCCAATCCTGATTTATAGAATAGCGGTATATTAAATAAAAATAGAGCAGGAAGTGAAAGTAATTATAAAAAATAGGAATGCTAAACGACCATGTCCCAGTGAGGATAGAAAAAAAGGCAAGATCCAAAGGAATAACTAAAGGATAACCTGGATGCGATATATGATTTATCACGAACTGAAAAGGATAACCTTCCAAAAAATTTAAAGCATATATCTTTCCTTTTACATTCCAGAGTGCCCATGCATCTAACATTCCATGAAGAAAAAGAAATGACTTCCAAAAATATAAAATCGAAAATACTACAAAAATAACTGCTAGATATATACGATTAAATCTCATTTCTTTTTGTCCATGAAGTAATAGATAATATTAAAGAAAACTAAAATGATAATAGAGGATAATACAAATAAACCTCTCGAACTCGATGGAAGTATATACAATAGAAATATTGTTATGAATGGTATTAAGGAAAAATTAAAGTATAGATAGTAGAGCATTTTACCACCTTACAAAGGTCAAATGATTGAGCTGAATTTTTTCTTCGTGCTTTTCTGAAACTATTTGCTGATAACTTGGATGAGAATTTTCAAGAACAAGAAAAGAATTTCTTACAGGTTTAATAGGTTCAGGAGTTAGATGAACTTTAGGAATACAGGGGGCAAAAGCATAATTTGCCGCAAATGTTAGATGGAATTTATTTTGTTCTGCTGTCGGGTTAAATAACAGTATTAGTTCTTTAGTACAGTCGATTTTTTTTTTGATAATAGAAAATTCTTCAAAGGAAACATTTATATTGTAGAAATCATTTTTTAAATTTTTTTGAATCTTATCTATAAAGACAATCTGCTTATAAGTGAAATACAAATATGCAATTTGAATAACAAATAACGCATATAAAATTATATTTCGAACTCTCATCATTCCCTTATTATATAAATGAATTTTTGTGTCAAATTTAAAACTAAAATTCCGAACCATTTCCTCTGAAAACCAAAGTAGCAAAATAACCTAAATTTTCCCCAATTAAATTGAATACTATGTTCTTCTTCCTATTTTAATCCCACAATTTGAAAATCAGCGATTGTATCTGGTTTAGAAGTTGCTGGAGTTTGTTTATTTGTAGTTAGTTCCTTTACTCTTTCTGAAACATATAAATCTAGCATATTAACTGTGATTTGCCCCTTCTTAGAATAATCGGCTTTTCCGTTTAGCCCCTCGATTAGTGCCTTGGTAAATGCACCGTTGCCCCAACTTTCATTTTCTAAAGAAACTTGATTTTTTGTAGATGAGGTAAATACTACTATGCCGTTCTCTGCATCCGATAATTCATTGAGTAAGGATGTAATATCGTAACTATAATTTTTTCGAAATACATTCGCCGAATGACAAGTATCCCCGAAAAATATTACCTTACCTGAAATAGAATTTAGTGTATTCTTAATTTCTAGATAGGAAATTCCTGTTCGTTTAAATTTTTCTTGTTCGAAGTTGGATGGCAAAAAATAATAATGTCCTAGGGAATCATTTACTCCATGCCCGGACATAAAAATCATTGCATAGTCATTTGGTTTTGTTTCTTTTTGAATCCATTCTAAACCATCTAGGATATTACTAGTATTAGCCTCTTTATCTGTTAAAGTTTTAACAGAAATATCTTTGTACATCTTTCCTTTTTGTTTCAACATAGTGCTAACAAAATCCGTTGCATCTTTTGCTGCAAATTTAAGTTTTAAGTTCTCGTCATCATAATCGCTAATTCCAATTGCTAAAATAAAGAGTTTTGGTTTTTCTACTATTTGTTTTTTTGTATTTTCCCAAACTACTTCCAAATTTGCCGGATCACTTGCATTGAATTTACTTTGCGCAATCAAGCTAATTACACAATTTCTATCGGGAATATCTACTTTGATTGTCTTGGGAGGACTATCTACTTCTGTGGATACTAGGCGTAATCCTTTTGTATTGGTTACAGGTCTTCCGTCGATTAATACCTTTATGCCGGTGATTGGGTTACCTGACGGAGTTCTTACTTTGTATTGGATCGTGACTTCATCGTTAGAAGTTTTGAAAACACTTTTCGGAGAAATGATTTCTAGGATTGGCGGATAATGACTTGGTAGATTTAAGTTTTCTTTTTTTCTTCCCGAGTCTTCGTTGGTTTTGGATATTGTATCAGATTCATTGCCAGTAATGAGGATACTCTCAATTATGTCCGGTCGATAGTAACTACTTCTAAATTTCCCAAGAGGAAAAAAATCCGGTGACGAATCTTTGTCTCGATTTACATTCCATCCCAAGTATTCTTCCGTTCCGGGAGCTGTATCATAGTAACCGGAAGGAGTGCTAATAACCCAACGCCTTTTATCTTTATGTAAAAATAAAGAAAGTAGTTCTTTTCCTTCTTCTGTTTTGTACCAACGGATGGTTCCGTCTCCGAAAGCGGCTACCACATATTTACCGTTTCTAGAAATATTTACATCCCAAGCGATACCGGGACCTGGAACTTTCCAGAGTTCTTTGCCTTCATCGTTAAAATAGCGCAAATTCCATTCTGTCCCGAGCACGAAATTTGTATTATGAATTGCAAGGGCGCGAGAAGTTTCATGTGGTTCGAATGGAATTTGTTTTCCTCTAAATTGGGGTGCAGTATTATTTCGCCAGTTTCGAAATCCCATAGTCGATGTATCAGGCGGATACATTCCTGATGTATCCAATTCGCTTTGTGAAATCATTCTATCTTTTACTGAAAAATGAGCAAGCTCTGCGCCAAATTGAGCGTATCCGAATTGAATTTTAGTGCCATCTTCAGAAACTAGGAATTGAGATTGCCCATCTCGAAAATCAGGAGTGTCAGGAGTTTTATAAAGAACTCTTCTATCTTCAGAATCCAAAACTCCGAAAGAAGGATCGTGAGTAGAGTAAACAATTCCTCCATCATTCAGAGGTAATACATGCATTACTGAATTCCAAGATACGGGTATATCCTTGTAATCCCCTTTTCCACTGTCCGCCCATTTTCGAATAAAATACCCATTCCTTTGTGCTAGTCCACCGGCATACAAGAATTTGCCGTCAGTCGACCATGTTACTTTGCTCAAGTCTCCTCCATTTACCCCAGATGTGCTCGGGGCAAAGGAATAGGCAATGGTGCTTTTAGAAATATCGAATACTTCCACCATAGTATTAAATTCAAATCCGACTGCTAGTTTTGTCCCATCGTTCGACACTCTCATAGAGATAGGAGTTTTGCCGCCCTGCCCTGTCTTTCTATCTAATAATTTAAGTTTTCCACCATCCAGCGCATAATATCGAATAAATCCATCTAAAGAAATGGTAAGAATTTTTAAATTTCCGTGTTCTAGAATAAAACCCGTATCATAACTTCGGTCTCTATAGTCCATATCTTCTGCAACTAAGTTGTAATTTATTGCACTGTACAACTTAAAACCAATTCGCATATTTACAGCGAGGTATTTTCCATCAGGAGAATATACTAGATGAAAAATAAGATCATTTAGTTTTGTGATGCTTCGTTTGAGAATGCCTGATTCTGTATCGAATATATAAATGTATTTTCCGTCGGATTGTTTTAATCCTGTCCAACCTGCTACTGCTAGTGTTTTACCGTCAGGCGAAAGAGCAACTGCATTCACCTTACCTTCGTGTCCGTGCTCAATGGGAACTCGAATGGTTCGAAGTAATTTACCTGTGGATAAATCCCAGAGTTTTGCTGTTTTGTCAGTGGATGCGGTAGCCAGAATTCTATTTTCTTTATCGGTGCTAATTCTTCGAATCACTGCGGTATGCATTCCTGCTTCTACTTTTAAAATCGGGTTAGTCGAAAAACTTTCTGCCAATAGACTTTGAACGAGTAAACTAATGATTAGAAAATAGATTGAGAGTAAGTTAGTTTTTTTCATAATTATTTTCTACTTCCTATGAGTTGTAATATTTTTTGTGTTTCAGAGGCATTTTTTAGTTTTGCAGGCTCAATACCAATTAAACCTGCGGATTCTTTCTCTTTTGCGCTTACGTAAGGTATGGGTAAATTTTTAATTGTAGGTTTCTCGGAATTAGTAAGTGTTAAGATAGGAATTACGTCAGTAGAAAACTCTTTTGTAGTCGCTCTCTTATATAAAGTTTCCGCATTTGCTTTTTCTAAAATTTCTTTTTGTTTTTTGTGCGGCAAATCAATGTAACTTCCTTTCATAATTACCTGCTCATTGTTTTCTAGGCTAGAAACTAACGTTCTTACTTCAGGTGTTTTTTCAAATACTTCATCCTCTTCTATTTCAGTTGCTCTTATTCTTACTTTGATTACTCCTTCCAGAACAGAAATTTTACTATTATCCTCGCTATCTACATTTACTTCGTAGAGGGATGAGCCATTGAAATAAGCTACAGAAGTGGGGGTAAGTGTTTGGACTTTTTCACCAGAGAAAATTTTTCCTACTTTGACTAACATACTTCCCTGTTTTAAATATCCTGAAAAAATACTGCCCCCCTCTACTTCTTTAAATTGAAAGGTAAATACCGAGTTTCCTCTGAGACGTAAGTTAAATTCCGACTCAGATTGTTTCACCTGTAAATCACAGGTTGCATTTTGGGATACATATATAGTTTGTTTTTCTAGGATTCGATCTCCTGCTTGGAGTTTCTTGTTTCCCCAAAATACATCTCCCGAAACCGATAAAACTATACCGGTTGTCCTACTTTCAGCTATATTCTTTTCTATTTCCTCTAAATATTTTTGTATGAAGGTATTTGCCCTTACCCCCGCAAGTAGTGACGCTCTCCAGCCTTTGTAATTTTGTGCCAATACATCTGCGTTATTATCTACAAGAAATTTTACAACTTGGAAGTGATCGTTGTTAGCCGCAAACATGAGTGCCGTTGTTCCAATAGAATCTTTTGCATTGATATTTGCTTTCTTTGCAAGGGACTTTTTTACCCCTTCTAAATCCCCAATGCCAGCAGAGTTTAATAAATCTGAGTTAGAATCCGCAGACAGAACAAAGGAGTAAAAAAATAAACTAAGAAAAAAATTTTTGAAAAATGATTTCATGGTATTTGCCTTAAACTGATTTCCCTAAAATACTCATTTTTATTATAAAAATGCAATTAGATAGAAAACATAGTTTCTAGTAAAAACATTCTCATTCTTACTCACTAAAAAGAGTTCGATAGGTTTAAGTTCTATGAAACTTTCCTATTCAGTTTTTGTAAATAGTAAATTTATTTACAGAAAGTTATTCAATAGGTTCTAAATCCTCGAAGTACTAAATTATATTCCAAAAAACAAATTGCCAAAAATCTAACCTAACGAACCATAATGGAATGAAATTAAAGTTAGCCTCATTTATTTGTATATTGTTATTTATACATTGCACAAATCCAATCGAAAAGAAACGAAGAGAATTACAAAATTGTAAGATCACAGTTGAATCTCTAAAGGTAAAAAACTTTCGAATGTTTCTTATTCCGCCGGTTCCGAAGATATATTTTACGGCAAATATTCAGATTGAAAATACAAACGAAGTTCCAGTTACCATTGAAAAATTTTCCTTCAAAGTATCAACTGTGGAAGGTGGAAATGAAAATACCTATCTTGCCGAGGTAGAAAATAAATCGGAGTATACTATTCCCGCTCTTACAACCGAAATCATTCAAGCGGATATGCAGACTCTTTTTGAGGAAAATGTAAATAAGAAGCTAATGATTTTTTTTGCTGACCTAATGAAAGCAGCCCTCGGAGGTGGTGAGATGGAGTTTATTTTGGAAGGGACAATTGAATTTAACACAGTTCTTGGTAAAATGAATATCCCTCTAAAAGAAAAAGTGAAAACAAGTCTTCGTAACCCGAAAAAGACAGAGAAGAAACCTTGACATATAGACTAATTCTAAAATTCTATCTGTAAACTTAATCAGCGGGAATTCTAGGAAGGAAATTTTACTGACTACCACCGATGAACACCGAGGACACCGATAAGATAATAATTTTCAATGGTGTTTATGTTTTTCGTTTGTAATTAGATTTTTAAAAACCAAACTCGCGTTAATTTACTGATTCCATAATATGAAAAAAGGATTGTACCATGATTGATTTCACAATGACCGATGAACAAAAAGCACTGCGTGACCTTGCGCGGGACTTTGCAAAAAATGAAATGGCTCCCAAAGCAGAGCATCACGACCAAACAGGAGAATATCCAATGGAAATTCTCAAAAAAGCTTGGGCTACTGGACTCATGAACTTACATATTCCTGCAAAGTACAATGGGGCAGAATTAGGCGAGATAGATGATGTCATCATGGGAGAAGAATTGTATTCTGGTTGTTCAGGTATGGCAACTGCAATCCTTGCGAATAATCTTGCTTTGGCGCCAGTTCTCATCGGGGCAAGTGACGAAGTCCTAAAAAAATTCGTAGAGCCTATGACTCATGAATTTAAACTAGCTGCCTATGCTGTTACCGAGCCTGGAGCTGGTTCAGATGTTGCTTCCATTCGCACCACTGCTACTCGTGTGGGCGATGAATATATAATCAATGGATCGAAGATGTGGATAACAAATGCAGGCGTTGCAGATTGGTTTTTTGTTTTAACTAAAACCGATCCAGCAGCTGGACACAAAGGTATGACAGGATTTATTATTGAAAGTAAAACTCCTGGAGTCATCGTCGGCAAAAAAGAAAAGAACATGGGACAAAGATGCTCCGATACCAGAGCTGTAACTTTCGAAGATGTAAAAATTCACAAAAGCCAAATCGTTGGAAATGAAGGGGACGGTTTTAAAATCGCAATGGGAGCATTTGACCATACGCGTCCGGGTGTAGCGATTGGAGCGGTGGGTGTTGCCCGTGCTGCAATGGAACATGCGATACGTTATGCGAACACACGTAACGCATTTGGAAAACCAATTTCCGCAAACCAAGGAATTAGTTTTATGTTAGCCGATATGGCAAAAGACATTGAAGCAGGTCGTTTACTTTGTTGGCAGGCAGCTTGGATGATCGACCATGGTCATAAAAATACTTACCAAGCTTCACTTGCAAAAGCATTTTGTGCTGATATGTGTATGAGAATTTGTACAGATGCAGTGCAAGTTTTTGGTGGATATGGGTATAATTCCGAGTATCCGGTAGAAAAACTAATGCGTGATTCTAAAATTTTTCAGATTTATGAAGGAACTTCTCAGATTCAGCGAGTAATTATTTCCAAATTTTTGAATGATGGAAAAGGAATCGAACACCCAAATCATTAATAACTGATTGCCACCGATGGACACCGATAACTGAACGATGAAAAATACGATAAAAGATATTGCTAATTCAAAGTTATCGAATCTGTTATCGGTGATCTCGGTGTCCATTCCACCCTTCGCTCCATGTATTCGCGACCTACGCCTTCGCATGGTATTCTTTAAATAGTCAACAAATAGGTATTGAATTTGAGTTATATCATGGTTGATGTTGAAGCTGATGGTCCGATACCGGGCGAATATTCTATGGTCAGCTTCGGTGCTGTTCTAGTTAATTCTACTTTAGATAAAACCTTTTACGGTAAATTAAAACCTATCTCGGAAAAGTTTATTCCGGAAGCGCTTGCCATCTCCAACCTATCCCGCGAACAAACATTATTACACTCAGAACCCACTTCAGTAATGTTAGAATTTTCTGAGTGGCTAAGGGCAAACTCTAAAGGAAATCCGATGTTTATCTCCGACAACAACGGCTTTGATTGGATGTTTATTGCCTACTACTTCCATCGGTTTATTGGTAGTAACCCATTTGGTCATAGTTCAACTAATCTTGGTTCTCTTTACAAAGGAATTGTAAAATCTACTTTCGAAAATTTCAAACACTTGCGCAAAACCAAACATACCCACAACCCTGTAGATGACGCATTGGGAAATGCAGAAGCGTTAATCGCTATGGTGGATAAATATGGGATGAAGATTAGTCTTTAGGAATTCACTTAATCCACCAGACCACCTTACCTTTTTTGCCCAGATAACCCCAATTACCCCCGAAAACTTGGGCAACACCGAGTCCGTTACGAAACGGTAAAGTATATAGGTAAATCGGTTGCGTAAGTTCTTTTCCCTGTTCATCGATTAAGGCTTGGTAAATTATATGTTCGTTGTTTTTTTTGCGGTAACGGAGACTTACCCACGAAACTCCTTCCGAGAATAGTCCTTTTTCGAAGGACTGTGCTGGATAAATAACATTACCCGCCAGATCGGAAAATCCCCAGAATTCTCTTTCTATATTATCGTAAGGGTCATTTTTTCTTTCGGAAAACCATAAAGCGTTTTCTTCTTTCTCTCGGTAATATCTTTTTCCGTTTAGTTCGACGATGTATTTTTTTTTGACTTCTTCTCTGGGGATAATATCGCTTAGGCTTTTGTAGGTTGGTTCTAAGTGCCAATTTCCAGTTCGATCAATTTGTCCCCAGAGGGATGTATGAGTTTTCCTTGCGAATGCAAGTCCATTTTGAAATTCTTTTACTTGGTGGAATCGTAAGACAGAAATTTCTTTTCCATCTTTGGAAAGTAATTTGTGTAGAACTCTTTTTTCGTCTTTGTCAAAGTAAGAAGCAGACCAAATTACTTCCTCAGTTTCTCCGAATGGAATTAGTGATTCTATATTTCTATAACTTGGTTCGAGTATAATTTTTCCTGAAATATGAATGAGTCCATATTGGATTCCTCTTTCACTGACTGAGAAAGCTGCAATGTCATTTTGAAATAAATCTATCTTGTGGTATTTGGGAGGAATTAATTCTTTTCCTTCTAAATTCACAATTCCGTATTTGCGGATTCTATTGAATACATCTGGACTCTCTGTGAATACTCTTGCGTATCCGTCTTTTCCAAAAAAGATTCTATCGCGCGTTAATTCTCCCGATGGTTTACCGAAGAGCCTCGGGATATAAGGAGATTCGTAAGATTCGACTCCATCGTATTTAGGTGGAATTAGAATTTCTCCTGTAGTATCGATTAATCCCCATTTGCCTCTTTCACATTCGAATGCAATCCAATACCTACAATCTTGAATCACCCAGGCAAGACCATTTTCAAATTCTCTCACATCCTGGAATTCTGGTTTTTTTAAGAATTCGCCCCTTCTGTTGATAACTCCCCATTTTTGATTTGATTTTGCTAGTGCAACATCCGCTTGAAATTCTCCGAGTCCTTCGAATTTGGGAGGAATTATAATTTTACCAGATACATCCATAACTCCCCAATGGTAGATTTTCCAATTTGCAAGTCTATTGATTCGAAATAAAATTTCCTCCGAAAAAATACTGGTTGAATAGGATAAAAATATCACTAGAAAAAAAAGAAAGTGACTATGTAAAAACAAAAATTTTACCATGCTAAAACCAACTCAGCAAATCTGCATAATCTTTCGATAGCGTCTAATACTCGTAATTCTCTTGTAAAATTCATAATTTTTAATTTTTGCATTTCCGTTCGTATCTTAAATACCATGCAATAATTTAACTAACTAACAAAAACGTCATCTAGAAAATTTCTAGGATTAATGCGACTTTGTCAAGTCCCATTATAAGGGTTTAAAAATGCTAATACTAATACTTAACCTGACAGACTAAGAAGGTAAATCACTTATCTACGGTAAGGAAATTCTTCCCCACAAAAAAACAGAAAAAAATTAACAACAGAGATTACAAAGTTCTCACAGAGTGCACGGAGATTATCATCATCATTTTCCTTAGTGTTCTCAGTGCATCCTTTGTATCCTCCGTGTTTAAAAGTCTGAGTGCTATATATCTCTTCCCTTGTCAATTATATCGGTGAGATATTAATTGACAAGGGAAGAAACAATAGAATAGTATACATAGCATTTTTGAGGGATGTTTTAATGCGTTATTATCTATTATTTTTTATTTTCTTATTGAATTTACCTATATCTGCAAACGAGGAGACATTAGTTTTAGAAACTCCAAAAGTTTTTTTCTCTCCGAACTTTGATGATGTAAATGATACGATGGTTTTTACAATCAAGTATTCAGGCTCTCGTATTCCAATGGATTGGCGCATTCATATTGCAGATGAATCTGGAAAAGTAATTAAAGTATTTTCTGCCGATCTCAGGCATAAAAGAAAAAAAGGATTTTATAGATATTTATTTTCAGGCGACCAAGAACTTGAGCAGATAAAATTAAAAATTCCAGAACAAGTTGAGTGGCTTGGAAATGATAACCTTGGGAAAATGCTTTCCGATGGTCGTTACATCCACCAAATGAAAATTCAATTTTCCGATAAAACGGAAATCAAATCAAAACCTACTTCCATTTATTTAGATTCGGTGGCTCCTTATTCACGGCTAACATCGGATAACCGTTTTTTTACGCCTAATGGAGATAAGCTGTTTGACCAATTAACGATCAAACAGGATATTTTTGGAGATCCAACAGATCGTTTTAGTGGAACTATTTATAATGAAAAGAATGAACCTATTCGTACTTTTTTATGGGATACAAAATCTATTCCTAAATTACTAATCTGGGACGGAAAAGACGATCGTGGAATTTTACAGGAAGAAGGAATTTATTACTACCAGTTGACAGGGGAAGATTTTTCACAAAATAAAATGACTTCTACACTCGAAAATATATATTTAAGTAGAAGTTTTGAAAATGTGGACGTTCAATCCAACCTATCTGCTTTTTCGCCTAACGGTGATAGAGTTAAAGATAAAGTTATCTTCAAACCAATTTATTTAGAAAAAAATATCAATGGTTGGGAACTTTTTATTTTTAAGAAAGATGGCTCTAAAGAAGAATCAGTCAAGTTATTTACTGGAGATTCTACCCCTGAAACAAATATTGAATGGGACGGGAAGGATTCAGGCGGGAAAATTTTAGCGGATGATACGTATTATTTCCGATTCAAAATAAATGTTGGTGCAAAGGTTTTAAAATCCCCTGAACGAAAAATTACAGTAGATACAAAAGAGAAAAAAATTAATTTTCGCCTTTCTTCTAAAGTATTTACTCCAGATGGAGATGAAAATTTAGATTCCTTGGAAATATTTCCCGAGTTAGAAAATTTTTCTATTAAAACTTGGAAGTGCACTATTTTGCATAAATACGAAATAGACGGAACAGCCAAAACAAAAGTAATTAAAAAGTGGAAAGGAATTGGTATTCCTGCCAAAAGAATTCTTTGGGATGGATATGCGGATAATGGAGTATTAATCTCTTCTTTAAGTAATTTAGAATTACATTTTTCTTTTCGAAATGAATTAAATGAGATACAATTTTATAAAGTAAAAGAATTTCAAACTGGAATTTTAGTGAATCTAAAAGAAGACAAATTACGAATTTCAGTTCCGGAATCTGTTTTGAAAAAAAATGAATCCGATATTTTGGATGATATTAAAAAAATTCTTTCTCAGTACCCAGGTTATAAAGTACAAATTCAATCTCACTCCAAACAACCCGGGGATAATAAAGAGAATATGAAAAAAACAGAGGCAAGATCAAAAGACTTATTCAAAAAAATGTTTGGAAGAGATATGGACTTCGAACGTTATACCTACCAAGCTTATGGGGAAGTAGAACCTTTATTTTACGAAGAGGATGAATACAAACAGGAAATGAACGACCGTTTCGATGTGCTACTTTCTTTACCTGAGCCAAATAAAAAAAAATAATTACAATTTTCCTACCGCCTTACGGATATAAGCCGGAACATCGGTGAGGCGTTTGTATTTTTTGATCGTCCCATCGGGCATCGTGAGATAATAAATACCGTTGATTACTTCTAGGAAATAATCATCATTTTTCTTAGCCTGACCGGATCTATCGTCTAGTTCTTTCACCATTTTTTGAAATTGAATTGGAACTACAGACCACGATTTATAGAAACTCACTTTGCCTTTGTGGTTAACGGTATACGTTCCATTTTCATGTACGATTTTTGTTCCGAGGTAATCAAATATTTCTAAAATAGATTGTTCTGCTTTCGGCTTAGAGGAATTATCCCCTTCTGGATTACTCTGGTTGATGACTCTTTTTTTCTTACTCCCAGAGCGCAGGTATAACAGAATTAAAACTATGAATGCAACTAAGAGAGAAATATAGAGGGTAATTTCTGTTACCTGTAATTCTAGTTTTGTATTCATAATTTTCTTCCGCGTAATTTGAAGTTAGTCCTATAGTTAATGGTTTTACAAAGAAGTGGTGTGGGGTCTTCTACTATCCAATCTACACAGATTCGAGTTAGGATAGATTGGACACAGGCATCGATTTCTCTTTTGCGTGCTTCGCCGGGAATAAAGGCTGTAATTGTATGAGTGTAGTTACACTCTGCGTCTTTGATTGCAAAGGCTACCATTATTTTTGTATTGGCATCTGCTATAGAATAATATAGATCGTTTGTATCGGCACAGGAATAAAACATTAGGAATCCGATGAGTAGAATTTTTTTTGAGAGATTCATAAAACTATGAGATTACAATCTATTTGCCAATTCTTTTGTCAACTTCATCATTCCACATACATTTAGGTGTGTATAGTCTCTAAAATCGCCGGTTTGAAATAGAGCGGAGTCAATTTTCAAAATGCTATCTTGCCCGAACTTTTGCGAAATTTGAGTAAGAGTATTATGAATGGGAGAATCCAGTCTAGTTGATCCAATTTTCAATTCTGCTTCGGGCGAAAATGGAGTGTATAAAAAAAAGATCTTTATATTATTCTGTCTGGCATAATCTCCGATTTTCAACCAAAATTCGAGTGCTTCTTTTCTTGGGGTTAAAAATGCGGGTTCAATTCCAACCGGAAGAAATAGAGGTTCGGTTCGTTCGATACATTCTCCGGTAAACCTAGAAAAATTTCCCCATTCAAAATAAAAATTCTCTCTTTCTAATGACTCATCTAAAAATAAGTTATTCTTTCTATTTAAAATTAGGTTCCCAAAAAAATTTACGTTTAAAAAAGAATTGATTCCAGCGTTATACGTAATACCTTCCGAGCCTGGGATAATTTTTATTTCATTGGAAAAATTCGCATTTAACTTGAGGAGTGGAAATACTTGCAGAAAGAGATAATAGATATTACCCGATAGAGTTTTTAAATAAAACTTATTTAAGTTAGGTTCTAAGAATAATTGAAATGAAAATGGATGAAAGTTTTGGGTAAGTGTCTTATTTGCTTCCACGATATTATTCTTCGAAGTCGTGACAGGCGATATATTAACTAAAAGCATTTTAGAAGTAATATTTGCTTTTTTAAAGTCCTGCAATATTTTATAAATTCCTTCTGGTTGTTCGGAAGGACGTGGATAATATAGAATATCCATAGATTTGCCTTTTGCCGCTAGGAGTTGATTTAAGAGAGACGGATGGAGTCCACTCATAATCTGACTATCTCCTAGGATAATTAAATCATAGTTTTTTGAAACTAGATTTCGTTTTCCGATTTTTTCCCATATAAAAGAGGTTTTTTCAGAATAAAAAACCAGATAGCGGAATAAAAAATGCGAAAAAATAGAGAATAAAATTAAAAATAAAATAAGATTTCGTTTGGAAAAATGCATTGATTCAATTTTTATGGAAGGCAGTATTTGGGCAAACCAAAACTGGAGAGAGGTTTACCACCGATGGACACCGATAAAAGAGCGATAGATATGGGATGGGTAGCGTTATGACAATTATTGGAGAGTGTATGCAAGTATGGAAAATTGTTTTTTTATTTTTATTGATTTATTCTTTTACTCCTCTGACTTCTAAACCAAGTATTTCGTATAAGGTTGGGGATAATTTATATGTACTTGCAAGATCAGGTCTGAATCTTCGGGCAAAACCTGCTAAAAATGGAAAATTTCTGCAAAGCATTTCCTTTGGAACGACAGCCCTAGTCCGACAAATCACGGACAAAGAATTTGAAGCTGATGGGATTTCCGGGTTTTGGGTAAAGGTAATTGCTGATGATAGAGAAGGATATTTATTTGATGGGTATCTTTCTTCCTTTCCACCTCCGATAAAAGAACTTCCAAGCAAATCCATTCCTAGTTTAAAAAGTTACGCTGAAAAATTTCTTCCCAAAGATACAAAAGTCACCGAGTCTACAGATGATTCCATGGTAACAACGTCTACTCTCGTTTTACCCCTCGCGCGATTGGAAGAAGCTTACCTACTTGGAGTTTGTTTCCTGTATAATTTCGATAAATACAAATACCCACGCAAAGCGGATAAGGTAAAGTATCCGGAAGTAGAAGTAGAATATAAAATTGTAAAATCGAAATCTGGTGAAACTCAATCTGTTTCCGTAACGGAGACTTATCTCGCTTCCGGCGGAACTGCGACTCTTATTGTAACCGATTTAGGAAATCCCGGAATCGAAATTAAAACAATATTAGCCGCTCCTTGAGTTCGCCCAATGCTGCTAAATATGCCTCTACACTTTCTTCGCAGTTTGGTTCTATTACGGATACACTTAGTATACCTCTAAACTGTCCTCTAAAGATTCCTGCAAAGATGGCAAAAAAATTTTATAGCCATCTTTACAGGACACTTTAGAGGGATCTTTACTCCCCTATTAGGTGTATCCGTAACTAAAAGGAAGTGTATACAAAACGCTTTCGTTGTCGCGGTTAATTTGCCAAAAGACTAAAGTTTTATTTTTAAAACTAGAGGATTTTTACTAAAGCAAACCTGCTCTAGATAAAAAGGATATTGTATTAGCAATTAATACTGGAAAAAAGTTGTAAGTTTTGATTGTACTATTTCTACTGTCCTCTAAAATCTAAAGTTTATACTGATTATATACACAGTAGGCTTTAGAGTTTATTAATGCTACTTTGTCATCTTAGAGGGTTATTAAAATTCCATCAAGGTGTTTTAGGAATATGCTAGGATCTAAAGTAGTGAGTTCAATTATTCTTTTTTTCAAATATATCCTACATATAGTTTGAAC
>JAGOHK010000005.1 GCA_017996175.1 Leptospiraceae bacterium
AGTTCTGATCTTTATCTTGGTACTTCGTAGTCACGTTTGAATACTGTGGGATTAGACCATTAATAATATGAATATCATATTTGCGTATTAGATAATGCAGATACAATTTGATTCCCTTATATTTTTTTAGTTTCTTTTTCAGCATTTCTATAAAGTGATCCGGAACCATAAGAGAAGAGCTAACTTCTATTAGCCGCATGTTGCCTTGAGTTACAATTTTTTCTTGATTGCTGAAAGTTTTTCCATCTCTAAAAATTCCTTTTCGATTAACTTCTTCCTCTGCGTTTAACAGAGCTAATTTTTCATCCATTCGTTTCATTGCGGCAAGATATTTTTCTTCAAACATTTTTTCTCTCCCTAACTGTTTGGTTCTTGAATGGGAGAAATTGTGCGGGAAAAAGTAAAATTATTACGCATTAGAGTAAAAATTTCTGCTCTATTTGATGAGTATCTAAGATATTACGGTGCAGGTTGGATATTGTTCAATACTATGATGTTAAGAAGATTGAAACATTGCAAATTTAATTATATTTTCGTGATTTTTATACTTTAATTGGGTTAAAATTTCAAATTTTCTTGGTAGTGTTTTTTATGGATTAGCATTGATTGGTAGCGATAATCTTTAAGTATTTCTTTTAGATTTAATCTTTTTTCTTAGTTCCTTTCCACGCTTTTTATTTAGCTCTAGAATAATTTTCAACTTTTCCATTTTCAAAGGAGAGCGATGAAACATTCTCATAAAAATTCTTTCTGTCATGATATACCATCTCGCTTTTGAATGGGCATAGATTTCTCCTGTTAGCGGTGAACTGATAGTAGCCTTTGTATAGAGTCTTCGATTTTTTGCGATAGTAATCCACGCGCGGCAGATAACTTCTTCACCAAGAGGACATGCTTTGTCATATTTCACAAAAAGTTGATCGGTCATTACAAAATGACCTGCATGAAAACAGGTTACTCCTTGTGCCTCATCTAAAATAGAGGCTAAAATTCCACCATGCGTAAAACCGGGTGCGCCCTCGGAAAATTTTTCGAATACAAATTTGAATATTACTTCTCCGCTTTCTGGATCAAACGGGAATACTGCGTGTAAACCTTTAGTATTTTCCGGACCGCAGCCAAAACAATTTAAATGGTGCCAATCTTGAGAAGTTAGGCTTGGTTTATAATGATTAGATTCTTCGTAGTTCATATTATCCTTTGAATCCTATTTCGTAGTTTTAAAAATTATACCTTGTGGGTAATTTCGATTTGGCTAAATTAAAAAATTCTCTGCCCATTCGCGCACGTTTCCAGCACCGAGGCTAACTAGATAATCCCCCGAAAGAATATATTTTTTAATGATAGGAATATCTCGCTCTAAATCTCCTGTGAGTAGAATGGTTCTCTCTTTATTCTCTAGGTGATCATAAATTAATTCTGTCGAGATTCCTTCGATTGGAGTCTCACCAGCTGAATAAATTGGAAGTAGAAAAAGTAAATCACTATCGCCTAACGCTTTTGCGAAATCTTTATAATGATCTCGAGTTCTGGTATACCGATGTGGTTGAAAGATAATACAGCATTTTGCACCCACCGGACGCATTCGTTTGATGGATTGAATTACTGCCAGTATCTCAGTCGGATGATGTCCATAGTCGTCATATACATTTACATTATTCACATTTCCTAAATGCTCCAGTCTGCGTTTAACGCCATTATACCCCTTTAGAATTTCTAGAATTTTATTTAGATCAACGCCTACTTTTTCAGCTGCAAGCATTGCAGCATAAGCATTTTTTAAATAATGATCTCCCGCAAAAGGGAGTTTTATTTTTTTTAGACTTCCATTTTTGTAAAAACTAAGTTCATTGTCAAAAATCTCGAATGGTTCTAGTTGAATTTCGGGAAAATTTTCTTTTGCAAAATTTATCTGCGAAGTTTCTATATACCCAATTACATTCTTTTGGTCTTCCAGTAAACTGATTGAACTTTGTATTCCTTTATCACCAAGGTAAACAATTGAAAATGAAGATTTTTTATTGTGAATGAATTTTGCAAATGCCTCATGTAAATTCTCTTCTGATTTATAATAATCCAAATGGTCGTTGTCAATATTGGTTACAATTTTAATGTCTGCTTTGTGATTTAAAAAAGTTCCGTCTGATTCATCTGATTCGTAGACACCCCATTTGCCGTTGTCCCATTTTCCACCTCTGTCATTTAGAAAACCAACCTCGCCCCCAAGCATGATCGATGGGTTCTCCGAGGCTTCGAGTAGAATTTGCCCAGTCATCGCAGTAGTAGTAGTTTTCCCATGCGACCCAGCAACTGCTATGGAAAATTTTTTAGAAAATAGTTCATGCAAAAGCTCCGAGCGGTGAATTAGTGTTTTGTGCTCTTCGATTGCTTTCTTAAATACGAGGTGATCTTCTTTTACTGCACTGGAATATACAACATAGTCAATTCCATTTAGATTCACAATCTCTGGATTTTGAAAAATTTTTGCTCCGCGCATTTCTAATTTTCTAACACTATCTGAACTCGCTTTGTCATACCCTTTTACTTCTACTTTTAAATCCAGTAGGATATGTGCCAGCGAGGACATTCCCGATCCGCCAATTCCTATGAAAAAAGGTTTTTTATCTTTCAAAATCTACTCTTTAAAAAAAAATCTAACGGTATCATTTGCTGCATTTACTTTTGCACATTCTAGAGATTTTTTAGAAACTTGGATAAGTAATTCTCGGTTGTTCGCTATTTCGAGGAGAATATCCATTAGCCTTGAATTATTTTCATCTTTCTGATTCAATATCCATGCTCCCGCGTTTGCTTCAAAATAATTAGCATTAGCCACTTGGTGGTTATCTGCCGAGTATGGATACGGAATGAGAATTTGTGGAAGTCCATATAATGCACATTCTGAAATCACACCAGCACCAGAGCGCGCAATAACTAAATTAGCCCACTCGTAATGTGTCTTCATGTTCTCCGAATATGAAATAATATCAGCTGACTTTTGTGATTTAGCTTTAGCCTCATCGTAAAGAGAAGTTCCGGTCAAGAGACGAAAGTTATAATTTTTAGAAATATCTGGATTATTCATAGAGCTTATGACCATATTATTAATTTGTCTTGCTCCCTGAGAGCCACCCATTACAAGTACATTTAACTTTTCCTTTCTGTTTACAACTGACATCTTTCCCGAATTCACCTTTGTATCGGGAATAATTTTTTTTCTGAGTGGATTGCCTAACACTTTAAAAGTCTCTGGCTGAAATTTTTCTATATTGACCGGAGGAAAACTGAATGCGATTTTAGTTGCATATTTACTAAATACTTTTGTGACCTTTCCAACTACTGTATTTTGCTCACATAAAAATATTTTCTTTCGAAAGATTACTGCGTAGAGTATAGCGGGTAAGCTTGAGTATCCTCCCATTGCAATTACGCAGTCTACATTCAATTTTCTAAACTGATAAGCTGTTTTTAAAAAATTATAGGAGAATAAAAAAGGCACTGTAATAATATTTTTACTCAATTGAGGTGTGTTGTGCCAGAGAACAGGGCAGGGTGCATCTCTTAGATCTGGATTGTCTTTATTTCGAAAAAGAGAATGAATAGATAAAGAATCAAATCCAATTTCAGATTTTAACTCCATCAAACTTTCGGCAATAGCAATCCCGGGAGAAATATGCCCTCCAGTCCCACCAGCAGCAATGATAATAGAGCGAATCACGTAATATGTTCCTTCTTAGTTATATTTATTAGTATCCCAAGTGAGATCATAATGGTCAATAAAGAAGACCCTCCGTAACTCATAAAAGGAAGACTTATTCCAGTAATTGGGAATAGCCCTGTAACTACAAATAAATTTATGATAATTTGTATACTTATCATCAGTATAATTCCTGAGCCGAGTAAAAAACCAAAGTGATCGTTTACTCTTCTTACAAGCGAAAAACCTCTGACAATTAGAAAAGTAAACAGAGATAACAAAACTAAAAACCCAAAAAAACCATAGTCTTGGACGAAGGTTGCCATAATGAAGTCTGTGTGATTATAAGGGAGCGATCTATGTGAATGGCTAGTTGAGATTTGATTTCCAAACCAACCACTTTCCATAAATGCACGAAAGGAGGAATACAATTGAAATCCATCCCCGTCTTTGTCGCTGTAAGGATTTAGCCATACTTCAATTCGCTTTCGCCAATAAGTTACTCTATAAATTAAAAAGAAAATCAAAGGAGTCGTTGATAAAAATCCAATGATTAATTTTTTTAACGGGAACCCATTTAAAAAAATTAAAGTGAGGATCATCGCTGTTATCTGCAAAGTAGTTCCAAGGGCTGGCTCTAGCATAATTAGAACCAGTATGAGTCCAAGAGCGACCCCAGGAATCAGATAGGTTTGTATTGTTTTTTCCGGCAAGTGTTTCAATTTCACAAAAAAGGCAGAGAGATAAATTAAAACCGCGATTTTACAAAATTCACTCGGCTGCAATTGAAAAGGACCAAAGCCAATCCATCTATGAAAATTTCTACCAGATTGAGTTTTTACTGTTTTACTTAATCCAGGAATAAATACTAAAATCAGGAGGATAATGGATAATACAATCAGATACACTGCATATCTTTGAAATATTTTGTAGGGGACTACAGAAAATGCTATAAAAAAACCAAAAGAAACTCCAAGCCATACACCTTGTTTTTTTAAAAAGAAATAGGGATCCTCTGTAAGTTTATGAGCAGTAACCGCAGATCCCGAGAATAATGCCGATATACCAACTAATAGTAGAAGTAAAATTACATAGATTAAAGGAAGGTCGATTGGATTTTTTCCAATAACTAGAAATTTTTTAAACCATTCCTTAAGTAATTTTATCATTCTACTTACTGAATTCGAAGGGTCGAGAGTGCAAAGAGCGCAAGAATAACACCTATTATCCAAAATCTAATTACGATTTTAGTTTCCTTAATACCCATTAGCTCAAAGTGGTGGTGAATGGGAGCCATTTTAAAAATTCTTTTTCCAGTCAGTTTAAAAGAACCTACTTGCAGTATTACACTCACAGCTTCCATTACAAAAACTCCTCCTAGGATAAATAAAAGAATTTCTTTCTTGAGCATAACTGCTATCATCCCAAGCGTTGCTCCTAGAAATAAAGATCCTGTATCTCCCATAAAAACTTCTGCTGGGTGAGTATTGAACCATAAAAATCCTAATAAAGCGCCGGCAAGCGCAGATAAAAAAACAGAATACTCGTGAGCACCGTGTAAATAAGGAATATTCAAATAATCCGCCGCAATTGGCGTTCCTGATGCGTACGCTATAATTGCAAATGTAATTGTTGCAATCATCACAGTTCCTGTGGCTAATCCATCTAAGCCGTCTGTTAGATTTACTCCATGAGAGCTACCAATAATTACAAGTATAGAAAATGGAATTGCAATAATTCCTAAATTTAAAACAGGTCCTTTAATAAACGGAAGAAATAAATCAGTTAGAGTAAATGCAACCTTTCTTCCATCTGAATGGGAATCCCCTGTGTAATAATAAAAAATAACACAAAATCCTAATGCAATCAACGCGGATAATCCGAATTTTACTCTACTTCTCATTCCACCTTTAATTTTGAGAATTGCTTTTTCATAATCATCTCTAAATCCAAGCATAGAAAATAAGAAGCTAAATACAATTAAGAGTAGCAGGTTTAGATTCTTTAAATTTCCCCAGAGAAGTGTGGATAGTACAAGAGTAGAAATGATCATGAGTCCACCCATAGTAGGAGTTCCAGCCTTTACCGCATGAGAACCGGGACCGTCAGTTCTTACAGTTTCACTAAATTTTAATCCATAAAGATAATGAATGATCCGTTTTCCTAGAAAAAAAGAGAGGAACATAGATGTTAACCCCGCCATGAGAGCACGGAATGTTACGTAATTAAAGATTCGTAAAAAACCAAGGTCGGTCCCGAAAATATCATATATAAATTGAAACATAGATACGTTTATCTCCTGCTTTGCTCGTCATGGTTGAATGCTTCGGTTAATTCTCTTAGGTCACTGAAGTCTTCTTTTTTGGTTCCGATGATCTGAACTGTCTCGTGTCCTTTGCCGGCTACTAAGAGTAAACCGCCATCAGGTAAAATTTCTATTCCACGTTTGATTGCTTGCCTACGATTTGTAATTCTTAAAAAGGATGTAAACTTTTTCGGAAAACCAACTTGAATATCATCTAGAATTTTTTCAGGATCTTCTGTCCTTGGGTTATCCGATGTAATAATTACTAGGTCGGAAAGATTTGCCGCAATTTTACCCATGATAGGTCTTTTGGTTTTATCTCGATCTCCACCGCAACCAAATACACATATAATTTTACTATGCGGAATTTCCTGAATGCTTTTTAATACATTTTGTAATGCATCCGGTGTATGCGCATAATCTACAATTGCCACACGTGTCTTTTTATTATTGTATACAATTTGAAATCTACCGTTTACAGGAATCAAACTCCCAACTGTATTTCGAATAGATTCTAGGTCTAAACCAAGGGCTCTCGCAGCGACGATTGCAAGTGAAACGTTCAAATAATTAAAATTTCCAAGCAAATTGGTAGTGATTTCCATTTGTTGGCTCCCTTTTTCCTTAAATTCAAAATCAATTCCTCTCAGGGAAAGTTCTTTGATTTTTCCTTCAAACTGTTTGCCTTTTCCTAACTGGAGAAGATTTAGTTTTAAATTTGCTTTTTTGATTAGCGCATACATCTTGTCTGCCCCAGGTGAGTCCATAGAGAGCGCTGCAAATGTATTTTTGTGAATTGATTTAGTGAGTATTTTAAAAAGTAGAAACTTACTTTTTAGATAATCACTCATCGTTTTGTGAAAATCTAAATGGTCACGAGTTATATTAGTGAAAATAGCGCCAAATATATGTAATCCGTTTAGGCGACCGAGTTTCAACCCATGAGAGCTTGCTTCCATGAAAACAAATTCAATCTCTTCTTTTACCATTTTATCTAAAATTTCATGTAACATACTCGCATCGGGTGTAGTATAACCTGTCTGAATTGCTTTATTTGCGTATCTTGTTTCGATGGTTCCGATAATTCCGCAGTTTTTATTTTCGCGAGAAAAAATATCGTTTAAAATATAAGTCATCGAGGTTTTGCCATTCGTTCCGGTGATTGCAATGATTTTACATTTTTTAGAAGGTTCGTCCTTTAGAATGGAAGCAATATACCCATGTACTAACATAGGGTCTTCTTGGCTTACTAAAATATTATTAAACCTCTTAGCTTCAGTCAGATACGGACTGTCTTTTTTTAAGAGGATAGTCTTTGTATGCCGCTTGATAGCATCGTTTATATACTCAGAAGATTTTTCTGCAAAATCTTCATACAGACAAAAAATATCTCCTGTATCAAGCTTTCTACTATCGGATTGGATATAGGAAATTTCTTCCTTACCGTTCCCACTGAGTAAAGATATTTTTTTAATTTTTTTGACTAAATCTGAAATTAACATAATTGTTTTTACTGCTCTAATTTTATTTGAATAAAAGGTTATTTATAAATTTCAAAGCCTTTGTTTTCAGGGGGTAGGATAAGAGTGATAATTTTTTTATTGGAAAAATTAGTTACCGAATTTGTTTTTCTGTAAATCGATTCCATTCGTTCTGCTGAAGTGAAAGAAGCGATTCCCACTTTTAGCTCATAATTTTTTTTATATAGTTCTTCTTTTTTTTGGGAAAGTTTTTTTATCTGGCGGTTGAGGTGTGCATGGTCTACACTTTGCCAAACTAATAGAAATGCTACACTCACCGGCACACTAATTTTTATGAGGGAAAATAATATTAGCCCAACCGTAGTTTTTATTTCTTTTTTGTCTATATGGTTTACTATCATAATGCCTTCAATACACGTAATTTTGCAGACCTAGAAGACGGGTTAACTTTTATTTCTTCCTCTGTTGGAGTTATTGGTTTCTTTGTGAGTATGCTAAATAATCCATCTCTCATTTTTTCTTTAAATACCTGTTTTACTATCCTATCTTCTAAAGAATGAAAAGAAATCACGCACAAAATTCCTCCGGAGTTCAAAAGAGAAGAAAGATTTTCAATTCCACTCTTAATATGCCCGAGCTCATTATTGACTTCTATGCGAACAGCCTGAAAAACCCTAAAAGACGGATGCGTTTTATCAGGCCAGAATTTTCTAGGAATCACAGATTCCACCAATTTTGCCAAGTCGAGAGTTGTTCTAATTGGGTTCTTCTTTCTCACCAAAAGAATTTTTTCTACAATCTTCTTTGTCCAGTTCTCTTCTCCATATTCTCGGAAGATTTGTGATAATTTTTCAGCCTTATATTTGTTCAAAACTTCAAATGCAGTCAGTTTTCCATTTTCGTCGAGTCGCATATCCAAATATTCTTCGTTTTTAAAGCTAAAACCACGCTCGGAGCTAGTTAAATGGAAGGTAGAAATCCCTAAATCAAGTAAAATTCCGTCTACTTTTGGAAAACCAATTCTCTCTTCAATCTCAGTTGTACTGACGTCCGAAAAATTTCCTTCCAAAGGAAAGAATCTACCACTAAAATTCTTTAATCTTTCTGATGCCCGCGTAAGCATAATAGAATCTCTGTCATTTAAAATCAATTTTGCTGATGGAAATTCTTTTAGAATTAATTCGGAATGCCCACCTTCGCCAGCAGTCCCATCTAAAAAGACCGGGTTTGTTTGATTTTCAATTAGATGGAAATACTCTAAAATTTCTTTAGGTAAAACAGGAATATGCGTTGGGCGAAATTCTTCCATTATCTACAAACGCCGGGAAATAGTGTAGGAGAAGCGGCGAGGTTTCTTAGATAAATTTCTTTTTTTAGGATTCGAAGATTCTGGATTCCGAGTGCTTCCGCTAAAACTACTTTGAAAGATAGAGAATAACATAGATTATACGCATTTTTCTTTTTGATTCCTTTTTTTAAAATTTGATCTATTGTAAGAGAACAGAATTCTTTTCCAGTTCGATTTAATTCTTCTAGTGTAAGCTCTTCCTCCCTATTCGGGTAATAATAATTCCAAGTTGAACCAGTTGTATAGACATCGTAATTAGTATCTAATTTTATTTTGGTGATGGGATCTAAACGTTTTGCTTTATTTAGATTTTCTAAAATAAAGCTTTTGCATCCTTCAAAAGAACTAGCTTCGCTTTTAAAAAAAGAAGAGATTGGTTGTCTACAAGAATTGATTCCAGGTTTAATATTGGCAACTTCTTCTAAAATTAAATTGATTCCTATTTTACTGCTTGCCGGTTTTGTATTTTTTCCTGACCCTGAAAAGATTACTTCAACCGATTCAGTTCCAATTTGTAGAATCGCAATTTCTTTAGCAGGATTCTTTCTTTCTTCTAACAGAAGTGCGGTTAATGTTAGCTTTGCCACTTCCTCACCGTTCAATATTTTTGTATTAATTTTCAAATTTTCAGATTTGAAATAATTCTCTACTTCGTTTGTAACTTGTTTTGCTTCCTTTGCTAATCCAAAACTTCCAGTGGCTAAATAACCAACGTTTTGTATTTTTTGTTTTAGACTGGGACGGGAAATTTCTAAGTCCGCGAGACCCTTATAGATTTGATCTAAGGTTTCCTTTGAGTCGAGATTTGCAGAGTTTGGATTTTCCGGGAAATATTCCACACATTTAGGATAGGAGTTTAGATTTACTGCTTTGCAGGAATTATTAGTATTATCCACTTTAAATAAACAAACTTCTGTAGCATAACCAGTAGAATTTAATACTAAGTGAACAGAGCTATCTTTTCCGAAAACATCTCTTTTGGAAAAAAAACTGCAATGTAATGTGATAAATAATAAAAGTAAGAGATTTCTAAATCGAAAAAGAATCATTCCGAAAGAATTTTCGTAAAGCCTAGGAAGTCGAGTACTTTTTGATATGTAAATGTCACCCCCAGCTATGCGATTAAGAAAATACTTTACCTTTTAAAATAGAATTTGATTTAATGCAGAAAGAAAGGAAGATTTACTATGAAAAAATATGATTTAACCCCGTATGAAGTAAACGGGACTTCCCTAATTGCATTTCTTAAAGCAATGGGAGCACATCACACACTCGGACAAAAAATTTTGAATGAAGTGCAGTTAGGTGCAAAAGATAGCAAAGGAAACTATGAAATCGAAAGCGATAAATGGTATCCAATGCAGAAAGGCATTGAGGTATATCAAAAAGTAATGGATCAAGTGGGACCTCGAACTTTAAAAAATTTAGGAATGAAAATTCCAGAAACTGCAATTTTCCCACCTCATATCGTAGATATTCATACGGCAATTGAATCAACCAATGTCGCCTATCACATGAACCATCGAAAAAATGGTGTTATCATGTTTGACCCTGCCACCGGAAAAAAGTTAGACGGAATTGGTTATTACGGATACGAAGCAGTAGCCGGTCAAAAGAAAATTATAAGTGTTTGTGAAAACCCCTATCCGAGTGAACTAGACGAAGGAATCATTCTTGGACTGGCAAGGCGGTTCGAACCTGACGCAATGGTAACATTAGCCGCAGATAAACCTACCCGAAAAAATGGGGGAGATTCTTGTACGTATATCATTACCTGGTAGGGAAGATAAATACAGTGTAAATTTCTAAAAGGAAAATTATTTTACTGGTCTTGGTAATTTTGATAATAAACGTAAACTGCAGCCCGCCGCATCCAGGGTTTGAAGATGGACATCTCTACATTCAATATGGATGTAGCAGGATATTCTCTTTGTATGCTAAAAGTCTCCGAATTCGCAAGCTGGGCTAGGGATACGGTGTTTTGAAAAATTTAGGCAGTGCACAAGCTCTTCTGAGCGGTTGATTCTGATTACGAATATGCAAGAAATTTTGCAATCCTAGCGTTATACGATTGTGAACAATTTGAAAACAAAGAAAAAGAAATAAATGTAAAAATTTCTTGCAGAAAGTTCTTTCTTATTCAAATTAAAAAATATGGTAAAAGATATACTCGGTTATCCTTATGAGAAAATAGAAATTCCACTTCCTGAAGATGAAGAAGGCAAAGTAGTTGCTACATTAATTAAGAGACCCTCTAAACATAGATCCCGAAAAGCAGTTTTGTATATTCACGGATACTGTGATTATTTTTTTCAAGGTGAAATGGCGGAAAAATATGCAGAAAATGGTTTTAATTTTTATGCTCTTGATCTTAGAAAATACGGTAGATCCATTCTTCCGCATCAAACACCAAACTTTTGTAAAAGTGTAGAAGAATATTATCCAGAAATAGATAGAGCATTTGAAATTATCAAAGCAGATAAAAATGAACAAATACTGTTAAATGGACATTCTACTGGAGGGCTTGTTTCCTCTCTATATGCGCATGATAGACGTGAGCAAAATAAAATTACCGCTCTCTTTTTAAATAGTCCTTTCTTAGAGTTCAATGAAAATCTTTTAGCTAGAAAAGTTTTGCTGGAACTAGTAAGTGCAGTCGGTGCAAAACATCCCTATCGTAAAATTCCTGGCGGATTATCAGAGTTATACGGTAGATCAGTTCATCGTGACTTCAAAGGCGAATGGGAATTTAACACTGACTGGAAACCAATAGAGGGTTTTCAACTCAGAGCAGGTTGGCTAAAAGCAATCCTAGATGCACATAAACGATTACAAGCTGGTTTACAAATTCCTTGTCCCATTCTTGTTATGCATTCGGATAAAAGTTGTATATTAAATGATTGGGATGATAGCCTACTTTCTTCGGATGCAATTTTAAATGTAAAACATATTTCCGAATACGCAGATGTATTAGG
Organism: Leptospiraceae bacterium; assembly: GCA_017996175.1. Taxonomy (GTDB): domain Bacteria; phylum Spirochaetota; class Leptospiria; order Leptospirales; family Leptospiraceae; genus UBA2033. The sequence goes on from JAGOHK010000005.1 coordinate 11,807, forward strand.
AAATCATATCACAAAAGTTCGAATTGAAAATGCGATACACGATATAATTCTTTCGAATTCCAATGTAAGAAAGGTTGTATACGATACATTATTTACTTGGCTTAAGGCTTACGTGGATTAGCCTCTCTCTCTGTGACGGAGCCTGTGCTGACCGTCTTTTTACACAGTCTGTGAGGGACCTTGAGGTATGGCAAATTCCTCAGTCCACTTTCATCAGGCGATAAACCATAAAAGGCATAAGCTTTCGCGGCGTAAATCGTAGAGAGAATATGCTTAGTTTATTAAAAAAACCTGGCATCACACTTGGGGTTCCACGCATCATACCTTTCACACCGGTCTCTGCGACTGGTCTACTTTTCATCATGGAAAGTCTTTGGTATAGGCTTAATGGTTTGCCTTTAGCCGCAGTTTCTTGGAATCCGGTGGCAGTAACGCCGGGTGCGAGAGTGCTCACTTTTACATTGGTATTTCTGAGTTCATAGTTTAAAGCTTCTGTGAAATTGAGAACATAACTTTTGGCAGCAGAATAAGAAGCGTAGAGCGGAGAAGGCTGATATGCCCCAATAGAAGAAATATTAAGAAGATAACCAAAATTACGCGCTACCATATCTTTTAAAAAGAGTTTGGTTAAATGCATTAAGTTTACCACGTCTACCATTAGCTGCATTTCTTCTTTTTCCCAGGGTGCATCCATAAATTCTCCGTAAATTCCAAACCCAGCATTATTTACAAGCGCGTCTACTTGAATTCCTTTCGACTTGATTTTATTATAAAGATTGACGGGTGCTTCTTTAGTGGATAAATCCATAGGGATTACTTCGACTTTGATTTTATGAAGATCTTCTAATCTATATTTTAATGCAATCATAGGTTCTTCTCTTCTTGCAGTCAAAACTAAATTGACCCCACTTTCTGCAAAAATATTTGCAAAATCAACTCCAAACCCGCTAGATGCCCCAGTGATTAATACCCATTTACCTTTTAATTTATGTTCTACTAATTTCATTGTTCGCCTCTTGTTTTATTTTAAATAAGAATATAATTTAGAAAATTTCTGACTCAAGAAATAAGCACAAAATCCTCCAGGAAGTTTACCGTCACTTTCCTCTTCTATAAACAATTCTTTTGAGAAATAAGATCCTTCTGATTTAATATAAGATTGTAATATGCGTGTGAGTGTAAGAGGAGAAAATCCAGTAGAATGACAGGAAAGTATTACAAATTCCGGTTTATTTTCACAGAGTTTCATCATTTCTTCAATAAGAGGAATTAAATCATTTTCAATTTTCCAAATCTCCCCTTTGGCTCCACGTCCGTAAGTTGGAGGGTCTAAAATAAATCCTTTATAAGGATGATTTCGTTTTACCTCTCGTTTTAAAAACTTGAGAACATCATCTTCGATCCAGCGCACTTTTCTATCGGCTAGACCGGATAACTGTGCGTTTTCTCTTGCCCATGCAATCATGCCTTTAGATGAGTCAACGTGGCATACCGAATAACCACTATTTAACGCTGCAAGACTTGACATACCAGAATAGGCAAATAGATTCAACACTTCAAAACCATTTTGAATTTCTCCCATCTTTTGGATTAATTCCCAATTAGACTTTTGCTCGGGGAAAATGCCTATATGCCCGAAAGGGGTAAGTTTAATCTTTGCTGAAAGACTTCCGATTTCAATGCTAAAACTTTCTGGAATTTTACGAAAGAATTTCCATTGTCCACTGCCCGTATCATTTTTAATATAATATGCGTCTGGTTTTTCCCAGAGTTTGGGATTGGTTTTTTTATAAGGTGAACCTAATGCAGGGCGAATCAATTTAAACCCACCGATGATTTCTAGTTTTTCATAATCCCCAGAATCAATCAATTTGTATGTACTACTCATGTAGTCATTTTCTGAACTCAGTTTAGAGCTGCAATCGTAAAATGATAGGTTGCCACCTAACTCAGGATTTCCATCACCGATGATGTTCTTTTATCGGTGTTCATCGTCTTCATCGGTGGTAAATTTTTTCTTCTTTTCAATTTTCGCATTTCAAAAATATTCGAATCATGAATCTGCATGATCTTACTAAATATTTAAACGAGTCCGTCACACTTTCTGGTTGGGTACACGCCAAGAGAGGAAATAATAAAATCCAATTTTTGCAAATTAGAAATTCTGGAAAAATCATCCAGGTAGTTTGCGAGAAAGAAAAACTCGGAGAAGCTGAGTTTGAAAAAATTAAGTCCCTAACACAAGAAGTTTCGCTTGAAGTAAAAGGAACGTTAGTTGTCTCTGAAAAATCAGAGTTGGGATATGAGATTATTTTAGACTCTTATAAAGTAGTAGGGGATTCGCATGATTATCCGATAACTCCCAAAGAACACGGACCAGATTTTTTACATAATAATAGACATTTATGGTTACGTTCTAAAAGACAGCTTTCCATTTTACAAATTCGAAACGAACTTTCCTTTCAAATCAGAAAATACTTTCATGAAAACCATTATGTGCTAATTGATACTCCAATTCTTACAGGCTCCGTTGGAGAAAGTGCGGGAACGTTATTTGAAACAGAATACTTCGATGAAGGCAAAGCATACTTAGCCCAAACAGGTCAGCTCTATTTGGAAACAGCTATTTTTGCACATACACAAGTTTATTGTTTTGGTCCAACCTTTCGCGCCGAAAAAAGTAAAACTCGCCGACACCTAACAGAATTTTGGATGCTCGAAGCAGAAACAGCAAATTTCCACAACAAAGAAAATATAGATTTACAGGAAAATTTTATTCGCACAATTGTAACGGCTACTGTTAATTCGTCGCTCACTCACTTAAAAATTCTTGAACGCGATTCTGAAAAAATTTTAGGGTATGTAACAAAACCTTTCAAAAGAATTTTATACAACGAAGCAATTGAAATTTTGAAATCGAGGGGTGAGGCAATTGAATGGGGAGAAGATATTAACGCTGAGAGAGAAAATATTTTAACCACTCATTTTGATAGTCCCATATTTGTAATGAATTATCCTCGCTCGATTAAAGCATTTTACATGAAACAAAATCCTGAGGACGCAAAGACAGTATTATGCGCTGATTTAATTGCCCCCGAAGGAGTGGGCGAAATTATCGGTGGTTCCGAGCGGGAGGAAAATTATGATAAAATTGTAGAGCGGCTAAAAGAAGAAAACCTCCCTGTCGATAGTTATTCCTGGTATTTAGACTTACGTAAATATGGTTCTGTTCCACATGCTGGTTTTGGTCTTGGGTTAGAAAGACTTGTCGCTTGGATTTGTGGACTTCCCCATGTTAGAGAATGTATTCCCTTTCCGCGTCTTATGGGAAGGCTTTATCCTTGAGGTCCTTGGTTTTATTTTTATAAGCGTGCAATCGGTATTAGTCGCTATTTGTTTTACTGTGTAGGCATAGTTGGTCTGAGGACTTTTGAGTTATTCGGTGGTTTTTTAGTTTGTCTTGGCTTTTTCGTTTTTTTGCTATACTCTCACATGGTAACTTCGTGCAAAGGTGTCGCGAATCTGTCCGAGTGACCAAGAAACCATCAGGCTTAACCTGTTTATGGTAGGAACTGCTTCACTTAGCCCTGTCTTTGAGAGAGCTTCCCAAAATCCAGTAAGATCAAGTTCAAGTAAAAAGGTAAAAATATAACAGCGAGATTTACCAAAAGCTAGAGCCAGTTCTCCGAGTTCGATCCAGTCATTGTTAAAAACACGAAAATTTACCCGTTTCAAATTAAGCCCTTCTGCTTGGTATTCGGTTTTCAATTTGTTTGGTGGTGGGAGCATTCCTGAATGAGTGAAAGTTCGGCACATCCTAAGAAGATTTTTGAGATATACAGGTAGAAGATTTCCATGTTCTTTCAATTTCTCTTTTAGGGGATAAAGTAAATTAGCCGGTATCAAAAGAGTGGACATTGTTCTATCCCTTGAGGAGAGTTTAGTTTCTGTAAAAGATTTTTTATTTTCAAAGGTTACCATACAATAGATAGGTAAAAATTTATACTTTTTGTGCGGGGAAAATTCAAATTTTTTTAGAAAATTGTAAAAAATTAAATATAATAGAGCCAAATTGGTCTTCGGTTTTCAATAAAGAAAATACAAGATTTCTTAATCCTGAAAATCAGGGAAATCATTCTAATCCTGGTATAGAAATATACTCAACACTGAAATGACCGTCTGAATAAATGATTTTACTAATACTTCCGAAGCCGATTTTCAATCGAAAGGAATTCGCAAGAGGAAATCCGATAACATGAGAAAGTAGTGTACGAATTACACCGCCATGTGTAATGAGAATAACGTCTTTGTTTTTAGAAATGATCTCTTTCAAAAATAACGTCGATCGATTGAAAAGTTCAAAATAACTCTCTCCGTTAGGGACTTTATTATTTACAAAATCAGAATGCCAAGAGTCAAATGCTTGTTTGCCAATAGATTCCCAAGTTTTTAATTCCCAGTCTCCGAAGTTAAATTCCATTAGTTTGGGTTCGAGGATTATTTCTTTTGATGGAATTTTTTCAGCAAGCAATTTACAGCGTGTAAGTGGGCTGGAATAACAAACAAAATTTTTCGGATTTGAGAGTTTTCGTAGGATGATCTCAGCTTCTTCGAAAAAACTTTCAGCCAAGGCTACATCTGATTGTCCGTAACAGATATTTGGAGCAACTGCTACTTTTGTATGACGGACTAGATAAATTTCCATTGGAGTAATAGAAACACGGAGATATAAAATACAATCTCGCTTACTTGCTGTGCTGCACCGAGGCAATCTCCTGTATACCCCCCAATCTGCTTTTTGAAGTAGTAGGAGAGATATGTCCGAGTTAGCAAAAGGGGAATTAGAACAAGTAGTACAAAAAATTTTTTGAATAAAAGTAAGGGGAGTAGTCCAAAAATTCCAGCAACGATTAAAGATGCGAGAGGAAGTGCAGTTGAAAGTGGCTTTGCTTTTCCTTCCTCTTTTACATACACCATTGAGTAGAGGAGGCTAATAGATATAAACCTACTAATTGCATGACCGCTTACGATTACGATTGGAATTACCATCTGTTTGATTTCTGCTAGAAGTAGAAATTTAAAAATAAGAAGGAGGATAATACCGATTGCACCGAATGCTCCTATACGAGAATCCTTCATGATTTCTAGGATTTTTTCCTTTGTGTAACCTCCGCCAAATCCATCACAAGTATCGGCAAATCCATCTTCATGAAATGCACCTGTGATTAAAATGGAAGTTATCATAGAAAGTAACATGGAGATATTTGTAGAAAAAATAAGGCTGGAAAACATAAACACTGTAGCGCTTAACGCACCGACTAAAATTCCAACTAAAGGAAAATAACGAGAAGACGCATTTAGTTTCTCTTGTGAATATTCCAACTCGGGGACGGGAAGGCGTGTAAAAAACATAATTGCTGTAAAAAATAATTCTAATTCTCTTCTCATAGTCTGTCTCTTACTCCCGCTTCTTCAAAAGATGCCATATCATTTAAAAATCGCACCGCTGCGGAAATAATCGGATAGGCGAGTGCTGCACCTGTTCCTTCTCCGAGTCGCATGCCTAGGTTTAATATCGGTTTGCCTCCCAGATGTCCTAAAATCATTTCGTGTGCTTTTTCGCCCGAAACATGGCTGTAGATACAATAATTTGTTACTTCTTTGTAAAAACTTTTCGCGAATAGAAGAGCGGTCGTTACTATAAACCCATCAATTAGAATTACCATTTTATTTTCGGCAGCTTGTAAAATTCCACCTAGGATCATGGCGATTTCAAACCCACCATAATTTTGCAAAATGGAAATTGTATCATTGCAAACATGTAGTGTGCTCGCTCGTTTTAAAATTTCTTTTTTCTTAGCCAATTGTTCGTCATTAGCCCCTGTTCCTCTGCCTACACAATTTTCAACTGGAATATTTAGTAACTTACTAATTAATATCGAGGATACTGCCGTGTTGCCAATACCCATTTCTCCAAATCCAATACAATTACATCCATGATCAAAAAGTTGGTCTACAATATTTGCCCCATGTTCAATGGCTAAAAGACATTCTTCTTTTGTCATTGCCGGCTCTTTTAAAAAACTTTTCGTGCCGAATCCGATTTTTGCGTGCGTTAGTCCCTCGAGTCCTTCGAAGTCATAATTTACTCCTGCATCAACTACTCGTAGACTCAAATTACTTTCGTCGCAAAATACGTTAATCGCTGCTCCTCCTCTTATAAAGTTCATTACCATCTGGTAGGTCACTTCCTGCGGATAAGGGCTAACACCTTCTTTAGCAATTCCGTGGTCTCCAGCAAACACAACGATCGTGGGTTTTTTTAATTTTGGAGTTGTTGTTTCTTGAATCCAACCTACTTGCATGGCTATTTCTTCCAGTTTTCCTAACGAACCGGGTGGTTTTGTTTTGGTGTCAATTTCTACTTTTAATTCTTGTAGTATACCTTGGTCTGGCTTTGTAATCGTAAAATTTTTTAACAAAATAAATTCCTAAATTGTATTGATAAAATCATAAAATAAAAATGTTTTACTTGTCAACTCTCTCTTTGAGTCCTTGTTTTCCATTCTTGTAAAATCCGTAGAGTATACATTCACATTCTTCCCACATATTGTCCGGGTCTGTTACGTTTTTGGTATTGAGCGGAGAACAGTCATAAGTCCCTGCATGTTCTATACTATCATTTAAAATCGCGATCTCGGTTAAAATATCCCTTTCTTTTAGTGAAGGTAAAGATTGATTTTCCTCTAAAGCCGATTTAAGCATTCCACGGAATAACTTTTGTTTGCCGTTAAAGAGTGCGTTATTTCTACAACTACTTTCTTTTGTGACTTTGACTTTTTTCATAGCGATGTAACTTGCTCTGTCTCTTTGCCTTATGTAAAAAAACTCCTGCATATCATTTCCACAAATAGAATCATTTCGGAGTTTAAGCGGAGAATAATGCCATACAAAATCAAATTTCCAAATTTCCCCTTTTCTTGGTGCAGGAATCTTGTCGCACGGATTTGGTTCTAGGTAAAGTAAGATGGCAGTTGCTAAAATGAAAAACATTTTTTTAATGTATGAATTAGATATTTTGTTTGCAATCTTTTTATTTGATTTGGTTTTTTGGATGCAGGTAAGATATTCATGCAAAGTATAGGGTTAATTGTAATTGTATTTAGTAACAAATCTACAAGTTTCTATTTGACACTCATTTCTATAGGTGAATAATAGAGGAATTCAGGTAATCAAATTGAAACTAAAAATTTTACTCATCGCATTCTTTTTTATTGTAATACAGTTGAATTGTATAGAAAGACAACAAAGGCATTGTAAAGAAGGTGTCTACAATTCCATGGGGGAAAATCCTTATTTAGCGCTCTGTATCGCCGCCATCGTACAACCTGACATAAATTCTAATCCATATACTCAAGCTAATTTCCTAATTATGTGCGATCGGTATTCAAAACAGAGAGAAAAATGCGATACCATTCCTGGGAATCAGGAGTGATCTATTAAGATTTATTCTTGGTAGTCGAAGTATTTAGAATGAAAACATTATTATTACGTATAATCTATATTACGTTCGGAATTGGTTTTATTTTTTTCACACTTTATTCACAGGAGCCTGAGGATAATACCAAGAGGATCGAAAAAAAGTGGGGAATGGAAGACGATGACAAAAAAATTGTAGTCAAAAAAGCGGTTACGGTTGACAATCCGGTACCTCTTTTTCTTACTCAATTTCACCCAGACAAACAAGAATATCCAATTAATCCTACAATGGAAAATATGATTGTAGGAAAAATGGGAACTAAGATTACAATTCCTCCAAATTCAATTGTGCTTCCGATGGGTTATAAACGAGGAGATATATTGACTCTCGAATTGATTGAAGTTTACAACGACCTTGATTTTATTACATCTGGAATTAGTTTGGAATATTTTAACCCGAATCCAAATATTTTTGAATCTGGAGGGATGTTCAAGTTAACAGCGTCTTATTTCGATAAACCGCTAAACCTAAAGCGTGGTGTGAAATTAAAAGTAGAGATTCCCAGTTTAATTTTTACAGATAAAAAAATGAACGCATATAAATTTGACGAAAAGCAGGGTTGGGTAGACAAGGGAGAAATTTCTAATTCAGGAGAGACAAATGTGGAGCTACGTTCTAATTTACTTTTTAAATTCATGGATGATTTTAAATGGTGGAATTGTGATTATCCAAATTCTGATACAACCTGCATTGAAGGAAAAATTCTTCCGTTTGAGAATAACACACCATTTTCCGTGACTTCGGTTGGAATTGATTATAAAAATGCAGCAACTCGTTACGCGGATAATTCTGGTAAGTTTCAAATGAACGCAATTAAGGGAAAGAGAATTAAATTAATTGCTATGGATTCCAAAGGCAATATCGGATTACTCGCTGAAATCAACACAGGAAATTTGGCTGCCTTTTTAGGAGCTACTGGAAAGGATAAATGCACTGATGTTGGCTCTATTCAAATTAAAAAAGTCGATCGAGAGATACTCAAAGACAGGACAAAACTTTTGAATCATCTTGGACTATACGACTTAAAATAACATTACATTCATATCCAATCCGAATATAAATGTATGTAAATATTCCGGGGATAAGGTAGATTATGCTCTTCCCCTATACCCAATCACATCCATAAAAGCGGAAACGGAAAACACCGCTTTGCCGGGACCTGGCTCACCGTATCCCGGAGGAAGAGGGAGATTGTATTTTTCAAACGTATTTTTCCAAACAGTGAGTAATTCACAGAAATACTCAAGCGGAGGACCAGCTTGTGTTCCGAGAGTAGTGTAAGGCTCTGGGCACCAGGCAGTGAAGCGGGGCATGATTCCTTTTGACATAAAGAAATCTAGACCTTCGCCGGTTGATTGGATAGCTTCGGCTACTGTCGAGAAACCGTAAGGCTCAGAAAGTTCAACTCCACCTACAAAGTTTGGAATCACGTGAGAAGGTCCGAATACTTCAGCAGAGTCAACGATGCGCCTAATCCATGTTTCCCGCCCGATCCAGGAAGCTTTACCCGGACAAATTTTATCAAAAAGGTTAGGATCCCATACTTCGTAGTTTGGATGGTAAACTTTGATTCCTGCGTCGGCAAACTTTTTACAATCTTCTTTTTCAAAAGCTTGAGCGACTAACTTTCCCATCCATCTATTAGGAAAATGTTTTTCGATTTCGGTTGGATATTCTAAGTAGAAGTCAACTTCATTTTTTTTCTTAAGTGTGGTTAACACCGATCCGCCGGTGATCGTATAGACTTTGGCAACACTATCTTCTTTGTCGATCCAACTCATTACTTCGATGATGTCTTCGATATCTTTGACACCAGTGTAAGGTCGACCAGCATTTTTTTGTTGGCGGTAGTTGTGGTTAATATCGCAGTAGGCGCACTCTTCTTCTTTTCCAAAATATTGACAATTTCGAAAGACTGTGAGGTAAATAAGATAACCCCATTCGATAACAGGTGCAATTTCTCCAGGAATTTTCCCACTTTTTGTTTTATGTTTGTACCAACTTGGAATCGGAGGAAATTCTAGAGAGCCAAGATTTACTTCGCCGATATAGAGGCAGGGTCTATTCTCGAATAGCCGCACTACATAAGGGGACTCAGGATTATTGCGAGTTGAAATTACAGTAGGTAATAAATTAAAATGTCCACCTGAAATTTTAATTTCTTCAGGAGTTTTGTAGGCGATACCTTTTTCCATGTCTGCAACTGGAATATGATCGAATGAAAAAATAAAATAGTCCTTAGCTTTGAATTCAGATCCTGTGAGTGATTCAGGAGAAAAATTAATTCCGATTCGAAGAACGTCTTGTTTTAGAATTGCTTCCATCGGGATATTCTTGTATTGTTTCTCCATTTGTTCTAAAAGGGCAATGGTAGAAATTTGTCTTTGTTTTGGGTTTTTAATGTCAATTGTTGCCATACAGATTTAGACTTTTTTCGATTCCTTAGTTTGCAAGCGAGAATTATTTTCTGGTTTATTTTTTTGCCCTTACTAAAAACCTAGAATTCGGTTACCAGAATGCAAGAAACGACAAACACAGATGATACAGCACCCATAGATAATTTACAAGATATGGGAGATTTTTTCTTTAAATCCCTCAATGATTTCATTCTATTTACTAGCGGGTACTATTCCCTTGCAGAGAATCCACCTAGAAGAGGAAACCTACCTTTTTTTGATGACCCCGAATTTATTGTGGAAGTTGCTTCTTTGCAAACTGCCTCTATTTCTTTTCTATCTTCTTTTTTTCGCGGTAAACTTATGATTCCTGCTCTTGCGATTGAATATTTTTTGAATAATAGAATTCAATCGGAGATGATTTTTCATTTATTAAAAGAAAAACAAATTGTTCCAGACGAAGAAAATTTTTTACGTTGTCTTTCTGGAATTGATAGAGAGAATAACTCTTTTTTAGAATTAAATGACAAAGTGGTAAATGGAATTTTGACTACTAGTTCATCGTTAGTCGCGAGAGATTCTTTTTTTAAAGCCATGTCTCATTTTTTGCATGAGACTCCCGTGGGGCAACTTAGTATTACCCAGACATTGCTAGATACTTTTTTATCCTCCGTGACTTCTTATATTGAGACAAGAAGTATTGCAATAGCAACCAAGAAAATTTATAAACTAGATGAAGGAATTTAGTATGAGTGAATCAAACGAATATACAGACACGATTGCCAAAAAAGCTTCTGCGGCAAAACGAGAAATCCGCACTTTAAAAACGAGTGTCAAAAATGATGTATTGAAACTTCTCGCCGAAGATCTTATAAAAAATAAAGATAGAATAATTCAGGAAAACGAAAAAGATATAAACGCGGGAAAAGAGAAAAATCTAAGTCCAGCGCTTTTAGATCGTTTGCTGTTAAATGAAAAAAGAATTGAATCACTTTCAAAATCAGTTCTCGAAATCGCTGCCTTGCCTGATCCTGTCGGAGAAGTAGTAAGGGGAGTGCATCTACCAAATGGAATTGAACTTGTGAGTAAACGTGTTCCCCTCGGCGTAGTGCTTGTTATATATGAATCTCGTCCAAATGTTACAATTGATGTTGGGGCACTTTCTTTTAAGTCGGGGAATATTGCAATACTCCGCGGTGGAAGTGAAGCAATTTATTCCAATTTGGTTTTGATAGATATTTTTAGAAATGTACTAAAACAAAAAAATATCACAGAAGATGCAATTTTATTTGTGGATAAGACAGATAGGTCGCATATTGTTTCCCTTCTCCAAAAAGACAAAGAAATTGATATTGTAGTTCCAAGAGGCGGGGAAGGGCTGATTAGTTTTGTGACGGAAAATTCTAAAATTCCAGTCGTAAAACATGATAAGGGAGTGTGCAATATTTTTGTAGATGTATCGGCAGATTTTGATAAGACGGTAGAAATTTTACTCAATGCAAAAACCCAACGTCCAGGGGTATGTAACGCAGTTGAAAATATAGCGATTCACAAAGACTTTCCACGGACAAAAGATCTATTAGCCGCTCTAAAATCGAAAGGTGTAAGTCTTCTATTAGATGATGCACTTTTAAAAATCTATCCCGATGCAAAACTCGCGACAGAAGAAGATTATGCGCTGGAATTTTTAGATCTTCGACTTTCTTTTAAAACAGTTTCTAATTTAGAAGAAGCAATAGAGTTCATTGAAAAATATTCTTCTGGTCATTCGGAGGCTATTCTTTCTGAGGATCATAAATCTATTGAACGATTTTTATCTCAACTTGACTCTGCTGCTTTATTTGTAAATTGTTCTACTCGTTTTCACGACGGGGGAGAATTCGGATTTGGCGCAGAGGTGGGAATTTCTACAGGTAAACTCCATGTAAGAGGTCCGATGGGGCTAATCCATCTAACTACTACCAAAACAATTCTACGCGGAGACGGGCAGATTAGAGGCTAATGATAGGTATCTACGGGGGAAGTTTTGATCCCCCGCACAGGGGACATTTAGGAGTAATAAAATCTTTTTGGAAATTCTTTCCAGAAAGTGAGAGGCTTATCCTTGTTCCTAATTTCATCTCTCCTTTTAAAAAAGTAAAAGGTGTGGAGGAAGAAAGTTTACTTAGAATGTTAGAAATCTTAATTGAGGAAAACTCTCTAACGCGAACAATCGTAGATGAGATTGAAATAAAAAAGAAAACAACTAGTTATACGATTGAAACTCTGGAAGCGATTCAGTTGAAATACCCAACTCAGGATTTGTATTTTATCATGGGAGTGGATAATCTAAAAAAATTTCCACTCTGGAAAGATTATGAGAAAATACTCAGCATTGTGAAATTATTCGTCTTCGATCGTGAGTATGGGGATACTACCAATTTACCGAAAGAGCTAGAAAAATACTCAGAAAGAATAGTACATATAAATAATCCAAAAATAAAAGCAAGCTCTTCTGAAATAAGAGGTTTGCCATTTTTTGAATGGGTAAATTATATTACACCGGAAGTTTTAAAGTATATTGAGAAAGAAGGACTTTATGGATACAGAAGCGGCAATTGAGTATTATACGAAGATTGTTCCGGAGGAAGTAACTTTTTCCAGATTCGATCATTCTATAAAAGTGGCTGAGCTTGCAGAAAAATTCTCCATTTTAAATCATTATCCCGAACCAAGAAAAGCTTATCTTGCAGGAATTCTCCATGATATTACCAAACAAAAATCCAAAGAATTTCATCGAGATATTTTTGTGCGATACAAATTTGAGTATGAATCTCTACCGGAGCGCGCTTATCATCCTTTTTCCGCAGTATTTTATTTAAAGGAAAAATATGATTATAGAGACGAAGAAGTATTATCCGCTATTCAAAATCATACGTTAGGCGGAAAAGATTTAGTTTTACTGGATCAAATTCTTTATGTTTCTGATTTTTTAGGCTCAGAGTATGCTATGCGAAATAAAGATTATGAAAAATGGATTTCTGATACAGAAAAAAATTTAGGATACGGTATGGTTTTAAAATGTAAAAAAGTAATGGAAGAACTTTTAGAAAAGAATTCTCCGATTCATATTAGAACTATTGAGACTTACAATCATTATGCGAATAGGTAAGGGAAATTTACCCTATTTAGTTCAAAACACCTTTTTATGAAAGAGACGCAATCCATTTTTGCTATACCCATTCTCAAAAGTAAATTCTGAATTAAAATTGGATACTCTGCTTTCGCTAGATCTGAGAATGGGGAATACCCCTTTGTAGCAAAGTAGTGAAACTTATTTGCGAGAAGTGGTATTTAAGCTTTTAACTTGTAGGATTAGAAATTGGGAGAAGTTGGATGCAAATTACTAGAAAGAAAAGAAATAGTTTGACCTAAATAGGATACGAAAATAATTTAATACAAGAAATCCCCTATGAAAATCAAAAGTCTAGAATTAAAAAACTATCGTTGCTTTAAAGAAACTGCAATTAACTTCTCCGACATAACGATATTAACCGGTGCAAACAGTAGCGGCAAAAGTACAATAATCAGTGCAATTCTTTTATATTTACAATCGAATAACTTTCCTTTCTATCTAAACCTGAACGGCAAATATATTAATTTGGGAGATTTTTCAAACATTGCACATTCAGAGAAAGAGTCGATTAACTTCAAATTCGAGACACTTGCGGAAGCAGCACATGAGCAAAGGATGGATATCGATGTTTCTTGGGAAAAAGAAAAGGACAAATCAGGTAATTTCGCAAAGCTATCAAACTTAGCTCTGAATCTTGGTGATAAAGTAGAATATATTAAAATTCGCCAAGAGAAAGGAATTTTTTATTTATCTCTAAAAATTTATACCACTCATGCTAATCGAAAAGATGTAGAAAAATTTTACGCCAATTCAAAATATTTCAAGAAAGCAAAAGATTTTTTAATGACAAATAATAGTTTGCATGTCCTCGAATGTCCTTTTAAGACTTTGGATGAATTATTAAAAAATGGGATTTATGAAAAAGATATAGAGGAAAAAATGGGTGACAATTTTCCGTTTCCTGTCGGAAATATAGCCACATGGGTTTATTTAAATGATATGAAACGAACGAATATTGATTCCAATTTCAACTACATAGGCTCTTTCCGCTTAGAGCCACAAAGAACCTATTACCAAAAGAATGCACCGGAATCTAAAATTGATAGTGCGGGTAATGGCTATATAGATACGATTATTAAATGGGAACAAGACAAATCAGAAAAACTTTTATCACTAAAGGAAATTTTAAAAGAACTAGATTTATTTTATGATTTGAAAGTGAATTATATGCAAGGTGGTAGAGTTGAATTAAAAGTAAAAACATCTAAGTCCGGTAAGCTTGTAAATATTTCCGATGTTGGTTTTGGGATTAGTCAATTCCTCCCGATTATCGTGGCTGACTTACAATTATCCGATGATTCTTTGCTTGCTATTTCGCAACCGGAAATTCATCTTCATCCAAGTATCCAAGCAAAGTTTAGTGATTATATCGCATTACAAGTTAAGAAAAAAAGAAAACAATACATTATCGAAACACATAGCGAATATATTTTAAATCGTCTGCGACTACTCATTGCAAAAAAAGAATTGAAAGAAGAAAATGTTTCTACCTATTACTTTGAAAATTCAGGAAAAGAAAGTAAAACTTTTAAAATTGATTTTTCGAAAGATGGCAAAATTCTAAATGCTCCAAAAGGTTTCTTTGAAACTTATATGCTCGATGTAATGGACATTGCCCTCAATGCGTAATGATATTTTTCTAGATTCAAATATTGTAAAGAACTTTTCTAATCCTTTAGATGAAGAGTATAAGAAGTTATTTCAGTGGATAAGCACCATTGGCTACTTAGCTGTTTCTCAAAAATTACTCGTTGAATATGGTAGGACTAATCAGAATCTATCTGTTTTAATCAATAGATTATTGGCTGATGGAAGATTGATTAAATTTGAACCTAAAGAATTAAATACAATTCAATTTGATAAAAAAACTTTAAAGAAATTAAAATCCAACGCAGAAGATCGATTACATTTAAAAATAATTCTTTTATCCGATAGAAAAATCGCAATTATAATTGATAAAAAATTTAGAGAGGATGTAAATGGATTTCCAAAGTATAATGGAATTAAGCCGCAATCTGTCGCGAGACCAGAAGAAATTGAGTATAAGTAATTATGAACAATGTCACTTCGAGCGACAGTCGAGAAGTATTAATAAATGATGCATCTTAGTTCTAGTAGTTCTCGATTTTCGCAAATTTGGATGCTGCTGATCGAGCTTACGCATACGCTAGCTAATTTTTTGAAAAATCTATTACTCCTATTCCTATTAGGCATACATAGCTTTGCCTGTAGCGCCTATATCATTTCACCCGGTATCAGGTCAGACAATGCATTAATGAATATAGAAAAACCTTCTATTATTCGAAACGATACAATTAAAAATGATAATTTTTCTGTTTCTGTATTCATTCCAAAGGAAGAAGATTTAGAAGAAACATTTTTCGATCAAAATAATTTTTCTGCAGAGAACGAAAGTATTAAAAAATTTCTGCCTACGTTATGGGAAAGAGCAAAGGAAACTAAAAATGTAGTTCTCGTTCAACTAGAAGTTACAAAGAATATAGATGGTATTAAACAAGTCAAAAGTATACGAGCAAAACTTTCCAGTTGTGAGTCTATACAATCGGTTTCTTATCAATATAACTTTATTCGTTTTACACGACCAAGAAGTGGTGCCAGAAGTAGAATCACCTATCCTAAAATCCCAGAATCCGCCTATAGGGAAGAGATGGAACCTGTAGCAGCCAATGTTTTGATGAAAGAAATTCCAACCTTACGATCTATTTTTATTTTCAGTAAAGAATGTATTCTTGATTCGAAATCGATACTAAGTGTTACAGTTGAGACGGATGAAATTTTAGTATTTCGATTTAAAGAAGTAAAATAAAAATTCCCTCTCATTTCTTTCCTTGCCGGCGCCTGTGCTGTGGATTCGACCAAGCTTACCAAACGCAACGTCGAAGCATGGCAAATCTTCCTTTGTCACAACAAATACTTAAATTCCTTTTTTTATAACGATAGACGCTATAGGTTGAGTCGAGAGTTACTATATTATTAATTTCAGGAAAGTTTTAGAAAAGATTACTAGTTAAGCTGAATTCTTTCTAATCTTTCAGTCGGGATTAAAATTTTCCTTCCAAAAAAAGAATGACCCAAATCAATTTTAAAAGAATGTTGTTTCTATGAAAATTTATACCAAAACAGGCGACAAAGGAAAAACTTCCCTAGCAAGTGGCAAACGAGTTTCTAAATCAGACGAATTAGTTGGACTGTATGGAATTTGCGATGAATTAAATTCGCATATAGGCGTAGCGATTTCCTTTTTAAATGAAGATTCAGCTATACGAGATCCACTTTTAATCACGCAAAGTATTTTATTTGAATTAGGCTCTGAATTGGCAGGATTTAGAATTGAATCCAATCAGACTTCCATTATCTTCCAAACAGATATTGATTATCTAGAAAAACAAATGGATTTGTGGTTAGAAAAACTTCCCGAAATGAAAAGTTTTATACTGCCGGGTGGCACAAAGTCTTCTGCTTTTTTACATATTGCAAGAACTGTTTGTCGTGAGTTAGAGCGCGAGATGGTAAGTGCAAAAGAGAAAGAAGTAGAAATTTTTGAAATGAGTTTAATCTATATTAACCGCTTGTCTGATTTTTTATTTGTGGCAGCAAGATTTGCCAATTTAGAAGAATCAGTTGGCGATATTAAATGGACATCTCGGGCAAAGGCTATCAAATGAAATCAGAGCATCCAAGGGGAATTTACATTTTATTTTTCACTGAAATGTGGGAAAGGTTTAGCTATTATGGAATGCGGGCAATTCTGATTTTGTATTTGGTTAAATTCTTTAAATATGAAGATGAATTTGCGGGACAAGTCTATGGCGCATACACTGGACTTGTTTATTTAACTCCGATACTTGGTGGGTATATAGCGGATAGGTTCATTGGGTTTCGAAAAGCGATTTTGATTGGGGGTGTTTTAATGATGTGCGGGCATATTTCTCTTGCCTTTAGTTCGATTGAATTTTTTTATTTGGGGTTACTCTTACTTATCCTCGGAAATGGATTTTTTAAGCCAAATATTTCGACTTACTTAGGAACACTTTACAAAGATAAACCCGAACTGAAAGATTCTGGATTTACTATATTTTATATGGGAATTAATTTAGGCGGAATGTTTGGTCCACTGCTTTGCGGATACTTGGGAGAAGTCTATGGGTGGCATTATGGATTCGGTCTGGCTGGGGTAGGTATGTTAATTGGTCTTATTGTATTTAAGTTAGGTTTACCTAGATTAACCGCGACAGAAACTGAATCACGAAAGTTACAATCGAAAAACATTTCTATTCCTCTTACTTCAATAGAAAAGAGCCGAATACTTGTTATCCTTATTTTATCTGTATTTACTATGTTTTTTTGGTTTGCATTTGAGCAAGCAGGATCGTCGATGAATTTATTTGCCGACAGGTATATGGAGCGTAACCTCTTTGGGTATGAAATTCCAGCTTCCATGTTCCAATCCCTGAATGCACTTTTAATATTGTTATTAGCTCCTTTATTTGCTAGGCTCTGGACGGAACTTATTCAAAGAGGTAAAGAGCCAAATACAACTTTAAAATTTTCTTTAGCATTTGTACTTTTAGGAATTGGGTTTATTTTTTTAGCATTGGGGGCAATAGGAATTAGCCCCAATTCACAGGTAAAGACAAGTATGAGTTGGTTAGTGCTCGCTTATATATTTCATACAATGGGAGAATTATGTATTTCGCCGGTTGGACTTTCTATGGTTTCTAAACTTTCCCCTATTCATTTAGGTGGACTTCTGATGGGAACTTGGTTTTTATCGAACGCGATTTCGCATTATGTGGCTGGTTTCTTTTCTGGGAAAATGGGAAGTTTTAGTAACTTGTCTGACTTTTTTCTGATATTTGTTTACACTTCTTTTGTAAGTTCGATAATTTTATTCTTGTTAAATAAGAAATTAACTTCCATGGTGCATAATAATTAGGGTTTTGAACATGTTACATACATTATTTTTTATAGTAGTTTTATTTTTTCTTTCCACTTGTGCAAGTTTAGATGATCAGAGAGGGAAGGGTTGTGTTACTGGAAATTGCCAAGAGGGATCTGGCACTTTTATTGATCCAGAAGATGGAAAATATATTGGCGAATTCAAGGATGGAACTTTTAACGGTCGCGGTTCCTTTTCTTCACCGGATGGGGAAAAATATAACGGGAATTTTAAAAATGGAACCTTCGATGGAGAAGGGACATTAATTCTTGCCGATGGGGATAAATACGTTGGTAATTTTGTAAACGGACTTTTTGACGGAGATGGTGTTCTTAGTTTTGCAAATGGGGATAAGTATGACGGAGATTTCAAACAGGGGAAATTTCACGGCGAAGGAGTATTAGCCTTCAAATCTGGTGAAAGATATGAAGGTAAATTTAAAGAGGGAAAATTTGACGGGGATGGCAATCTCTACTTCAAAAGTGGTTCAAAGTACATCGGAAAATTTGCCAGTGGTAACTACAGTGGACATGGGGTTCTCACTTTCAAAAACGGGAAAAAATACGTGGGAGATTTTAAAGATAATAAATTTCATGGTAGAGGGACTCTCACTTTTCCAAACGGAACAATTTATGTAGGCGAATTTAAGGACGGACTCTTCAACGGGCAAGGAACCTTTGATAGTTATACTGGGGAGAAATACGTTGGAGAATTCAAAAATGGAACCTACAATGGAAAAGGAACTTTGACCATGCCGGATGGAACTGCCCTTGCAAGTGAATTTGTAAATGGAAATCCTGTAGGTGGCGAGATAACCTATCCGGATAAACCCTAAGGTTCTAATAAAACATACAAACTGTTTAATTTATTGGAAATTCCGATTGACCTAAATACATTTCTTTAAATAGTTGTATCAAAACTACTAAGATATTGATGAGGAATTCATGAAAGCAGATAGCATATTACAAACGATTGGAAATACACCACATGTAAAAGTAAACAGACTTTATGGCGATAAAGCAAATGTTTGGGTCAAGTTAGAAAAAGCAAATCCCGGTGGAAGTATCAAAGATAGAATTGCACTTTCTATGATTGAAGACGCTGAGAAAAAAGGTCTATTAACTAAGGACAGTGTAATTATTGAACCTACTTCTGGAAATACAGGGGTTGGACTTGCAATGGTTGCGGCTGTTAAAGGTTATCCTCTAATTTTAGTTATGCCTGAATCTATGAGTATTGAAAGAAGAAGACTCATGTCTGCTTACGGGGCTACTTTCGAGTTAACCCCAAGAGAAAAAGGAATGCCTGGTGCGATCGAAAAAGCAAAAGAAATGGTTGCTGCTAGAAAAAATGCATGGATGCCACAACAATTTGAGAACGATGCAAATATACAAGTTCATATCAACACAACTGCAAAAGAAATTTTAGCAGACTTTTCTGATGGATTAGATTATCTCATTACCGGAGTTGGAACTGGTGGTCATATTACTGGTGTAGCTCGCGTACTAAAAGAAAAATTTCCAAATCTAAAAGTATTTGCAGTAGAGCCAGCGGCTTCTCCTGTGATTACCGCTACATTAGGAAATGAACCTCCTAAACCTGGTCCACATCCGATTCAAGGTATCGGTGCTGGATTTATTCCAAAAAACTTAGACACTAAATTACTCGATGGAGTAATCCAAATATCTAAAGAGGAAGCTTTTGAATATGCAGTTCGCGCTGCAAAAGAAGAAGGAATTTTCGTAGGTGTGTCTTCTGGTGCATCGTTTGCTGCTGTTGCCAAAAAAATTGGAGAAATTCCAGCAGGAGCAAAAGTTCTTACTTTCTCTTATGATACAGGAGAGAGATACCTTTCTATTGAAGGGCTCTTCGCTTAATACTGATTAGCCATTAGATGGTATTAATACAGTGGGTTGCAACCAACTGTATTAATACTGTCCGTAACCTATTTTATTTTTCAATTGACATTATAACTAAATCAAAGTAAACAATTCCCATGCATATTGAAACATTATTAGTTCATGGTGGTGAGGCTCATAAGTCTATAACCGGGTCTATTAGTATGCCCATTTACCAGACGGCTACCTTTGAACATCCAGAGCTCGGAAAATCTACTGGCTTTGATTATTCCAGAACACAAAATCCAACCAGACAAAAATTAGAAAATTCATACGCTGTTTTAGAATCAGGGAGCGTCGGTTTAGCGTTTACTACTGGTATGGCGGCGATATCTGCGATTTTCGATTTATTCAAATCAGGAGATGAATTTATAATTTGCGACGATTTATATGGCGGAAGTTATCGGTTTTTCCAAGAAATATGTACGAATCGAAATCAAAAATTTATCTACGTTGATACTTCTAATTTAGAAAGTATTAAAAAAAATATTACTGAAAATACAAAAGCTATTTTCATTGAATCCCCTACGAATCCGATGATGAAAGTTACTGATATAGCTGGGGTTGCAAAAATTGCGAAAGAAAAAAAAATTCTTACAATTTGTGATAATACATTCCTAACACCTTTTTTTCAAAAGCCACTAGATTTAGGTGTAGATATTTCCGTATGTAGTGCTACGAAATTCATTGGAGGGCATAACGATACGTTAGCCGGCCTCATTGCGGTAAAGGATTCTGAGTTAGGTGAAAAAATTCGATTCATTCAAAATACGGTTGGATCAGGACTTGCTCCTTTCGATAGTTGGCTTATGCTCAGAGGTCTAAAGACACTGGGAATAAGAATGCAAAGGCAGGAAGAAAATGCAAAAGCAATTGCAGAATTTTTATTAACACATTCTCTTGTGGATAAAGTGTATTATCCGGGACTTTCTAGTCATGAAGGATATTCGGTTTCCAAATCTCAGTCTTTTGGGTTTGGGGCAATGATTTCTTTTGAAGTAAAAAGTAAAGAGATTGTAGAAAGAATATTGAAAAAAGTAAATGTAATTGCATTTGCGGAAAGTTTGGGTGGAGTTGAAAGTCTAATCACGTATCCAATTGTACAGACTCATGCGGCTATTCCAAAAGAAATTTTAGATAGGTTAGGTGTAAGTGAGAGGTTACTTCGATTATCCGTTGGAATAGAATCAAAGATAGATTTAATTGAAGATTTAAAGCAGGCTATGTCCTAATGACAATAAGACGGGCGAAGTCTATAAAGAAAAAAAAATTCCAGCCTAATTATTCTTTAAATAAATATTCTGAGAATTTTCCCGTTATTAACTTCGACGAAAAAAATCTTATAACTCTTGATCAAACAAAAATTAGAAACCAAGCGTTAGGTGTATGCCAGAGGACATTAAAAAAAATTGATAAAGCAAAGCAGGAAATTGACCAATTTCAAAAAGTTGACAAACCAGCCTACGAAAGATGGATTCAGCAAAATTTTGGTGATCTAATAGAAAAAATCCGTTCATCTTCAATCGAAATTCATGAGAAGAGAGCTTTGATTGATGAAATACAAGAAGAAGCCTTTAAACAAAAAATTACATTTATTGAAGCATATAAAATAATTAAGTATAAAAAAGATCATCCAGAAGAATTCAAAGAGCCTGAAATACCTTTAGAAGAAGATGATTTTGAAAAAGATGATCCCATGGATGAGGAAGAACGTTTTCGTGAAGAGCTAAATGAATTTTTTGAAAAATTCAATGGTAAATTCAATATGAACGATGAGGAGTTCGAATCCCTCAGGCGTAATCTCAGAAATGGAAGCAATGACAAAAATAAAGATTTGGATGCTCGTCTAAAAGAAAGGTATAGACTGATTGTGCAGAAGTTACATCCAGATAAAAATAAAAAAGCAAGCCCGATGGAAAAAGACCTTTGGTATGAGGCACAAGAATCTTACAGACAAAAAGACTTGGAGAAATTAGATTTCATCATTGCACTTTATAATGTTAGATTTGGCTCTATTGGGATTGATAGCTCTATCTTCGATTTACAGTTTGCGAATTCCAAATTAGAAAAATCATTAAAACAATTTAGTCAGATGATAAAAAGAGCGAAACATGATCCGGGCTGGTTATTTCAAAAGTTAAAACCTAACAAGTTAGAATCTTTACGAAAAGAAGCAGCAAAAGAGTTTAAGGATTATGAAAAAAATACAAGCAATGAATTGCGAGAAATTAATAATATTCTAGATAAATGGCAAAAGGCTTCTATGGCAATGGGTAATAAGAATTATCCGAAGAGTTCGCAAAAACAAAGGGAAGATGACTTCTTAAATTTTTATGTAAACTTTTAATAACTGATGTTACGCAAAGGTAGAAATTTATGAAAATTTCGTTGAAATTAGGAATATTAGAAAAAACTAATGAAGTTAAATCGTTTCCTTTTATTTCTAACTTACGTTATTTAAAATGTAAAAAACCTCTATTTTTAGGTTTGTAAACTTTACCATCTAAGGTAAATACGATTTTTGATTTTTTCGTTATCCCCGCAGTTTTCCCAATACAAGTAATTAGACAGTTTTTTATTGGACTAATTTTTTCTTTTGATAGAAATAAAAGTTCTAGTTCTTCTCCCGAACTAATTACTTCGTCTATACTTAAATATTTTGTGAACTCCTTTATAAATGGAAGTCTATTAATATCTATATGAATTTCTAAATTAGAGGCTAATGCTAATTTTTCGCTATCCTGCACAAGCCCATCTGTAATATCCATCATGGCAGAGATTTTATATTTCCTAGTAAGCTCTTTCGAAATACTTAATCTAGACTCAGGTCTTAGATGTTTTTTTATTGCCTGTTTTTTTAATACTTGCGGTAATTTTATATTATCCTTTAAATACGAATAGCCCAAATAAGATAATCCCAAAGACCCTGTGATATATAGAAACTCATTGGGATTTCCTGTATTTCTAAAAACTGGATTTTGAGTTGTACCAAACAAAGTAAGAGTAAGGTTAGTTTCTGAAGATTTGTAAGTATCTCCGCCAGCAAGTTTGATTTTATAGAACTTGAGTTTCTTTTTAAAATAGGTAAGAAACTGCATTAACCAAACTTCTTTTTCAGAAAAATTTGATAGTCCTAGGTTTAAAAAGGCTAATAATGGTAATCCTCCAGAAGAAGCAATATCTGAAACATTTACCTCAACTAATTTATCTGCAATGTCCCTTGCGGAACTCCATTCATGTTTAAAATGAGTATTTTCGGTTATAGTATCTGTTGTGATTAGATATTTATCATCAAAAAAAAAACAATCGTCTAGATTATTTGTATTTTTCCCGAAAAATTCTTCTATAATTTTAAATTCTTTCATCGCGTAAGATTAAAAATAGCTTATTCCTTATTTTCAGGGATTCTATTTTTTGTATATAAATTTATAAAATTTTAAAATAACTTATTTCACTGTAAAAATAATTCAGAATCTTTCAATAGATATTTTGATAATCGAGCAATTTCCTATTATTTGCATGTATATATACAAAGGCTAAATGGGTTTTCGAGATTATTCATCTTGTAAATCATGTTAATCCACCCGCTAACGCCCAATAGCCGAACTATGTCTGAAAAATTTCTTTTACCGAAATTAAATTTAACTTCCGTATATATCGTCTATCGCATTCTTATTTTGAACAAGTAGGGGTTGTTTACTTTAGTCGTTGGATTTTTTTTTAGCTGCATAAGCAAAAAAACCTTTTCTAATATTCGGACTTAGATTCATGATTAAGCCGAAAGGTAAATCGAGATTGATATAGGAATTATTTTCGCTAATCCATACATTCGTAAAATTTTTTTTTAAATAATAATTTTTTAAAAAAATGACATACATAGAGCATAATTCTTAAGTCGAAAAGATGCTATTAATTTTGCCAATCGGTATAAAAGAGGAAAAATGTTACCAGTAAAAATTCAACCGCTTGAACTAAGTCAAATTATTCAAAACACAAAACGTAAATCAGAGGAAGCAATCGGATTGTATTTATTCAATGGATTTAGAATACAAGTAAGCCGTTACCTTATGGATGGTGGAAACAGAGTTCGGATTCTTTATAACAAAAGAAGAAATCAAGGATTATGCATTGTTTGTCAAAAAAAAGTGAAACGGATCAATCCATCCACCGGGAAATTATACCGATTATGTGATGTACACCGTACTTCGATAGATAAAGAGAGAAATAAAAATAGAGTGATCCATTAACCAATTAGCACTCCTCTCTTCAAAAACCTGATTTCTTTTTTAAGAGAATTATATAGAATTTCTTTCTTTCGAGACTCACTCAGATCTTTTTCATGGCGTCTGATATAAATCTCTGTTTTGCGAATCATTTGTTTTAGATAAGGAGTTTCCTCCAATTTGGTTTCTATTTTTTCCAGGAGATCCTCTGCATTGTTTCCCATTTCGGTATCTAAATATAGATTTAAGTTATCAATTTCTTTGAGGAAAACTTTTTTTAGTTCCTCACTACCAATATTTTCTGTACAATTTACTAACCAGGGCGGAAGTTTTCTCCAAGGGTAATCATGTGTTTTAATGGATTTAAATTTTAATAAAACATCGTTTGTACTAATATTTCTCATATTTTCTATGAAAGACCCCTTATCACTTACGTTATAAATTTCAAGAGAAGTTGTTTTAGCAGATTCTTCAAACCAATGTTTATAGATTCCAAGTACATAGTCCGTTAAGACTGTTCCCCCGTCACAAGCCTTTACAAACTTGGTTTCTCTTTTTCTAACTATTTCTTCGTTGATTTTTTCTAAACTTTTTTTGCGGTTAATGAGCGTTAACCATTTTTCGTTATGATGTGTTCCAGTGGAATGAATCTCACGACCCGTATAAGCCAAGTCCTGCCCGACTAAGTAGATTGGGGAAAAACCCATTTGCCGCAAAATATCAAATGCACTCGTTGCAACACTCCCACCGGATTGTACATCTCCAATATCGCCTATCTTTTCTGTAACAATATCTCCTCCAGCAGTTACTTCTCTAAAGGGTTTACCAGAAGCGTCTACTTGGAATTTTGCGGTTAAAGAATGAATGATTGATTTAAAATTAAAATTTCGAAGTAGGTTAGGGGAAGTAACAAAATCAGCAAAGATGGGGATTTCAGAAAGATCTTCTCCTAAAAAATGAAAGTAGGAGTGTGTCTGAGCGTCAAGTGTCATAACTCCATCAGGAATAATTCCGAATTTTAAAAGAACTTTAAGCGCTGTATCACAGGCAAATAGAAATACTTTATCTCGGTTTTCTTTTATAAATTGGCATTGACTGCGTAAACTAGGTCCTGCCGAAACAAGAATTGCCGGTATTTCATTGTAATCCGCTAGACAATCTTTAAATTTAAAACGGGGGGGATTACTAGAATTATAGGTTAGTAAGTTAGAAATGGAGTTACGCACCCATATACGCTCGAACTCAAATTTGGTCAGTAGATCGCTCATCTTAGAAGAAAAGAGTTTACTTATTCTTCCTTCCACATCGGCATAAAATTCTGGGAACAGTTGAATGCTTGGTTGGTTTCTGTAGAACTTAATACCAGATAGCCGCTCAATTGGGAGTGATTCAATATAGCCCCAAAGTAGATGTAAGATATTTTCTCCTAAAAATAAGTGTCTACCGGGAATATCCATCGCCGGGTAGAGAAATTTTTCCCAGAGGCAAGTTAAAATTTCTGCACTAGCATCAATAAATAAAATGATTTGGTTTGCTGGAACTTTTTCGTTTAGAAGCTCAATGGTATGAGGATTTGCAAGTCCGAGTACTACCACCAAATCTGTTTTCTTAATTTGTTTTTCTCCAATAGAGCGTTGGCTCGAAGTTTTGGGAGCAATTGAGCTTGCCAAATTTTTCTGCCCTAGAGAGACATAGTATTCTTCTTTTAGGTTAACTTTTTTTAACAGATATTCGCTGGATTCCCTCTGAAAATAGCTAGAATACAGCTTCAAATACGGTTTTTTGGAAAATAATTCTTCTAAATTTATTAGTGACATAATATCGGCTTCTTATAATGTACACCCTAGAGATTTGGTCAACCGGTTTTAAAAAAGAAAAAAGACCTTACTCGTAAGATTCAAAAGATTTTGGACAGATTGAGTTTACTTTCGCGGCAACGAAAGTAAAACAAAGTCTGAGTCAACTCCATTTTATTTTTGATTATCAGGGGAATAATATGTATTTAAAGAGCATGAATATTGTTGGATTCAAAACGTTTGCAGATGAAACTGAAGTAATTTTTGACCCGGGATTTACTGCGGTCGTGGGACCTAACGGTTCTGGAAAATCAAATATCGTAGATGCACTTCGTTGGGTTCTAGGTGAAAAATCCGCCAAAGGACTTAGGGGTGATAAGATGGAAGATGTAATATTCCATGGATCGGAAACGCGTGATCCTGCCGGTTTCTCCGAAGTAGCCGTCCATCTGGATAATAGCAATAAGACGTTCGCAATTGATTTCCCTACTGTTAAAATCACAAGAAGACTCTATCCAGATTTAACAAACGAATACTACATCAATAACGCTAGAGTACTTCGCAAGGATGTAGAAAAACTTTTAATGGATACCGGAATCGGAAAAGCTAGTTATTCTATCATGGAACAGGGTAGGGTAGAAGCAATATTAAACGCTAAACCAGAAGATAGAAGAGCTATATTTGATGAGGCTGCTGGAATTTCTAGATTCAAAATGGATAGGGCAGAGACAGAAAAAAAATTAGAACTCACTTCCCAAAACCTTTTGCGCATAAGCGATATTATGTCCTCAATGGAAAAGGAGTTAGATCTAAAAAGTAAACAAGCAGAAAGAGCTAAAAATTACTTTGAACTAAAAAATAAACTTACTGAAGCTGACAAAAATATACGTTATTTAAAATTAAAAAGTTTAAAAACTCGTTCCAAAAAAGTAGAAGCTGAGCTTGTTGAGATTAAGAAAAAAAATGATGATCTCATGTCTAGAATGAGTGATGATGCAAAACTCATTGAAGAAAGAGAAAAATTTCGTTACGAAATGGAACAAAAAATTTCCGAGATTGACAAAAAACTTTTAGACTTTCTATCTCAAAAAGAAATTCAAAGAGAAAAAATTGAAAAAAATAAAAGTATCATCCACGAATTTGACCAACGTATAGATGAACTTCGTACGAATTTAGAAAGTGAAATTACACGTATGGAAAATGCAGAGTCTGAATACAACCAGTTACTTTCACTCAGTGAAAATCTGACTAAAATGATTGAAATGACTCTTACCAATGTAGAGAAATTTTCTGCAGATAAGAAGGACATCGAAATTCAAATAGATGATGAATTAAAAAATATTCAAAACTACCAAGAAATCATTGGTTCTAATGATAAAAAACATAATATACTTCGAGAAAAATTAAAAGATAGTATTCTCTCTCTAATCAACCAAATCGAAGAGAAAAAAAGGGACGCAGAAAAATCAGAAGGCAAAAGAGAAGAACTCAGAAGATTCTTAATTTCTTCTTTAGATGATAATATCGAGAAGATCAATGAAATTCTTAGTGGAAATATAACATCTGAGCGGGTAACGGAAATTTTGCGAGAAATGAATTTACTTTCGTTTAGAGAAAATTTAAAAGACTTTATTGAAATGGAAGATGTGTTTCGTGATATTTTACTCGATAAAGATGGGCTTCTTGCTAAAAAAGAAAGTATAGATTCCGAAATTGAAGATTTGATTTTAGAAAATGAAAATCTTTCTAGAAAAATTAAAGATGCAAATTTAAATATTGAGACTCTTAGGAATTCGCTCGAAGAAAAAAAAGTAGAAATTGTAAAATTAGAAAAAAGTATTTTAGAGATGGAAGGTAAAAATGCCTCTGCCCTAGATGCCAGGGACAAAGAACTTAGAATTAAACATGAAGCAGGAGAAAGAATTTCTAATTTCCAAAAGTCGATTGAAAATCTGCAAACCAAAAAAGTCACCTATCAAGACGAAGTAAAAATTTTAGAAGAACAAATTGAAAAATCGTATACTGAATTTTTAGGAATGAGTAAAACTCTAGAGGCAGAGAAAGAACAACTGAAAAATCTTTTTTCTGAGATTCAAAATTTAAAGTCCTCCTCTCAAGCAGACCAAGAGGAGTTTAAGTCTATTATCCCCATGATGAGTGATTTAGAAAGGAAAACATCTGCACTCCGTGTTCAATTAGATACTTTTAATGAAGAGTTATATAACGATTATTCGATGAGTGATGTAGAGTTAGAAGAAGAAAAATCATCTCTCACTTTAAAACAAGAGGCTGAAGATACTAAACTTCG
The DNA here is from genome assembly GCA_017996175.1 of Leptospiraceae bacterium. GTDB lineage: Bacteria > Spirochaetota > Leptospiria > Leptospirales > Leptospiraceae > UBA2033. Next base: position 40,103 of record JAGOHK010000005.1, read on the forward strand.
AGAAATTAAATCCGAAATGCAATTGCTTGGATCGATTAATCCTCTTGCAGTAGAAGAATACAATAATGTAAAAGAAATTTACGACCATCATAAAAAACAAAAAGATGATATTGAGAAAAGTAAAGATGCAATCTTAGAAGTTCTAAAAAATATCAATATTGAATCTGAAAAACTTTTTACTGAGACGTTTGAACTTATTAAACAAAATTTCCAAGAAACATTTTCCACTTTATTCAATGGTGGACGTGCAACTATTGAACTAACTGAAAAAGAAGATAAACTTAATTCTGGAATCGAGATCATTGCCGAACCCCCTGGAAAACATGTTCAGAATTTAAAACTTTTATCCGGTGGAGAAAAGTCGATGACGGTTATAGCCCTGTTATTCGCTATTTACATGGTAAAACCTTCTCCATTTTGTTTTCTAGATGAGATTGATGCCGCACTCGATGAAGTAAATAAAATTCGTTTCTGTCAGATTTTAGATAAGTTTAAAGACGTGAGTCAGTTTATCGTGATTACCCACGCACCTCCAACGATTTCTCGTGCCAATGCAATTTTTGGTGTGACTAGCTCTGAGCCGGGAGTTTCTAAAGTAATCTCTCTTAAAGTTGAAGAAGCAAAACAGTTTGCTAAAAAAATGCAACAGGCAGTCTAAAATTTAGAGTGAGTAATTTAAAAGAAACAAATCAAGATTTTTTAGAAATGGGTGGAAGAAAGTTCCACTCAAGGCTTTTTGTTGGGACCGGTAAATTTTCTTCTTCGGAAGAAATGCGTTATGCGATATTAGCTGCCGAAACAGAAATTGTAACAGTTGCATTAAGACGAGTAGATTTAGAATCTAAAGAAGACGATATACTTTCATCCATTGATAGAAGTAAAATTTTACTTCTTCCTAATACGAGTGGTGCTCGAAATGCTATTGAGGCAGTGCGTTTAGCAAAATTAGCTCGCTCTCTTGGTGCTGGAGATTGGGTTAAATTAGAAGTAGTCCCTGATCCGATTTATTTACTCCCTGATCCTATAGAATCTTTAAAGGCTGCCATCGAATTAGTAAAAGATGGATTCAAAGTTATGCCTTATATTAATGCAGACCCTGTTTTATGTAAACACTTAGAAGAAGCAGGATGTGTTTGTGTAATGCCTCTAGGTTCTCCGATTGGCTCTAATCTAGGAATTAAAAATCGCGCAAATATTGAAATGATCATTGCTCAATCCAACGTTCCCGTTGTTGTAGATGCTGGGCTAGGTGAGCCTTCTCACGCAGCAGAGGCAATGGAAATGGGAGCGGACGCGGTGCTTGTAAATACTGCAATTGCAATTGGAAAAAATCCGTCGAAAATCGCAGAGGCTTTTAAGCTTGCGACTATCGCAGGTAGACTTTCTTATTTGTATAGAGGAAGACGGGTGCAGGGAAATTTTTCGATTAAGGCTAATGCCTCTAGTCCGCTAACCGGATTTTTAAACGAGGAAGAGCGTGTTTCTTGAAAGATTTTCGCAATTTGATTTTTCTAAAAGTATTGAACTTGTAAAATCAAAATCTAAACAAGAAGTTGAGATTGCATTATCTAGAATTATTAATTCAGAAAGATTAGAGTTTAACGACTATATATCCCTTATTTCCCCCCATGCAGATTTTTACTTAGAAGAAATGGCAACTCTTTCCAAAGAAATTACGGAAGAGAGATTTGGGAAAACGATTCTTATGTATATGCCAATGTATCTTTCTAATGAATGTAGATCTTCTTGTTTGTATTGCGGGTTTAGTTTCGAAAATAAAATAAAACGCAAAACTCTTTCCTTCGATGAAATTAGACAGGAAGCAAAAATTATTTTCGCAAAAGGAATCAGGCATATTTTAATTTTAACGGGCGAAGATTATTCTAAGACTCCTCTGTCGTATTTGATCGAATCTGTAAAAATTTTGAAAGAGTATTTCTCCTCTGTATCAATAGAAATTTATCCTATGGATACTGAAGATTATCTGCAATTGATCGAAGCAGGTGTAGACGGACTTGCACTTTATCAAGAAACATACAATTCGGAAACCTATCAAAAATATCATTTACGCGGTATTAAAAAAAATATGAATTATAGATTAAATGGTCCAGATAGAGGAGGTCTTGCAGGTTTTCGAAAAATTGGAATAGGGGCACTTTTAGGACTTTCAAACCCACTTGGAGAAATGTTTTTTCTGGGTTTACACACTTCGCATTTATTAACAGAATACTGGAAAACTTCAATTCAGGTTTCGCTTCCTCGCATGAGACCAGCAGAGGGAGATTTTAATGAAGTTGTTAACGTGAATGATAGGGAGTTTTTACGATTTATTTTTGCGATTCGTTTGTATTTTAAAGATGTAGGAATCGTTTTATCTACAAGAGAAAATAAAAAATTGCGAGATAATTTAATTGGGCTTGGAATAACAACTATGTCTGCGGAATCAAAAACTGAACCAGGGGGTTACAGTGGTAGTGGTGCTCTTGCGCAATTTGAAACAGAGGATAAAAGAAGTTTAAAAGAAGTGATGTTTTCTATAAAACAAAAAGGATACGATCCTGTTTTAAAAGACTTTGATTCTGCATTAATGTAATTTTTTTTGAAAGTGCTTCGTAATGAAACGAAGCACTTAAGAGGTTTACTTTTTTTTAGACTCGTAACTATTTTTAATACATAAAGCAAAATTCATACATGAATTTTGGCTCGAGTCGTAACAGGCTAACACGTCTCTTGCTTTTTTCTTACAAGTATTTAAACAGCCGTCTTTCATTCTCTTAATCTCTGCTGCTGTAGCCGTTTTTCCTTTGTTCATTTCCCGCGTACATTCCATAAATTTTTCGCAAGCTGGTTCACATTTTGGATCGATTGCCCATAGTGATGAGGAAAGTGTGAGGACCAAAAGAGAGGAAAAAATGAGTTTCATAATTGTCTCCTTGAAAGTTTCGTAGCGACACAGGGATTCGAACCCCGGACCTGCGGATTATGATTCCGATGCTCTAACCAGCTGAGCTATGTCGCCGTAAACTATCTATAACCTTATTTTTAAAATGCCTATACTGTCAAAACAAAATAGGTATTTACTACATCGGAAAGATTAGCTTTTTATGTAGAAAAAGAAAGCATTTTTCTTTTTCTAATTTTTTTTAAAACTCTAGATAATTTATTTTTTTTTGTAATATTTTGCAATAGCATTGTAAAGCTCATTCGGGTTAAAAGGCTTTGTAAGATACTCATTCATTCCAGCTTGTTCGACTTTACTTTTTGTTTCCAGTAAGACAGAAGCCGTTAGTGCTATAATTGGAATTTCTTTTATCGCAGGGTTTTCTTTTTCTCTAATACGAATGGCTGCTGTATAGCCATCCATCTCTGGCATTTGTAAGTCCATTAGGATTAGGTCATACTTATTTTCTTCTAGTTTTTTTAGACAGATAATTCCATTTTCTGCAACATCAGTCTCTACCTCCCATTTTTGGAGATACCGCACTGCAACTTTTTGATTGCTAATATTATCTTCTACTAAAAGTATTTTTAATCCTCGTAAATTTTTATCACTTTGAGTTACTTCGATGACCTTTACTTCCTTAACTTGTAATAGTGGTACATGAAAAAATAAACTAAAAGAAAATTTTGATCCCATACCGACCTGGCTTTCAACGAAGAGGTTACTCTCCATTAAGTTCAAAAGTTTTTTTGAAATAGCAAGACCTAAACCAGACCCGCCATATATACGACTGATTGATTTTTCCCCTTGAACAAAACTGTAAAAAATTTTTTCAAGCTGATTTTCTGGGATTCCTATTCCTGTATCCAGAACTGAAAATTCTAATTCAACTAGATTCGCCTTTTTACTTTTAAATTGAACGTTAACAGAGACAGAACCTTCCATTGTAAATTTTATCGCATTACTAATTAGGTTTGTTAGTATCTGCGTTATGCGTAAAGAGTCTCCGATAACTGGCTTAGGAATTTGAGGATCAATCTGTATCGCAAAGTTAATTTTTTTTTCATTTATCGCAGGAGCAAAATTTTTCTCTATTCGCTTAAGAAGTTCATTTAAATCTATTTCAATTTCTTCTAACTCTATAGAGTTTGAAGAAATTCTTGAATATTGTAATACATCATTCAGTAGCTTAAGTAAATTTTCCGCTGAGAATTTTAAGCCTTTATAGAAATCAGTTTCTTTTTTATTTGCGTTTTCTTCAAGGTAAATATTTATCATACCAAGAATTGCGTTAACTGGAGATCGGATTTCATGGCTGATACTCGAAATAAATAGATTTCTATTTTCAGCCAATTCCAAGGCAGCATCTCGTTCTTTTTTAACTTTTTCAAGTTCCTTTAAAAGGTTTTCTAATTCTGTATCCATTAAAAAATCTCCGGTATAGGAAAAGTAATATTAAACTCATTCACTGAAAGTCCGAAATGAAATTTAGAATTTTTATTTATATCGACAAAGAATTTTTCATTAGATGACAAGTTGTTTATTTTTGAAAAATATGCTTTTCCGTGCCCGCTAAACTTTGTTCGAATGAATTGATTTGCCTCTGATTTTTGTAAAAGAGATACTGGATAAATTTTAGTCGTTACAGGAAATGGGAAAAGAATTTTTGTAAAATTTGCATCCAATATGTTTTGATTATCTTTAGTAGTTATTGTGATACCAGTTGTATTTTTGTCTTTTGTCCATTTAAAATTTGCATATTCTTTGGGAATTGCCCAGTTTCGTCTACCTTCTTGAATCGACATTTCACTTGATACATAAATCTTGGAAATACGTTTATGTAACTTTGGTTTTGATTTTAAAGGATCCTTATATTTGAAATCGCCCGGAATAAATAGTAATTCGAAGTAAGGTCCTACATCGGAAGATTCATAGTTTACGATCATACAAGCTCCGAATCCGCCCGCATATTCATTCTTATCCTCTTCGGTCAAAAATCCATTTTTTATAATTTCTTTTTCGTTTGCCAGAAAAGGAATTATAAATCCTTCTCCGTATAATTTCCATGGTGGCGGGTAATGTAAAGTATCTTCCATATTTCCTTCTTCTATGTATTTAATTTTGCAAAGTCTTTTGCGAAGTAGGTAATGATAATGTCTGCACCAGCACGTTTTATCGCTGTTAGGCACTCTATCATTGCTTTTTTTTCATCTAGCCAACCTAATTTTGCCGCCGCTTTAATCATCGAGTATTCACCACTAACGTTATAAGCAACTACTGGAATTGGAAAATTTTGTTTAATGGACTGAATTATATCTAAATAGGCTAATGCCGGTTTAACCATAAGGTAATCTGCGCCTTCTTGAAAATCAAGCTCTGCTTCAAGTAAAGCTTCTTTTGTATTACGAAAATCCATTTGGTAGGTTTTTTTATCTCCCGATTTTGGTGCAGAGGATAGTGCATCACGGAAAGGTCCATAGAAACTACTCGCATACTTTGCAGTATATGACATGATTGAAATATCCGTGTAACCGTTCATGTCTAAAATTTCTCTTAAATAACCAACACGTCCATCCATCATATCGGAGGGACCGAGAATATCCGCACCTGCCTCTACTTGGGCTAATGCCATTTTGCCGAGTATTGGAAGAGTTTCATCATTTAAAATTTTCCCATTTTCAACCATCCCATCATGACCATCGGAGCTATATGGATCCATTGCTACATCGGTTATGATTGTGACTTCGGGAAATTCTTTCTTTATGGAACGGATCATATTTATATAAAGACTATTTTTTTTATAGCTTAAACTTGCTTTTCTATCTTTAAATTTTTCTTCGATTTGCGGAAATAGAATAAAATTTTTAATTCCAAGCTTTAAAGAATTTTCTACTTCTTCTAAAACAAAATCTGGCGATAAACGAAAGAAATCCGGCATAGACTGAATCTCTGTCTTCGTTTGTTTTCCTTCTTGTATGAAAATCGGATGAATCAGTTGAGCGGTATTCAAAGTTGTCTCTGCCACCATATCTCGGATAAAACTTGATTTTCTATTTCTTCTGGGTCTTCTTAGTATATCCATTATACCAATTGGCTCTCTGGGTTTGAATTATCGATTAAAAAATTTACATTACAATAAAAATAGGATTAGATTTACTGTCCTAGATATTATGAATTCTATTTTAACAAATCTAAAAAAAAATCTATTCTACTTTTTGCTCCTATTTTTCTCTTTATCACGATGTGGTAGTATTGAAAGTGAAAAATCCTATTGTGAAAAGCAGGCAGAAAAGTATTTTTTTTTGTGTTTAATTAATGTTGCAGGATCCCCAAATTATTTTGGAAATGCTGACCTTGCGTCTGCGGAAGTTCAATCCTATTCACAGGCTTTTTGCATTGCAGAATACAATAGAAAATTAAAGTGTCCAGATAAAAAGACATACAGACCGCACCGAACTGATTGAAAGTAGTTGTATTTATCCTCTTCTTATTTGCAGTTCCCTTGTGGAGCGAAGAAAAAAAATCTCTAGATTATATTTATGTAAATGCAAACACGGGACAATCGAGCGGTGGTCACAGCGCGATAAGATTAGATGATTTAGTTTACCATTTTCAATATTTTCCGGATAAAATTTTTCATATCGTAAGGGAACCGTGGGAAAATTTTCACTACGTTTACGGTATTCAAGAAAATAGAACTATATTTATAAGGAAAATTATTTTATCAAAAGAAAACTTTGATTTTTTTCTTTCGCGGATGAATGAAATTTACCTCCTACAAAAAAAAGAACTAGATAACCTTGTAAAATTAGACAATGATGCAAAGATTTTAGAGTCAGTACTAAATGGCAATAAGACTTTTCATTTAAAAGCCTCTGGATATTTTGCAAATAAAAATACTAAAGAAAAGGATTATGCAAGTTTGCAAGAACGAATTATAAATGAATTTGGAAAGAATTACATCATAAAAAATCTTCACCAAAATCGAACAAAAATTTATAATTTTAATTTTACCAAACACGAATTGCCTAATTCCATATTTGATTCAAAAAGATTCCCCAAAAGTATAGATAATTTTTCATCTGAGTATATCGAATTAGTATCTCTATTTAAGGTGTTTACTATACTTTATGAAGAAAGCGAATTGAATTCCGAATCTATTCTAGAGGCATCCTCCGATGATCTATTATTAGAGGAAAATCATTTAGTAAAACTTTCCTTTTTTTTAAAAGGTATAGAAAATGAAATTATAAACTTATTTAAATCGAATTCGGACAATAAAGGTTATCCGCTTTTGGTAAATATCGCTAGGTATTTAGTTATTCAAAAATCTATTCGGGAAAAAAAAATTTATTTTCTAGATTCGTTCGGAAAAAATCAAACTCTTGTAATTGGAGATGTTATTCAAAAGAAAAATTTTTTAAATAAAATAAATCAACAATTGTCCAAAAAAGTAAGCGATTCCTTTCGTGATTTTTTTAAAGAGGAAATTTTAACTCAAAAAAATTACAATATTTTAGAAGATATTGTAAATCGAAAGCGGGAAATTTTTGATGCGTTAAACCATTCTAAGCCGATTCGTGTAAATTATGAGAGGATGCTCCCTTCGAAAGAAGAGGATATTAATATTGAATATAATTATACTAATCCTAACAATCTTAGACTGGTTTTCAAACAAGCAATTTCGAATAGGGAAAAATATCAATTGTTCTTACAGAATAAATACTCTTTTAATCTATTTCAAAAAAATTGTACTACTGAGATTTTTAATTCCATCAATTCCTTTTTCGAAAAAGGAGAATTAGAATCCATTGAAAAATTAGGGGGAGTAGTTCGAGGAAATGACTTGGGAGTATTTGTTCCGGTTTATGCGTATTATGCGGTTAAGAAGAACTATAACGTTTTTGAAGAAATTTCAGTTCCATCACTTAGAAATAGAATTTTGAAAAAGAATCAAAATAAAGGAATTTTATTTTCCATGAAAGAATCCTCTACGATCAGTTCTAGTTTTTATAAGTTTAATCCAGAGGACTCTATTTTTATTTTTTTTACAGAGGATGTAATCTGGCAGAGACCTTTTTATGGTTTTATAAATTTGATCGCAGGGTTTGGTGAGCTAGGTTACGGTATAGTCGTTTCTCCCTTTGATAAAGGAGAGAAAGTAATTAAAGGGTTACAGGGTATTTTTTTTAGTGCCCCTGAAATCGTATTTTTTAATATTCGCAAAGGGACATTTATATACGAAGTTGATTTTGAATGGAAACAGGAAGTCGAGAGGTTTGAATAAATCTAACTATAACTTGAAAAGTATTTAGTCTTAGGAAAAAAAGCTAGTTTTATCGGATTACTTTTAAATCAATGAAAAAGGAATTATTATGTTTAAGAATTTTTTATTTTTTACTTTCGTGTTTTTTTCTTTTAGTTTTATAATCTACTTTTCTCCTTCAGTATGGTTTGTTTATTTTCCTAAAGAATATCTGTATTTCTTCTCTCTATTTTGTGTTTTTCTGCAATCACTCATTTATTGGTATGAAAAGAAAAAAAGGAAACCAATCTTTTTTGTAAATACGAATTTTCTCTGGCTTGCGGTGCTTTTTGGAATTTTTATTTTCCTAATGATTTTTTTTCCTGTTCGTAATTTGAATTTGGGGGATGGAGTTTTGCTTTTAGAGCATTTGGCTTTGGAAGCAAAAATATTTGGCTTTCACTTAACGATGGATGAAATCTTAGAAGCCTTGATTCATTCATTACTTTATGCAAAGTTTGATTCCTTTTTTTTAAATCCTATGCAGGTTTATAGACTGGTGAGTACCGTTTCCGGTTTTATCGCAATCTGTATTTTATTTTATTTTTTTAGAAAGTTTGAAATTAAATTTATTGGCTATTTCTTAGTTCTAAGTTCAGGTGGGATGTATTTATTTTTTGGTTATAGTGAAAATTATACAATGGTAACAGTAGGACTTTGGTATTATATTCTTTTTGTAATGCAAGAAATTAGAGAAAATAAAAAAAGAAATTTAAAAATCCTAATTCCAATCTCAATTATCGCAAGCGTGTTAATACTATTTCATCTTGTAAGCGGCTATTTGCTATTATCTCTTGTGTTTCTATGTTATCATTTTTCTGACGAAGGGAAATTTATTCGTAATGCTTTTTTCTGTACGCTAGTATCAATTCTTTTTTTAGCTCCTGTGTTTGCTTACTTTACTTTTTTTTCTGACGTAAGATTTGATTTTACCCAAACTCATTTAACGAATCCTAAATTTTACCCTTTAAAAAAAATGATTTCCATTCACCACTTTAGGGATATTTTATTTTGTATCATTGGATCTGCATTTTTGCCTTTTGTAGTAATAATTTACAGCATTAGTTTTAAAAAAGTTGCATTAAAAAGTTTTTTTCTTAAAAAAGAAATTCAATTTTTATTAACTGTATTGTTAGGATTTTCCATCCACGGTTTCGTTCATTATCCGCAGTTGGGTTTTCCGGCTGATTGGGATTTGTTGGCATTTTATTGGACACCGATAAGTTTTTTAAGCGTGTTTATTTGGATTGAAACAGTGGCGGTAAACGAGGATAACGAGATTTTACCGAAGTCCGTTTTACCTTTAGAATTTGTTCCTATTTGTTTATTTGCTGGTTTTATTTTCACTTTGAATGCTATTTATTTGAGTAAACCAGAATTGAGTAAATTAGAAGAATTAGAAAAATCTTTAACGCGTATAGAACATTTTGGAAAATCAAAAGAAGCTAAAAATTTGAATTCGGTAAAGCCAGCCTATAAAAAATTCTACTTGAGTGTAAGTTTTTTCCTATTTGAATCAGGTGTAAAACTAGCGGAATTAGGTTTGCAGGAGGAATCTTTAAAATTATTAGAAGAGAATACATATTTCAAATTGGAGCTTGAAAAAAATATAAACTCAGTTGAGCCTACTTGGCAAAGAGATTTTTATGCAAGAATGACAAAATACCATTTAGAATACTTAAAACTTATGCAGCATAAATGAATGATTTCTTTCTGGATTATTTTTTAGATTTTCTCTTATATATGAATCTATATATTTTTTTAAATTTTCAAAGTCTCCTTCTCGAGTGTACATCTCTTGGAAACCTAAAACGAAATTTTTGAATCCTTGTGTAGAATTTGATTCGATTGGTAAAAATCCAGAATTGTATAAAAGTAAAATGGAATCATCTTCTATTTTCTTTTCTTTTAAAATAAATTCTGTACCTGGCATTACACCAATGATATTAGATACTTCTGAATCTAAATATTGAACTTGAGTTTGATTTTTTGATAGAATTATAGGATTCGCTCCACCACCATTTGAGTAGCGAATAACATGATTTTTTTTATCAAGATAGAGGCAAATAGCTGTTAATGTATGGATATTAATTTTAAAATACAATTCATCATTTAGTAATGAAAGCACCCTGTCAGGAGTTGTTTCTTTTTTTATTATATCTTTCAGTAAACAAATTGTTAAGAGACCAATGAAACTGGATGTTACTCCATTACCTTCTATTTCTCCAAAAATAATAATTGTATTATTGTCAATTTCTTGTGAATAATAGAAACTTCCGGATACAAAAGAATATGCATGAAAGTCTGCATAAACTTGATCAGTATTTATTTTAGGAGAAATGACTTGCTTTTGAATAGAGGATATAAACTTCATATCGCGCTCTAATGTTTCTTGGTAATTAAAATTATTTTTTAAAAGTGTATGATACTCAATTCCTCTCTCAATCGCTATCTTGACTGACTCAATAGAAAATGGCTTTAATAAAAAGTCGGATGCTTTATTTTTTAAACTTGAGACTACTGATTGTATGTCTCCTTCACCGCTCATCATAATCACTTGCGTAAAAGGATTAATATCTTTAATAGTAGGAAGTAAATCCAGACCATTTTCATTTGGAAGAAATATATCTAAAAAAATTACTGGATTCAATTCATTTCGAAAATACGGAATTGCTTTCTCGGAAGAATCAAAATACTTACTTGTATAGCCTAGATTCTCAATAATCATCTGCAATGCAGCACCTATTTCAAGAGAGTCATCTATAATTAGAATTTCAATTTTCAAATCCTACTCCACCAAAAAAAAATTTGTAGCTTGTGCAATTTTTACTTTTTCAAAGTAATTTTTATCAAAGATAGTTTCTTTCAAATATTCATCATTGGTAAACAACATTTCTCCATGTTTCCATTTGTATACTTCATTTGTATCTGTAAAACCCAACCTATCTGTATAAATTAACTTACTCAAGTCCCTTACAGTATAATTTTTGAATGTACTAAGGATTGCCTTGAAATGCCCTTGTTTTATGGGATCTACAAATAAAAAGTTTCTTTGAAATAAAACGGCGTCATGAAAGTATTCGGGAATATTAAATACACCATAACAACTCATCCGAGAGAACAATAGAAATATAAACTGGGTAAGCTCTTTAAAAATATTCAAACCAGGATATTCTTGACCTTGGAATAAAATTTTCTTATCTTTGAGCTTTCCAAGTTTAATATTTTGTGTTAAGAGCCAATCAATGTAAATCATTTTTCTATTCTCTTGTATTTGTTTTAGAAAAAAGTCAGCTATCTTTAGACGAATATGAACTAAAATTTCATTTGATTCGGTTTTTATGTAAATGCGATTATCTAAATCAGAAAGAGGCTCCGTTACTAATTTTAAATTTTCATATCCTCTTTGTTTAATTTTTAAAAAAATATTTGATTCCTCTAACATTGAATATATTTCATCGTGAGAGAATCTACCAAAAATTAACTTTTCTAAATTTAACGTAGTTCCTAGCTCTGTCCTAAAATCTATCATATCGAGGGTTCCAAGTTTATCAGAATCACTTCGTATATTTCTTTTATCGCTATTTTCAAAAATACCCATGTTAGATCCTTGCGAAAACTTGTGCAGTATGGTAATGTATTTTTACTGTATCCATAAATTGTTTCGCATATCCACCTGCTGTCACAATGACTGCCCTAGAATTGTTTTCCATGACAAATTTTTTAATTAGAGCATCCCTTGTTTCTAAAGCGTCGAAAGTTAATTTGATACTTCCGAGTCTATCTCCTTCGAATGGATCTGCTCCTGCCAGATAAAAAACTAAATCAGGTTTCACATCGCGGTTAATATAGAGTAGACCCTTTTCTAAAAGACTTAAGTATTCTGAACTGGAAAGATTTTCTGGTAACGCTATATCGTAATTTGATAATTCTTTTTTGGGATAAATATTATCTTGGTGCATCGAGAATGTATAAACAGATGGATCGTCTTTAAAAATATGTGCTGTTCCATTTCCTTGATGTACGTCTAAATCTACGATTAATACTGATTTGCCTGGGTTATCTCTTAAAAATAATTTAGTTGCAATGGCTACATCATTCAAATAACAAAATCCTTCTGCATGGTCGGCGAAACTATGGTGTAAACCTCCACCTAGATTAAAAACGAATTGATATTTTTTTGTAAGCTCCATTGCTAAAATAGTTCCACCTACACCATATAAAAAACTTTCTAAAATTCTTTCTGTGAGAGGTAATTCTGAAAACTTAGTTCTATCGGTTATACGTAAATTTAACAAATCATCTAAATATTCCTTTGTATGAACCGTTGCGAGTTGTTCAATGGTAGCTTTTTCAGGCTCATGAATTGCAATTTTGCTAAAATTTTCATCCAAGCAGATTAGTTCGTATATTTTTGAGAATTTATTTCCAGGAAATACATGATCTCCTAGATAAATGTCATAGTAAGAAGAATAAACAATGGAAAAATTTTCCTCTGAATATTTAACGCTCGGTGGGAAAAAAAAATCGAATAAATTCATGATTGGAAATCAGTTACTACAAATTGAATTGTAGATGTATTATTAAAAACATTTTCTTCCAAATAACCAAATAAATCAATAGAATCTGACTTGGTTATGAAATTTTCCAACTCGGAAGCTCTGTTCCAGATGATAAATTTGATTTTACTACTTGCTCCTAAAACTTGAAAACGAGCGTGTTGCCCTTCTGACATAGGCTTAAAACCCATTATCTTTACATTTTTAATTGATAGTAGGGGTTCTGGGTTTTCTTGACCAAACGGTTGAAATATTTGTAGTTCTTTGAAAATTTTTTCGCTCATATCAGAGGCTGAAAAACTTACTATACTTTTTTCGGGGCTAATCGGTGTTTGACTCTTTTGTAGCCAATCGAATCCAACGAGCTTAATTTTATCCTCTAGCGGTCCAATATTTTTTAGTTCAATGGAAAATCCGCCTGCTTCTTTATGACCACCAAAATGAATTAATAATTCAGAAACTAAGTTGAGTAAATCTAAAACATTCTCATTTCCAAAAGAGCGAATACTTCCTCTACCATGCCCATGGTCTGGAGTAATGAAAATTGCAGGTCGTTTGTATTTTTCAACCAGTTTAGTGGCTACAATCCCTGAAACACCGGGCTCCATATCAGGTTCATAACAAAAGATTACGTCCTGCATTGTTCGTTCTGGTTTTCGCTTAAAGTAATCTTCTACTTTGTATATATTTCTTTTTGTTCTTTCTTTTCTTTCTGTATTGAGCTGTAGTAAATCTTTTGCCGAGTTATCTGCATTTGAATCATTTGTAGACAGGAGTAAGTTTACGGCTACTTCTGTTTTGCCCATCCTTCCCGCAGCATTAAGAGCAGGACCTATACTCCAGCCTAAATCTTTAGAGGTAATTTTTTCAGAGCTTAATTTTAAAGAGTGCATTAAATAAAATAGCCCGCGCCTATTCTCTGGTTTTGTCTTTAATACAGTTTTAAGAGTTTCTATTCCATACTTTACGATGACTCTATTTTCTCCGAAGAGTGGCATCATATCAGTAATTGTACCGATAGACGATAGATCTAATAAGGATTTTAATTTTTCCAATATTTCTGGATTTTTTTTAAATATATCAGAAATATTAATTTGTCGGTAAATGGATTCTAGGTTTGGAAATAGGGAATCTGCTGATTGTATAACTGTCGGTTTTATTATTTCATCTAAGTGATAGGCAAATATTAGCTTCATCGCAAGTGTGGATGTGCAAATTTTTTTTTCAGGGTATATGGAGTCTTCTCGTTTAGGATTAATTAATTTACACTTAGGTATTTTGATTGGAATTTCGTGATGGTCGAGGACAATAACTTCAATTCCGTCTGCTGCCAATTCATTTATTTCTTGGTAGTTAGAAGTTCCAAAATCTAAAGTAATGAGTAGGTCTGGCTTTTGCGCCTTAATGAAAGTAACCGCACTTGGACATAGACCATAATCGTCATTAGCCGACGATGTTTTTATTGTTAGTTTTCCACCCAGTTTTTCGTGGTATTCTCTGAAAAAGAAACCAAGATGGCTCGTGGAAGAAATTCCATCCGTATCTCGGTCTCCAAAAAGCAGGATATGGCTTTTTTTCTGAATATGATTTTTTATTATCTGTATCGAATCAGTTAAGTCTGGAAGTAAAAAAGGGGAGGGGAGGTTTTTTAGATCTGGGTTTAAAAAGGAGTCCCAGTCTTTACTATCTGGAAGAGTCGTTTTTAAAATATAAAACTGAAAAGGAGAAAGGCTTCTTATATCAGATGTCTCTAGTCCTAAATAATTTGTGCCATGTTGTTTTTTTTCGGACATGAATAAAAATTACATTATACAATTGCCAGAAAATTTTGCCCCGGACTGTATATCAAGAGAAGGGGTTTTTATATCTCCTATAACGGAGCCTGTTTTTCCAACTTCAATTTTTTCCCTGGCTTCTACATTACCTCTAAGGATTCCGTTAACGGATAAAGAATTTACGGTAATATCCGCATCCACTTGCCCTGTTTCATCTACAATCAAATCTCCATTTGACTCAATCGTTCCCTTCATTTGTCCTTTTAGACGTAGAGAATTATTAAACCTTAATGTACCTTTGAAAACAATATCTTCTCCGATGATTGTATCAGCTTTTTCTTCACTCATTCTTAATCCTACTTAGTAAGTATATATCCTAACAGACAACTAGAACGTGCAATTCGATGCAAGAAAAAAATCAGTAAGCAGCTACGAGAATTGTTTCTATTTCATTTTTGGGAAGTTCTCTAGGTAGGCAGTCTAAGAATGTCATGGAAAATGCCAAGGCAGCAATTTTTGGAAGTTCGTTTTTCTTAACTTCGTATTCGGACAACCTCTGAGGAATTTTTAGTTCAATGTATATTTTACGAATTCCTTCTACAGCTTTAATAGCTGCTTCAATCACCGAAATATCACTTGTATCCTCATCTAGTGCTCTTGCAATCATAACATACTTGTTTGCAGAGGTCGTAAGATTGTATTCCATGATATGGGGGAGTAGGATAGACATAGCTTGGAAAATATCCAATTTAGTTAAACTCATGGTTGCAAGGGATATTGCAAAACATAGCCCAAGAGAGCTTACAGATTGACTTATTCCTGTTAAAAGGCTCGCTGCATAAAGTGCATTCTTAGCCGGGATATTTTTGGGATCTCGAATGGAGGCAATGATATTTTTTGAAACAAGTTCTATCGCTCTTAGCGACGAGGAGTTTGTGATCTCGTTTGCATATTTGGAAAGAATTGTATCAATGGCAGCTGCAAGAATAGAAGTTCCAGTCTTTGCAATATCAGAGGATGTCATGTGCAGTCCAATTTTTGCATCGGCAATGATTAACTCAGGAAATAAATCAGCAGAGGAAAAATACTTTCTTTCATTATCCCGATCATCTAAAATCGTGCAGAAGGGAGCGCACTCAATACCCATTAGTGGCATGGTCGGAATTACTATTAAAGGCAAAGCTTTCTTTTTTGGCTTTTTTGTTTGCCTGACCAGTTCCTCAGCAAATAAATCATTAGTGGCTAATATGGAGACAACTTTAGCTATATTAACCGATTCATAAGATCCATAAGCTATTACACAATTTACTTGGGATTGTCTTGCAAAGTGAGCTGCTGTATCAAGCTCTTTATACGTACCAACATTTTCAATGTCGTCATAGATTATAAGACCTTCCGTATCTTTTTCTATGCTTGACTTTAAAATATATAATTCATTCGGATTATGCATTTCTCTTTGCGTTGTAATTAAGAGAAATCTGGAACCAATATGCTTGATAAAGTGCCCCACCTTGGGAGCACAATCTATTTCAATATGAAGCTTACAGGGAAAATGAAAATTGACCCAGTCTTGTAAAACAGGCATCTATCTCTTTTAGTTGCCCAGAAACGAGTCTGCGATTTTTTCGGCAGTTTTTTCGATGATCTCTAATCCAATATTGTCATAATAGCCATTGGCAAGTTTAGATTTAATATCATTTACCTTTTCTACATCCATACTATTTGGCAGAGACATTGTATGAGTAGTTATGGATTTGATGTCAGCTTTTAATTTTGCAGCATCTGAAATTTGCACATTATCATTTGATAGTAATTCGGAGCTTTTTTTGACAGGAGCAGTTTTTTTAGGCTCAAAAGCCGAACCAATACTTTTTATCTTATCTATTAACATATATGCTACCTCTCTCTGTATAGTGTATCGGTTGAAGATGCTTTCTCTTTAGCGATTTTTTTCTTGTAATTATTTATTAATATCACAAACTCACCCTTGGGGTATATGTTTTCCTGGGTAATTTCCTCAGATTTATATAGTTTTATTTCTTCGTGCGCTTTAGTAATTTCCCGTCCTACCAAAACTTCAGTTCCGGGAAATAATTCCCTTACTATTTCTATAGTTGCCTTTACTTTATATACAGATTCATAGAATACTATTAATCCCTCCTTTTCAACATATTCTTCTAGCTCAAGTTTTTTACGATTCGGTTTTTCTGAAAGAAATCCTAAAAAAAAAGTTGGATTCACTTGGAATCCGCAGACGGATAAAATAGCACTTAGAGCGCTTGGACCGGGAATTGGGACAATAGAAATTCCTTCTTTCCTAGCCTGTCTGACTAGACCGGCTCCTGGGTCTGAAATTCCAGGAGTTCCTGCATCGGAAATGTAAGCAAAATTCTTTCCCCCCTTTAGATCATCTATAATCCACTTAAATGAATTTTCCTGACCTGCAAAAAGTGTTTTAGAAGGAGTTTTGATTCCAAGATGTTGGAGAAGTCTATACGAGTTTTTTGCATTTTCGCAGAGGATTAAATCTACCTCTTTTAAGATGCGAATAGCCCGAAGCGTTATGTCTTCTAGGTTTCCAATGGGAGTCGCGACTATAAATAAAGTTCCTCGTTCGGTTATCATCGGTTGCAAGAAATAGCAGGAGTTGCGTAAAGGTCAGTAGTAACTCCCGTAGGACATTCACAACCTGCTTTAGGTAAGCCTGTACTTTCCAGAATCGTACAAGGGTTACAAAGAGTACCTACAGGACAAGTTTTCCTTGTTTCTATATCACATGCAGAGTTAGTACAAGTAGTAGGGTTGCAGCTACTTCCCGCCGGGCATTTACTTGGATCAACTCCCGCGCAAGCCGAAACAGGAAACGATGGGTTAGAGGACTGCTGTACATTACTTAAGACTGCCCTCAGCGTAAAGGTATACATTTCACATTTTTGAAAATACTGGATTCCAGGTGGAGGAACACGCCATGCGATTTTACGTCGTTTGATATTCTCGGTTGAAGTGGAATTTTCGAGGGATAAATGTGGAAACGAAGGCAGAATTCCATTCTCGGAATAAATACTACTCGCTAGTCCTGTTTGCGTATCAATTAGAGTAGGAGTTTGGGTTGTGACATATAAATTGTATCCTATGAACTGTTGCTCGGTATTTGTGACAAAGTATTTTACGATGTACTCGGGTCTATTAGGATTGAAATAACCTAACCAATCATTTCCGGACGTTGGGATCTCTTCTGTTGGAATTACGCCAATAAGCTGTGGAACATTGATAGGGTTTGTAAGAAACATCAAAGGAGATAACACTGTCGGTGTATCAGTATTCGTACCGCATGTAGATATAAATAAAGATAGAATTCCGAAAAGAAACAATATTTGGATTAACCTAGGGTAATTTTTAATCATGGTTTCCTCCATTTTTCAAATTACGTATAAAAGCCAAACAAAAAACAAGTTTTTTTGTTTTCAATTCAAAGTATGTATATGAATATAATTTTATGAAAAGTAATACAAGTATTTCTATAGTTGTAGCATTAATCTTAGTCCTAATCGGATACTTCGCTTTTTCTCCAGATGATAAAAAGAAGAAAAAAGCAGAATCTAAAAAACTAAGTATGCTTCTCAGTGGTGGCGGAAGTGATTCGGACGGTTCTGTATCCGAAAAAAAAAGAGGACAACGGAATAACGATGCTTCGGTCTTCGATGGTGAGTTTATGAAAACAGGCGTTTCTTTTCCTGAGGAAGAAGTAAATGCAAATTCGTCGGGCGAAAAAGGGGAAATTCCAATTAATCCACAAACTGGTAAACCTTGGGAAGAAGACGCGATGCAGCAATTCGAGGATTTAAGGAAACAATTTACGAATAATGATCTGATTCCACGTCGGATGACTCGGGTAGAAAAGGAAAAACAAGTTCAGTTACAGGATAAATGGAATAAGGCGCAAAATGCAGTCAATAGCGGTACTTTTACCCGTGACGATTTAGATACACATTTTTCTCATCAGAAAAAAGTCGTAGAGGACAGGTTGCAAATTATCGAATACTTGATTGAGTCGCAAAAAGAAGATGGAGAAGCAGATAAAGATGGACAGTTCCAAAAAATTCTAGATGGAACCAAAGATCAAATGAGGCAATTAGATGCGCAGAAAGCTGAACTGGAAAAGAAATTAGGCGGGTAAACAATATTTGTCCCGTTTTTATTATTACCTAGAAATATAGTCACTTTTGCTTTTTGGGTATAGCTCGCACATTTGACTTTATGGTATTTGATATTTCCATGGAAGTTTGATTTGCTAAAATTTTAGATAAATCAAGGAGGTTTCCTAGTGGTCTTAGTGCTTCTAGGAATTCTGCAATTTCTTTCGTTTCAACTTTTTCGAGTTGTGCAGTAATTTTTAATAGAAATTCATTTAATGGATTCTTTTTTAACGTATCTCCGATTTTTCTATCAATGGAATTTAATTCATTTTGCCTTATTGCTATTTCAGCGAGTAGAATGCTCTTTCTAATCAGCAAATCATTGATTTTTTTTCCACCTTCAATTGTATCTGAAATGTCTTTTATGCCCTTCGTTGTAGCATTTTTTGCATCATCGATAATGTTACTTTTTTTAGATTTAGTTTTGGTTGTCAGTTTATTAGTGGGATATCGAGGAGAATTCGGCATTACACTGTTTCGGGTAATGAGTAAGTAGAAGTTATCTACTTACCTCATTGATTAATCTTCCTAAAAGTGAATCATGGGTTTGGATTGCTTTTTGGTTTGCCTCATAGGCGCGGTTAACTTCAATCATCTCCACCATTTCTGTAACAACTTGAACGTTAGACGCTTCCAAGTAGCCTTGTAAAACTTCCGGACCTTCTAGTTCATCCCGAAATGGTCTTGGCTCACCTGACTCAGGAGTATCTACATAAAAAGAATCTCCTTCTTTATCTAAGTGTCGCGGATTTTCTACAGTTCGGATTTTTAATTTATCCAGAAGAACAGGATTTTTATAGCGATTGTGTTCGGCACTTGTAAGACCTTCGCGCGGATCATTTCCAATATCCGCATTCATAAAAACTTCCCCATTTTCTTTTACTAGGAAATTTGCGCGAGTTACTTTGATGGGACCATTTTCCCCAAGAAGAGGAAAACCTTGCGGAGTAACTAAGTAGCCGTTATTGTCCAATACAAATGCACCACTTCGGGTCAATCTTTCTCCACGATTGGTCATCACGGAAAAGAAAGCTGGTTTTTCTGCACCCGGTTTGTCATTTAACATGAGGTCAAATGGGTTTTCGGATTTTTTAACTGCACCTTGTTCGAAGCGAGTATAGACTTCGTTGACTTCTCCGCCTAATCCTAGTTTGCCAACTACAGGAGCTGTATCGAAAGAGCCCATTGGAACTTTTCCCACACCGTCTTCATCGTAACGATGGATTAACATCTCAGGGAATGTTTTGAAAAGGGTTGTATCTCGCTTAAATGCAGTTTTGTCCACATTTGCTAGGTTGTTCGCGATCACGTCCATTCTAGTTTGTTGAATTGCCATTCCACTTGCGCCTGTATATATTCCTCTGAGCATAATTACCTCTATAGAGTTTATCGAACAACTATAGAAAATTTTGAGTAAAATTTGTCAAAACTGCAAAAGAAAGTGTTTTTACTATTCTCTCTAAACTGGAATAATAAAATTTCCTTTTAGGAAAACTAGGAAACCCAAAACTATCCGAATGAGTAGGGTGTTATTTGCTGATTTGGTGTTACTTCTTTTGAATGTGCTTTGGGGCTACTGTTTCATTTTAATCAAACAATTATTGGTCGAAATCTCTCCTTTTTACTTACTTTCTTTTCGATTTTTAATCGCTGCTTTTATCCTTTTACCTTTTCAAATTGGTAGTTTGAAGCATATATCACCTAGAGAACTCCTATATTTTAGTAGCTGCGGGCTTGCCCTTGGGTTAGGGTTTATTTTGCAGACCAAGGGAATGACAACAACAGACCCTGGCAAATCGGGTGTTATCACTGGAACGCTTGTTGTATTTGTGCCTTTTATCCACTATTTTTGGACGGGTAACCGTTTGGGATGGCAAACAATCTTCGGAACAATTCTTACCTTTGTCGGACTTTATTTTATTTCTCTCGATGGTCTCGATGATCTAACAGAAGTCAATACTGGAGATTTATTTCTATTAGCCGGTGCAATGGTTTATGCTTTCCATGTTGTGATTGTGGATCGTACTCTTGTTAGCATTGAAAAACCGAATCCGATTTTACTTGCCCAAATACAACTGTTTATCGTTGGGTTAATGAGTCTTATTCCCGCAATTTGGCAAGATCGAGTTCCAAATTCTTTTAGTAATTTTGCTATTTACGGAGTTCTATTTCTTGCAATCTTTGGAAGCCTTGTCGCGTATATTGTTCAAATGTGGGCGCAAAAATTTTCTCCCGCTCCTCATGTTGGAGTGATTCTTTCTACTGAAGCAGTATTTGCATGTATTTTTTCCTATTTTATATTTGGGGAAAAATTTACCCTATTCATGTGGATCGGCGCTATTTTAGTCTTAGCCGGAATTTTAATTACGCAGGGAATTTTTCGTTTTAAGAGAGACTGACTGTAAACACTGCAAGCAGGATGGAATCTAGTGGAACTCCATGAAAGATTAATATCAGTTATGCGACGTATGAACTAGTGAAAGATTTTTTTGATTGCGAATACCGTGTTGAGGTAGATGCAAAAAACAAAGGAAAAATCAAGATGTATTATTTATATCGAATCAGTCCAGAATTCTCGAATGATAGAGAAGGATTGGTTCCAAATGAAAAGTTTAGGTAAGTCTAAAACTTATCTTAAGCACTCTGAATATTTACTGTAAATGAAGTTATTAAAATTGCTAGAATATGAATGTCCATTTGTTTTCTCCTAAAAATTATTTTCTAATGCTGGTTGTGGTTAATGAAAGTTTTTCGAAGCTAGTGAGGAAAAAATAAAATAACTTTAGTAAGTCAATAAATTCCCTATTAATTTCGATTATAGCGTAACTTGTTAGAATCATTTCAAAACCAATTATCTCAATCGAAAAGTTATTTTGTGAAATTAGGTCTTTCGATAAATCTGGGATATTTAATATTTGAGAAGGTAGTCTTTCTGTATCACTTTTAATAAAAAATTTTTCCTCTAAATTTTTGTTTTCACAAATTCCTTGGAGCGACTTGTTAAAAATTCCGCTCTTGGAATTATAAACTTTTTTGTCTTGAACAAGGAGATAATTCTCCTTTGGGTTGTAAATTGGACTTTTTATTTTGAGTTGTAATTCTTTTTCTAAATAACCTTCATAGATAGCTTCTACGGAAACAGGTTTGTCATTTAATAATCCTCTAATGATTGGTCTTTCTAATGGATCATGAATTAGAGAAAATAAATAGTTGTTCTTTGAGGCGAACCTTTTCCAACTTTCCCATTTACTTCCCTCTTTAGAGTTAAATAGAACTAGAAATAATTTATTTTGTAGCATCATGGAAATATATTTCCATAGCAGTAAATTTAATCAATAATTTTTTGACAAAATTAAATTAATTTTCTAAAAAATTGCAGGAGTATAAAATTTAACCATTTTCCATCGGGTATTTCCTCTGTTTTCCGAGTAATAAAGCCTACATGCCCACCGGTTTCGGTGAGAATTGGAGTGAGGGAAGGAATTTTTTTCCAATGAATACTTCGGAATGTATCTGGCGGAATTAAAGGATCATCCATTGCATGAATCACAATTCCCTTCGTTTTGATTTTATGAATAAAGTGGATGCTTGAATTATGTTTGTAATAATCGAGTGCGCCTTTATAATCGAAGAGCGGTGCTGTAACCAAATCATCAAAGTCAAACATTGTTTTTGCATTATAAGCATTTTGCTTTATCTCTTTAGATGCCATTAAAACCCCTCGTTTGAACTTGTCTTTAAAAGAATCTAAAAATACTCTTCTGTAAAAAAGTCCCGCAGGTGAGTCGATGTACTCACAGGCTCTTTTTAAATCAAGAGGCGGAGATACTGCCGAAAAAAATTTAGATCGTATCGTTCTTTTTTCTCCAAAGTATTTTAAAATTATATTTGCTGAAAGTGAAAACCCACAAAGTATAATCTTTTTAGAATAATGCCTGTATACATGATTTTCGATGAGAGCCACATCATCTGTTTTCCCCGCGTTATAACCTTTTTTGGATAAACCCTCTCCTTTTCCACAACCTCTCTGGTTAACACGTATTACCCCGTAACCGTTAAGGAGTGCAGCCTCAGCTAACGAAACAATATAATGGCTGTCCGAGGTTCCTTCCATTCCGTGAAATAAAACCATATAGTATCCATTGTAAGACACCGCTTTTTTATCTGTCTTAGAGAGAGGAGGATTGTGATCCAGCCATAGAAAGTCTCCACTTTCATCTTTTGTTTTTAAGATGATTACATCTGACTCATACTTTGTTTTTAAATTATTTTTAGGTGGGAATATGGTCGTGAAAATTGTTTGGACATGATTATTGTTTAAAAACTTGGGAGGGTGTAGATTTGTTACTTCAGTATTTCCGTCCATTCGTCTACTTCTTCTTTATTAAAATATTTTTTCTCTTTCAGAAATTTCAAGAAATTCTTTAACATAATCTTAGACTTTTGTATCAGCTCTTCGAAATTATCAAAATTATCTTCTAAATAAAAATGTAAAAAATCATCTACTTCGTACTGTGTAAAATCTTCTAAAAGAATCGCTTCTGGGGATTCATCATCCTCATCTTGAAATAAAAAAGAGAGATAATTTAAGATGAGTACAATTATCTCTCCATCTTCTTGTCTTTGTGTGTGATCTAAATAAAGTCTAAATACACTTTCTAATTCTTGGTTATTGGACATGAATCGAAGTTGCGAGTGCGTCTACTATTCCATACTCAATTGCTTCACTAGCAGTCATATAATAATCTCTATCTGTATCTTGTGCGATTTTTTCGAGAGGTTGACTACATGCTTCTGCGAGAATTTTATTCAAAAGCTCTTTCGTTTTTTTAATTTCATTTGCGTGGATTCGAATGTCGGTAGCAGGGGCAACAATTTGTCCACCTATACTTGGTTGGTGAATCATTACTTTTCCACTAGGATAAATAAATCTTCTACCTTTTTCTCCAGCGCATAATAGGAGTGAGCCCATAGAAGCCGCCATTCCCATACAAACAGTCGCAACTGGCGAAGAAATCATTTTCATCGTATCATAAATAGTCATTCCAGAGGTAATTACTCCACCAGGGCTATTGATATAAAATGTGATTTCTTTTCCTGGATCAATCATTTCTAAATACATAAGTTTGCTTACAATTTCCTTTGCGGATTCATCCATTACAGGACCCCAAAGAAAAATTTTTCTGCTATCTAAAAATTTCTTTTGGATAGAATTTCCATTCTTAAGCTCTTCTAAAATATTAGGTGCTTTTTCTTCTGTTTCATCTTCTGATTTAAGTAAGTTTGTTTGATTCAAGTTCATATCTACCACTTTTTATTATCTAAATTTCATGAAAACACCAATTAAAATTGCACCCGCTCCGACTATGTAAAAAAACTTCAACATATCAACAGGCGGCAATTGGTCTTTGGTGTCCTTTTTCTTAAAATGAGAGGCTGGTAAGCCGGAGGCAAATAGCCTATCATTGGATTCATTCGAAACAGTCTCCTTAAACTTTATGATTTTCGCATCCTCAGATAGTAAGTAGTATTTTCTTGCTTCTTTTGCGAGTGCTGTTTCGTCATCTCGGAGAAATTTCTTTTTTGCTTCTAAATTCATATTCTCTGTTTCCAATCTCTCTACTTCTTCTCTAAGCGTGTTTAGACGACTTTCAAGAATTCGTCTTTCTAACAAACCATTTGAGCCGAGTACGGCTGAATAGAGTATTAAAAAGACGGAGATCAGTCCTACAGAAATTTGTATTTGGCTTTTATTTAACATTTAGATTATAAAATGTTTTTTTCCCTTTGTAAACTGCGCTCGTACCCAAATCTTCTTCGATTCTAAGAAGTTCGTTGTATTTAGCAACTCTATCAGTTCGAGAAAGAGAGCCAGTTTTGATTTGTCCTGAGTTCGTTGCTACAGCGATATGCGAAATGGTTGTGTCTTCTGTTTCTCCACTTCTGTGACTGACTACTGCCGTGTAACCAGCACGTTTTGCCATTTCGATCGCGGATAATGTTTCGGTTAACGTTCCAATTTGATTTACCTTAATCAAAATAGAATTACAAATTCCTTCTTCAATTCCCTTTTGGAGTTTTTGTATATTGGTAACAAATAAGTCATCTCCCACGAGTTGAATTTTGCTGCCCAATTTTTCCGTTAGTAATTTCCAGCCAGCCCAATCATTTTGGTCTAATCCATCTTCAATTGTGATAATAGGATATTTTGCGACTAATTCTGCATAATAATTTACCAATTCTTCACTTGTTTTCTCTGGTTGTTTTTCTGCCTTTAAAACGTATTTCTTTTTTTTCTTGTCGTAGAACTCACTAGAAGCAGCATCCAGTCCAATTAAAATATCTTCTTTAGGTTTGAACCCAGCTTTTTTAATAGCTTCTAAAATAACTTCAAATCCTTCTGAGTTACTTTTTAAATCAGGGGCAAATCCACCTTCGTCGCCAACTGCTGTATTTAATCCCTTTGCATGTAATACAGATTTTAAAGCATGAAAAACCTCTGCTCCCATTCGGAGTCCTTCTTTGAAGGAAGTAGCGCTTACAGGTAAAATCATAAATTCTTGGAAATCGACGTTGTTATCCGCATGAGATCCACCATTGATAATATTCATCATTGGAACTGGCAGTTCTCTTGCAAAATTTCCACCGATATAACGATACAATGGAAGATTACAGTATTTAGCCGCAGCATTGGCAACTGCTAAAGAAACTCCTAATATCGCGTTGGCGCCAATATTTGCTTTATTCGCACTTCCGTCTTCCTTAATCATCTTTTCGTCAATCGCAGTTTGGTCGAGAGCACTCATTCCAACGATTGCTTTGGCAAGCCTAGTGTTTACATTGTTTACTGCTTTTAAAACACCCTTTCCCCCATAACGTTTTTTATCGCCATCTCTTAGTTCCACTGCCTCGTATTCGCCAGTGGAAGCTCCTGATGGAACTGCAGCACGTCCGATATGACCGCTTTGTAAATGAACATCCACTTCAATGGTAGGATTGCCTCTAGAATCTAAGATTTCTCTTGCTTTAATGATTTCAATAATGGGTGAATTTTTCACGGAATAAAACCTCTCTATACTAAGAATACAAATACGAAACTATTGTTTTTGCTGTCTTTTTTTCCAAGCAATATTTTAAAATAAAACAAAAACTTACATTTAATTAACGGTAAGAAAAATGAAAAACTCTTAAACTTTTTAGTTCGATCTGCCCATTTAAACCGAAATTAAGAAAAGGTAAAATTATGAAGACTTGGTCAAATCGTTTTGTGTTAGGAATAACTGGCTCAATGGGTAGTGGTAAATCCGTGGTTACAAAAACTTTTGAATCACTAGGTGCTTTTCGGATTTCTGCTGACGAGATAGCTCATAGTTTTACAGCTTTTGATTCTCCTGTAAAATCGAATTTGGTAGAAATGCTCGGAGATACAATTTTGGATGAAAGGGGAAATTTGGATAGAAAAAGGATTGCCGGAATTGTGTTTTCTGATAAAAACGCCATTGTTAAGCTGAACGGTTTTTTGCATCCATTAATTCGGCAGAAGACATTGGATTTAATTGAATCTATTGCAGATGGCAGAATTGTTGCATGGGAGGCTCCCTTACTTTTTGAAGCGAAGGGAGATACTATCTGTGACGCAACGTTAACAGTTTCGGCAGACTATGAAAATTCATGGAAAAGGGTTCAGGAAAGAGATCAAATTTCAGAGGAGGAATTTCGAAACCGATTAGCGAACCAGATGGATATTAAGAAAAAGTTGGAATTATCCGACTTTAACATTATCAACGATAAAGACTTAACGCATTTGAACTCAGAATGCAACGCAATTTATTCCCTAATAATGAGTAAAAAATTATCCTAGTGGATAAGAAGGAAACAAATGAAAGAGAGAACTTTTTATACAATCAATTTAGATTTTAGAAGAATTGTTTTTAGTGTGCTGATACTCATAGGTCTAATGGCTTATTTTTTTATTTTAGGAAATTCTATCGGTAAAAAAAGTGTAGCCGTAAAAGAAAATAGTAGTTCCACAAAAGATGAATCTAAGCTGAGTGAAAAGTCACCATTAAAATCTTCTCCGGAAGAAAATATGGTGCCAGCTCCTGCTGAAGAAAAGATCGATAGTTCAGATTCTGAAGTTGTCGATTTAAAACCATCAGCCCCTATAGATAATACAAAACCTATTCCAGTCCCTGCACCTGTTGTAGAAGTGAAAGAGGACTTGCTAAAAAAAACACCAACAGCGAATCCTATTCAGCCTGCAACCGTAACACCGGTTAAGACTGTTCCAGCTACCAATGTTGCGACTAACACAGCTTTGCCAGTTAAAAAGCCTATTTATGGTTATCCGCTAAAGAAAAATCCTATTGCTCCTGTAAAAAATCCAATTGTTTTAGAGGAGAAAAATTTTTATACAATTCAGTTGGGAGCTTTTAGTTCACAAGAGCAGGCAAACAAGTTTAAGGAAAATGTTCTAACTAAAAATAAATTTCCTGGGAAATTTGTTCCTTACGTTTTAAAACAAAGAGATTTCTTTGTTGTGAGAGTGGGTAAGTCAACGGTTAAAGAAGAATTAGAAAAAATCGTTCAAAATTTAGATTCCGCAACCCAAGCTTCTGCCATGATTGTAAAAAATAGTAAACCATAGAATTGGTGACAGGAAGAATTTTTATAGAGTTTCACCGTTTGACTAGGTTTTTTATTGTATGTTTTTGTGCGTTGGTGGCAATTTTCCCTTATCCATCCATACTCTCCTTGGATCCACCAGTAGAACCAATTCCACCGAACGTAGAATTAGCTGACAAAAAAGAGATTTCGAAGAAGGATTCTAAAAAGGAAAAGAATTTAAAATCGACTTCCATTACTGCTAAACTATGTGACGGAAGACAGGTTGCTGGAAATATTGAATATGAAAAAGAGGAATTATTTTTTCAGCATACAAAAGAAGGAATTAAATACGACAAGAAACTCAGGATAACGGATATTAAACAAATAAAGATCCAATCATGGGAACTCAAGAAGGGAAAGAAAGTAAAAGACGGAACGGCTTATCAGGCTTTTCCTGCGAAAGTATTAATCACAAATTCCAGCGGAGAAAATTTTTTAGTAAAAGGTTTACAGGATACTGAGTTTTTAAATCTAAATGTGTCCAATCAAAATGGAGTTGCTAAACTTTATACCTATTGGTTGGACTTATTATACGATAATGGCTCATGGTATTCCAAACTTTCTACTATTAGTGGTCAAGAACGAGAAGATTGTTATCCCGATGTGATTCGAACCATTCAGTTTAATTAACTTTAATTACTTGACGCTCTTAGTGATAGATCGCATTTATTTCTTATGAAAAAATTTCTAATTTTACTTTTAGTTTTCTTTGCATTAAAAGCAGATTCCAATTTAAATATAAGACAAGTGACGTTAGCCGATATAGTATACCAACCACATACAGAGGAGGGTTATCTACAGGGCTGGAATTTTTTCTTTCGAAACACAGAGTATAATATTATTGTAACTTTTTTAGTTAGTAATCTCGGTCCAAATGATTTTAATGCAGGGACAAGCTTATTGATTGAATCTAAGAAAACAGGTTCGTTTGCTACGATAAAAGAATTTGGTAGAAAAGATTTGAGTGTGGATAATGGTATTAACCTCAAGATATATAACAATACACTTAAACATCAAAATGGCATCTTCGAAGTTTCGCAATATTATGATGATATAAAACTCTATCTAAAATTTGAATCAAACGGTTTAGGTGCTACACTTTCCGGCGGAAAATACTTAGTATCCGGAAAAGAAAAATTTGTAAGAGCAGATATTCCTTTTTCTTTTGTAAAGACTACTGGTTATATTGAATATAAAGGCGAAAATATTGAATTAAATGGTCTTGGTGGAATGGAGCATTTGATTACTAACTATGAAGTTTACAAATATAGTAGTAAATGGGAAATACTACGTGCTTCGAATAAAGAAGGTATGCGGCTATTTACGGGTGGATTTCATGGAGTTAAAAAATCACCAGATGATTACTTCAGAACTCTAGTCGTTCAAAATGCGAAGGGAGAATTTTTACTCTCAGGTCTTGTTAGGAAGACGGAAATCTTAAACTCTGAAATCGATAAATACTCAGGTTATAGCTTACCTTTAAAAGAAAAAATATTTATTGGGGAAAATGGATGTTTTGTGCTATCAGAGCGACTAAATAGTCTAGGAAAAATCAATATACTATCGAACATTTCTGCTGTGCTAAGTTTTTTTGTAAAACTTTTTTTTGCAAATCCATATCAGGTTAATTTTCTAAGTAGGCTAACAGTGAATTGCCCTGATTCATTTCCGACTGCACCCTCCGAGTTTATCGGAATACAATCTTATTATTTGATTAATCCTAAATGAAGAAAGATTGCCGTTTTTGATTTCGGCAATCTTTAAAGAGTTTAGATTAGCTAATTAGAAATTTCTTTCTTAAAACAAGTCCTAGCCCTGTAAAAAGAATAATCAATATAACGGCTAATGTATGATTTCCGTCAGTGCCGTTTAGGTAAGCCATTAGATTACTATTTTCTTTTAAAAATGCAAGTTGACTGGCTTGAACTGGTAATTTAATATTTCCAATTTTGGAAATATATTTTGATCCTGCAACACAGGTATCATTTTTCTTGTCGTTGGATTTTCTATTTTCCATTGCATTAGAATTTACACCTGTACTATTTCCAGTATTATCCTCATCTACTCCATCTGCATCGTTCCCATGTCCGCGATTATTATCTTCTTTGCATTCAGTGGTTACAGAAACTGGAATAGTGACCGGCTGAGAAGAGTTCCCACTGATTGAAAGAACTAAATTTAAATTACTAACTCCAGTGGGCACTGAAAATTCTCCACTGATGGCACCTTCGGCAGTAGAAGTTCCAGAATAAATACTTAGAGTATGTCCGTCTGTACTTACACCAGTTAAAATAAAAGTGCCTCCACCAATTGTATTTTCTTTGCTATCTAATAGGTAACCCGCAACGGCAACTAGCGTACTGGTCGTAGAGCCCATGGTTACCGTTACAGATGGTTGGATGGTTCCCAAAGAATTGTTCGTAGAGTTCTCAGTGGAAGTTGTAGTAGTATTCGTTGTCGAAGGGGTTTCGGTGGTTGTATTTTGAGTCACAGTTGTAGTTGAGTTGGAACTACTACTGCTAGAAGAAGTATCCGTACCACTAGTAAGTTCATTGGAAGTATTGCTGGAAGAGCTTTCTGTGCTTGATGCAGTGGATTCAGATGAACTAGAACTAGTAGAGGAAGAAGTAGTAGAACTAGATGTAGTGGAATCACTATCACTCGAGGAAATTGTTCCTACACTTCCAGTAATAGATACAACTGGGGTAGAGGTCGTAGCCGCTTCTGGAGTTTGAACAATATCTGATTTAGTTCCACCTGCTACGAGAGTTACTTCTCCTGCGCTAGAAGTAATTGCATTACTCGTGTTGTTAGAGGCGGTCGTTGTATCTTGAACAAGCCCTATAAGTGGTACATACTGCTTTTGCTTCTGCGAGCAGTTGATCAAAAAAATTGTAAAGATGATATAAACAAATAATCCTTTGATTTTCATAAGTTTTATACTCCTTTTTTATCAGACTAAAAATACTTTAAAAAAATTGAAAGATAAATAGAGATTTAAACCGTAAAAATTGCAGGAAATCTAGACTTTCTTGTGTCGAAAGAGGCTGCCAAAAGATTGTCTACAAAAGCGAAAGTGGGAGCGTAAAGCTAATTTTTGTAATATTGCCTTCAGTTGCAATGGTTAGATTACCATTATTCTTTTCTACGATCTCTTTACTCAGGGTTAATCCAAGCGCTGATCCTTTCTCTGTTTCATTTAGAGGTTCTTTGGAGTGGTACTCAAAGTTTAGTATTTTTTCCTGTAGCTCATCGCTAAAAAACATTCCCTTATTTAAAATAGAAATTATGATTATCTCAGAAGACTTTGTGTAATTGATTTGAATGTATTCATTATAATTAGTAAACTTGATTGCATTTGAAAATAGATTTTCTAAAATTATTTTTACTGAATATTCATCTCCAAACGCAAAAATGTCATTATCCGTAAAAGAATTTTGAATCGTAATTTTCTTTTTTTCGATTGTATGGCTGTTTTCTTTTAAAACTTCTTTTATAATTTTGGATAAATTTATATTTGTGGGTGTAAGGCTTATTAGCTTCGTTTCTAATCGAGACCAATAAATTAGATTCCTGAGATAGGATTTTGTTTGCTCGTTAGATTTACTCAATTTAGTAAGTGTGTCTTTTAACGATTTTAAGTCGTTTAAGTTTAGGAAATCTTCCAGAGAGGTTATTTGAGCAAAAATTTGATCCAAATCTTCTTTCATATCTTTTGCTATGATAGAAAAAAATTTATTCTTCTTTTTATTTAATTCGTATAATTGTTTTTGTAGGAGGCTATTTTCGAGGTGGACTTTTATACGAGTCACCACCTCAGGATTTTGAAATGGTTTAGAAATAAAATCAATTGCTCCTAACCGAAGTCCTTCTACTTTTGTATCCACATCTTGATGTGCGCTGATGAATAGGACTGGAATGTCTTTGATTTCTTTTTTTTTCTTTATGATAGAAATGAATTCTAGACCGCTCATTTCAGGCATATCAATATCTAATAGAATTAAATCGGGAATAGTATCTTCCATTATTTCTAAGGCTTTGTTTGCAGTGTTTGCAGAGATTACTTTATAGCCCTGTAATTTAAGGATTAAAGCTAATGTCTTCTCGCTAATCTCGTCATCATCTATTACACAAATTGTATTTTCCATATTAATCCTTAATTACTTTTTAACCAAAGTCTCTGGTTTAAAATCTAAAATGGATTTGATTGAATACTCGCTTAATTTGTAAATGCTAGGTTCATTGTTTTTTCGCACGTAATACGCATTTAACTTTTTATCAAAGCCAGCAGATAACAAAGTGTAGCTTTTTGGAATGCCTTCTTTACTTTTATAATCAACACGCAGTTCAAAAGGGTTTGGATCGATCCCTTTTAGAATAGATTCATCTACAACTAGGTCATCACTTGTGATGGACGAAAGTTTAGAAAGACTTGTATTCATATCTTCGTTTGCAATTTCTCCTTTCTTTGGAGATTCCAGGTTCCACACAGTTGTCTTTTTTATTTCGTAGTCATTTCCTGCTTTTTTGAGGGTAATTCCGATTATCTCATCTGAGGTAAGTCCAACCGGAGAAACTTTTTTGTTTAGGAAGTAAATAAATTCAGCTCTATTAGTTGTAGCTCTTAGATTTTCTTCTACAAGATAGATGTCATCTGAATCTTTCCATTTAATATGGGAACTTACCCCGTCTGTGCTGACTGTACCTACTAGTAAATGACCCAAAGAAGTTTCATTTTGAAAGACCTCTACCTTGATTTCATCTTCGTTAAATCCATATTCATTTGCCTTCTCTTTTGAGGAGCTAACAACTGTATACTTTCGTGCATTCAAAATGGACTTTAATAAAGAATCAACTCGCTCTTTATCCGCAGGAAGTTTTTTTCCTTTGGTAAGTAAATTCCAATCGTCCCCTTCTTTAACAAGTTCGAACTTAGTCTCGGTGACTTTTGTTTTTTCTAAAACCAATTTAGTAACTTGAGAACTACTTGCAGTTAAAAATGGATCTGCCTTGTCATAACTACTAGCTCTAAATCCAAATGGATCTTTTATGATTAGGATTAAGAGGAGAAAAACGATATTACTCGCAGTTAGAGTAAATGCGACATTTTTTGAGATGAATTCGATAAGTTTAGTATAATTTTCTAATATTGATTTCATAATTGTTACCTTTTACCAGAAGATCTTTTTTTCAAGCGAAGGAAGGCGAAGATACTAATTCCAACTGGAAGCAGTAAAATATTGATAAAGCTAAAGATAAACTTCTCAGTCTTACTTACATCCTTTAGATTCTTAGTATAAACTTGTTTGGTTCTAAGGGATAACATGTCGGTATCCCCACCTAGAATGTCGATTACGTTTAGCACAAAACCAAGATTAGCCCGAAAGAGTTGAATGTAATCGTTACTTGCAAGCATGTCCGAAAGTAAATAAGGGCTTCCAAATACTACAATCTGGCTTTTTTTACCTTCTTTGGTTTTATCCACAAAAGCTTCTGTTACTTCTTTAGGAACAGTTTCGGAAGTGAAGAAAGATTTTAGATTTCCTTCGACATGCAGACCTAGCACAAAATTCGTATTTTGCGCGTTGATCGGTTGTTTTGCGACTTTCTCTTCGTTTACGATTACGAACTCAGAGCGTTTGTCTGCCTTTTTTGTACTTTCAATCAAGTTCGTAAAAGTGGCATTTGGTTGTTTGTCGGATTTGACTTCAAGAGAAGACGTCCAAGGAAGCAAAACCGCACTCGCATTCTTTGTAAATTGGCTTTTCGGATGAATTGCTCCACTTTCTTTTCTGGGGATTAACCAGAGCGGATAATGGATAGCTTCCGCATTTGGGTTGGTGAGTTGTTGGAAAATGGATGTCACAGCGTAAGAATCATCTGGCTCTAAGATCATATCCGTCTTAACTTCAAATCCGTAATGGGATAAAAAGGCATTGATATTTCCTACGTTTGGATCTGGTTGGGCTAATCCCTCGTTGCCTCCACCCATCATAGCTGCCATTTGATTTTGCTGACCGCCAATTTGGAAATTCAAAGTCTTTGCAAATATTACAAGGTTTCCACCACGCATCAAAAACTGGTCGATGTAGTATTTGCCTTTATCCGTAAGTTCAGGAGCTCCGACCCAAAGAAGAGTTTTGATTTCTTCTGGAATACTTTCTTGATTCACATTGATTTCTTGCATTTGTCCATTTTCAGGAGCGAATGCTCGATGCACAAAAAGTCCGAACGTATCTTTTCCCATTCCCTGAGTTTGTTCGGGAGCGTTAAACGTGCCGTTAGCCTTTAGTATCGCAACTGAGGAAGCATTGTTCTTCTTTAGCATTTTTTTAAGTGAGGATAATATTTGGTATTCGATAGCCTCTGCAAAATAAGCGTTAGGAATTACAGTAGACTTAGAGCCTACGGTGAGTTTGATTCCAAAGTAGGCTTGTTTGATTTCGAGTGCACCGCGTTCTTGTTGGTTGAGCTGTGCTGGTTTGATTCCTGCCTCAGTAGCTTTCTTTTTATCGGATTCGTTAGAATCTGGATCATGAAAACGAAGTTCTACTTTTTTACGGTTTACACTTGCGATTTCTTTGATTAACTCGCGTGTGAGGTTAAGACGAGCTTTGTGCTCACCTGGAACATCAGATGAGTAAAACGCGTCGATATAAAGTTTCTCTGGAAGATTTTGTAAAACTTTCTCTGTGCTGTCTGTGAGGTTAAAACGGTTTTCCCGCGACAAATCTTTTCGGCAATAAAAATCACTCACGAGATAGTTAAACAAAAAGAAACTAAGAAATGTGCTAATGGAAAGAAATTTATAATTCTTATCTAGTTTATGGAATAGCTCGATCATTTTTTACCTCGAATTACAAATACATTTAGAAAAATCATAATCTTGATAAAAGAAATAAAAAACAAAACATCTCTCGGATCAAAGACTCCCATTCGAAAAGATTCAAAGTGCTGCGACAAGGAAAGAAATGCAATGAATCCTCCGAGAAAATTTCCAAAAAATTTTAAGATAGGTTGGTAGCCCATGATGAACATGAGAAAACAAGCAAGTAGAGTAAGGATGAACGCAGAAATTTGATCTCGTGTTAAAGAAGAAATCACAAGTCCTATACTGATATAAGCTCCACCCAAGAGGATAGTCCCTATATACCCCATGAAGACCAAACCAAAATCCAAGTCACCGAGGATACGCACTGTTAAAGGTGCAAGCAGGGTGCAAAGGATGGTGACGATTAAAAACATCCAGGCAGATAGGAATTTGCCTACAACAATTTCGTAATCTCGAATTGGTAGAGTCATTAACACTTCCATCGTTCCCGATTTTTCTTCCTCCGACCAAATACGCATCGTGATAGCAGGAATGAAGATGATATAAAGAATTGGAATCCAAGAGAAGAACTGTTCTAGGCTTGCGATTTTCAAATCCCAGAAGGAATTTCCCCCGAGACCATAGAAGAATAAAAAAGAAATTAGAAGCAAGAAAAATGCGCTAAATATATAGCCAATGGGTGTGTTGAAATAGGTGGATGCTTCTTTACGAAAAATAGTTTTGATATTACTGTTCATGGTTATTTCCTTGTTAGCTCCTCGAAGATAGATTCTAGAGAGCGTTTGAATACTTTTAATTCACGAACTGGTAGATTCGATTTTGCAAGAGCGGCAAATACTGTTTCGGGCTTGGATTCATTGGTATGAACTAGATAACCCTTGTAATCCCCTTCACTGCCTTCTGGAAATTCCTCTACAGAAATAAAATCCTGCGAAGTAAAGAGCGGTTTTACTTGATTTAACGCAGCTCTCACTTGAATCGAAACAGAGTGACCGGAGTGTAAATTTTTTACAGAAGAGTTAGCCACAATATTTCCCTGGCTAATAATGATTACCTCATCACAAATATCTTCCACTTCTTGTAAAATATGAGTCGATAGGATTAGAGTTTTTTCTTTTCCTAGACTACGAATGAGGCTTCGAATATGCGAAATCTGGTTTGGATCAAGACCGGATGTCGGCTCGTCTAAGATAATGATTTCAGGGTCGTGGATGAGAGTTCCCGCAAGTGCTACACGTTGTTTAAAGCCTTTCGAGAGAAAACTAATCGGAGTATTGATATGCGAAGTAAGCTCACAAACCTCTACCATTTTCTCTACTCTTGACGGCTTATCATTCTTAGCCACACCGCGGATATCTGCCATATAGTTTAGATATTCGGAAATGAGCATTTCGGGATAGAGTGGGGCTGATTCAGGAAGATAACCCAGCTTTTTTTGAATCGCAATCGGATCTTTGGAAAAATCCTGATTGTCATAATAGATACCACCCGCACTTGGCTCTAAATATCCTGTGAGCAAGCGCATAGTCGTTGTTTTGCCCGCGCCGTTTGGTCCGAGTAGTCCCGTGATGACTCCCGGCTTTACGGAAAAAGAGATGTTATTCACGGCTACTTTGTCTTGAAATTTTCTAGTTAAATTTTCTACACGTAACATTCTGATACACCTTGTTAGTAACAAAATTGTAGGAAAGGGGCTATTGTCGATATTTTTTTTCTAGAAAGTGGTATACCTAATTCCTAAAAGCAATATCTAGCTTTATATACCATTCGCCCAAAATAAGACTCTTTTAAAATCGAATGGGTAATTACTTTTGGCGTTTGGTATGTCCAAATTTACTTTGGACAATTAGTGAAAAAGATTTTACGAATTAACAAATATTGGGTTTGGGCGAAAGCCCGATAAGCAGTTCGCAGGCTATTCACTATTAATCAAATTTTTAAGTGAGCTTTTGAAAAATTAGAAATCTGATTAATAGTTTGGTAATAATTTAAAATTGGATGGATTCAAATAATTCTCTTTGTATTTTTGATAGTTAGCTGCTGTGCGGGTTATGATTTCACGCTCTTTATCGTTTATATCACGGATAATTTTTGCAGGGCTACCCATAACCAGAACTCCGGGCGGAATTTTTTTTCCGGGGGTAACCAGTGAACCTGCGCCTACGAACGAGTATTCGCCAAGCTCTACATCATCCATAACAGTTGCACCCATACCTACAAAGGAAAAATCTTTTAACGTTGCTCCGTGAATGGTTACACGATGACCGAGCGAAACGTTATTTCCGATATTAACTGGATATACGTCACGCGCTACATGAATGAGAGACATGTCTTGGATGTTACAATTATCTCCAATTCGAATATAATTTACATCTCCGCGGATCAGTGTTTGAAACCAAATAGATGTATTTTCACCAATTTTTACATCTCCAATTATTTCAGCGCTAGGTGCAATGAAAGCAGTCTTTGCTATCGTGGGTTTGATTCCATTAAATTCATAAATCATAAGTTTTCCTTTTGTTACAATTTGCAAAAATGATTTTCTTTGTCATTCGGAAATTTTCTCTTGCTTGATTCAAAATTTGAAATTTTCTGGAATATATCCATGAAAAGTTATAAACCAAAAACACAAAGCTTAGAGCCGATAGATATATTTAAAAGAATTGTTATTCGAATTTCAATTTCTATCTTAGTTGCCGTTTTAGTTGCTTACGCGATAAAATTTTTCTTTTTATTTCCTTACACTATTGCAAATGATTTCATGGCTCCCACTTTCAAAAAGGAATCTAGAATTTTTATCACATATTTATTTTCTCGAGATAAACTTTTGATCGGAGATGTAATTTTAGTAAAAGTAGGTTCAGACTCTTCAGTGCTTCTTGCAAGAGTTGTAGGTAGAAAGGGAGATAGAGTTTCTATAAAAAACAAAAAAGTTTTTCGAAATGGAAACCAAATTTCAGAAACAAACCTAGTGCAATTTACAGACAAACGCTCTCCGTTTAGCAGTTCTTTTTCGAGAAGAGATAATCTGGAGGAAGTTATAGTAAAAGAAAAAACTTACTTTCTACTAGTGGATAATCGAGATGAAGGAATTGATTCTAGAGAACTGGGGCTTGTTTCGCAAGACTCAATTCTTGGAAAAGTTCTATTTTAGAACTTGCTTTTATTCTATTGTTTTAAAAAAATACTCTTAACTTAAACAGATAATATTTTAGGGATAATTATGAACTTTAAACCAGAAGATGTGCTCGAAGTTTTTCAAAAGTCGATTCAGGATTGGCATAAAAAATTAGCGCCAGCAGAAAATCCTTACGAAAAGGATTCCATGGATCATATTTTGTATTCCAAAAATCAAATTGATACAATCCAGTGGCATGTAGAAGACGAAATTCGTAGAGCCGATATTCCTGATTCTGATATTGCAAAACTCAAACGCCAAATTGATGCGCTGAATCAAGAGCGAACGAACTTAGTAGAGGTTCTGGATGATTATTTTTTAAATCTTTATAAATCCGTTACTCGTAAATCGGGCGCTCGGATGAATTCAGAAACTCCAGCTTGGCTAATTGATCGAATGAGTATTTTAGAATTAAAAATCTATCACATGCAAGAACAAACGGAAAGAAAGGACGCTGATCTAACTCATATAAACCAATGTAAAACTAAGTTAGATATTTTGCTTGAGCAAAGAAAAGATATGTTGAATTGTCTGCAAGAACTCTTAAATGATTTAAGAGAAGGCAATAAATACATGAAAGTATATCGGCAAATGAAAATGTATAACGATAAAAATCTAAATCCTTCCCTTTACGCTAACGAAAAAAAATAAAATGAACTTACTAGTAATGCGATTTTCGGCGATGGGAGATGTAGCGTTACTCGCTCCTGCTCTTATTGCAATTTCTGCCAATTATCCTAATGTGCAGGTTACGCTTGTTACCCGTGGAAATTTTACTCCTTTCTTTTATAATATGCCAAATGTGAACGTAATTGGTATTAACCTCAAAAAATATAAAGGGATTATCGGTATTTGGAAATTTTATAAAGAATTAGAAAAACTAGGTCCCTATGATAAAATCATAGATCTCCATTCTAGTTTACGAAGTTATGCTTTCTCTTTTATCTACAAACTTCGCCGAATTCCTACTTTTACTATCAATAAAGGCAGAAAAGAAAAAAAGGAACAGGTAAGGCAGAAAAATAAAATTTTAAAAAACCTCCCGCATACAGTAGAACGTTATCTCAAAGTGTTTGAACGAGCAGGGTTTCCCGCTGTTACCCGCCGTGGTCCGTGGATCAATGTTGATCCTGATTCTAAAATTTTTGCTCAAGAATACTTCAAAAGAATTGGTCTTAAAAAGAAAGAAACTCTCTGGGTAGGTTTCGCACCATTTGCCGGTCACAAATTAAAAGAATGGCCTATGTACAAGTCTATTAACCTAGTAAAATTAATACAAACAGAGTTTAACGCTTGTATATTTCTATTTGGTTCTACAGAAGAACGCAAAAATTTAAAAGTAATCCAAGGTGATGCAGAAAATTGTTTTATTGTATCGGGAGATAAAATGGGGATACGGGGAGAGCTTGGGATTATGGAAAAATTAGATCTACTTGTAGGTATGGATTCTTCCAATATTCACTTGATGGCATTACTAAAAAAACCAGTGATTGGAATATTTGGAACCACACATCCTTATTCTGGATTTGCTCCTTATGGTCAGGAGGATTCAGGTGTTTTGCAAATTGAAAATCTTCCATGTAGACCATGCAGCATTTATGGAAATACTACATGTTACCGGAAAGACTTTGCCTGTATGGAGATGATAGATCCCACGGATGTAATTAAGCGTATCCGCGTTATCCTAAATGTAAATACACTTTGGTGATTGGTCTTTTGCAGAGACAAAATTATTGCCAAATTTTCAAGTGGTTTCTCTTAACTTGACAGTACGGGGCTTTCTAGTTTTAAAGTAACTTATGGGAAAGGATTTATTTACAGACTTAAACGAAGACGAAGTAGCTTATTTGTATACTCTTTTGACAGAGGAAGTTACCAATTACGATTGTGGAAACCTTTGTAAGGATGATAATAATGGAGTTCCATTTTGTTGTGTTACAGAGAATGCTGTTCCACTTCTTTATAAAAAAGAATTTGAACTTTTAAAGTCCAGATCTGATCTCTGGAAAGTATGGAATCCAACAGACAAAAAAGAACGAGAACTTGTGGATAATCACGATGATCCGAATACAGTTTTCTGTAAATGCAAAGGTGTACAATTTTGCGAAAGAGAAAATCGTTCTGTGAGTTGCCGCACATTTCCACTCGAACCATACATCGACAAACGAGGAGTATTCGTAGGACTTGTATTCATGAAAGAGTTTTCTGCGGGATGTCCCCTCACTAAACGAAGTCGCGATATTAGGCAAGAATTTGTAGATAATCATTTTATCTTCTGGGAGAAGCTAATGCTTCGTAGACCCGTCGAGTTCGAAACTTATACTAAATCTTCTCGCTCCTATAGAATGTCCCGTGCTAAAACAAAAAAAGATTTTCCCGTTCTATTTCCTTCTCATTTAAAAGGAAAAGACTATCTAAAAAAATATTTATAAGGTTAAATGAAAAGTTGTAATAATGTCAAAATTTATAGATGAAGTAATCGTACAGTTAAAAGCGGGTGATGGCGGACCAGGCGCAATTGCATTTAGGCATGAAAAGTTTGCAGAGTTTGGTGGACCTGATGGCGGTGATGGCGGAAAGGGTGGTGACTTGTATTTAGTATCTGACCTTGCCGTTCAGACATTAGATAAATACATTCCACTTAAAGTTTATAAAGCAAAATCAGGTGTGCATGGTGGGGCGAGAAATTCTTCTGGTGCTAATGGAGAAGATTTGTTTTTAAAAGTTCCAGTAGGCACGCAGGTAATTGATGAAGAGACGGATGAAATTTTACACGATTTTACGAAAGAAGATGATAAATACTGTGTTGTAAAAGGGGGGAGAGGGGGGAAGGGAAATGCTTTTTTTAAATCGTCCACACATCAGACACCAAGGTTTGCGCAGCCAGGGGAAGAAGGCGAATTGCGCAAAATACGTCTTAGCCTTAAGTTACTTGCTGATATTGGAATTGTGGGTCTACCAAATGCGGGTAAATCGACATTACTCAGTAAAATTACACATGCTCATCCAAAGATTGCTGGTTATGCATTTACAACCCTCACTCCTAATTTAGGAGTCGTAGTTCGAGAGAATGAAAGACGTTATACGATAGCCGATATTCCGGGAATTATCGAAGGTGCTAGTAAAGGACATGGGCTCGGGCTTTCTTTTTTGAAACATATTGAGCGGGTAAAGGGAATTATCTACTTATTTGATGGATCGAGTGTAGATATTGAAGCAGAATTTAAAATGCTCCAAACCGAGCTCAAAAGTTACAATAAAGCCCTAGTAAAAAAACCAAGTATCATTGTTTTAAATAAAATTGATGTTTGGAATGACGAAAAGTTTACAAAAGAGCTAGTGAAACGTTATTCGAAATTAGGAGAAGTAATTCCAATTTCTGCGCAAAATGAAATCAATTTGGATAAATTACTGGATAAAATTGACAGTGCTTTGATTAATAAAGTTCTAAAAGTAAAAAAGCCAAGAGCAAAAAAGAAGTAAAGATCACCACCGATGCACACAGATGAACACCGATGTTAATGATTGAAAATAATTACCTAACCAAATATCTTTGTGAATTGTTGTTTATCGCTGGTAAATTCTGAGATTAAAAATGAAACGAAGTGATTTTAATTCTTACTTAAAAAATGCAAAGCGAATTGTAATAAAAGTAGGCTCTGCTAGAGTTTCAGGTGATGAAAGAGCTATGAATGATTTTTTGTTTAGCTTGGCTGGCGACATACGACAATTATTCGATGATAAAAAAGAAATTATTCTAGTGTCGAGTGGTGCTGTAGCTCAAGGAAAAAGAATCATGACAGACCATTCGGGAAAAGTTTTCGACAAAAAAACAATCATAGAACGTCAGGCGCTCGCGGCTATTGGACAGAGTAGACTTATGAGTCTTTATGAAAGTTTTTTTTCTCGTGTAAATATTCCCATTTCGCAAATTCTATTTGGGATGCTCGATGTAAGAGAGACAGTTGGTGCAGAAAATCTCCGTAATACGTTTAATCAATTAATTGGTTGGAAAATTTTACCAATAGTAAATGAAAATGATTCGATTGCCACAGAAGAATTAAAATTAGGGGATAATGATATATTATCCGCCCTGGTTACACTGATTATGCAAGCTGATTTACTGATTATTCTTACTGGGGTAAATGGATTTAACCGCGATGGAAAAGATGTCCCTTTTATGACAGATGTTACTGAGAAAGATTTGTCATTCGCAAAAGGTCCGGAAGGTCCTGGAACCGGTGGGATGAATACAAAATTAAAAGCGGGAAAATTACTATTAAACGCAAATATTCCTACTGCAATTATCAATGGGCGAGAAAAACAATGTTTATCCAATTTCATTCAAGCCAATAAATCCGGCACTCTAATCGCTAATGGAAAAAAACTGAAAAAATTAAAAATAGAAGAAATACAGAAATTATTTTAACTCATATCCGCAGCAGATAAGTAACTAGATGTCCGCGTCACAGTCAGGACATTTTTTTTCAGTGTGCGGAACTTTTGCAAAACAATCATTACAAATTTTGAAAAATTCTTGAACTAAGTTCATTCCGCAATTTTTGCATTTTTTTAAATCAAGTGAGTTGATGGTTCCACAGTGAGAACAAGTTCCAGCTTTTAAAAACGGACTTTGTGTAGCGAGATAGTCTAGTTTTTTTCGAATGAGTACGATTAGGAAATATGAAAAAATTACTGCGATGATAAGAGGAAAAATATTACTCGATAGGTAAAACTGAAAGAAGTCGTATAACGCGTGTAAGCCGGCAGCAAGTATTACCGCAGGTCGCATGGTATCAATATAATTTTTCCCATTTAGAAATTTTACTTCCGCAATTTTATATCCCCAGATAGCAGCAAGCCCGATATGAAGAGGCATTGCTGTTCCAAAACGTAGGACTAAGTTTAAAAGTCCATGTTCTTGTGTGTATTGAAAATTTTCGAATACAGAAAATCCAAGCCCTACTGCTGTTGCATAAATCACTGCATCAATTGGTTCGTCCAAATCTTTTAGATTTCGCACAAGATAGACAGTAACCGCAGCTTTCATAATTTCTTCATTGAATCCAACGAAGGTAGATAGGACTAAACTTTCTCCCAAACCTAATCCTTCAGCTGTAATTGGAATTCCCGCAATTGAGGAAAACGCGCTATTAATCATTCCTGCTATGAATGTGCTTACTAGTCCACCAATTAACGCAACTCGTAGTACAACTAAAATTGGCTCCGGTTCAACTCTGTCATACTGGTATAAAAAACGAAGCCAGATTCCGCCGCTTACAATAACTGAAAGTAGAACTATAATCGCATCCATAATCTAAGCAGTATTAGACTCAGTTTAGAAATTGTCAAGTGGCAAATCGCCTTA
Source organism: Leptospiraceae bacterium (assembly GCA_017996175.1). Taxonomy (GTDB): domain Bacteria; phylum Spirochaetota; class Leptospiria; order Leptospirales; family Leptospiraceae; genus UBA2033. The sequence goes on from JAGOHK010000005.1 coordinate 82,924, forward strand.
TAACTATTTCGTTTTTAGTAAATCGCACTTAATAGTATGATTACCGCCGAGGAGTTGGTCTATATTAGACTGTATTGGCGGACAATCTAGAAAGTTATAGTCGTTTTCTTTTCCTTTGGAAAAAACATTTACATTCACATCGTATTTTGTCCCTAGTTTATCAACATCTTCTGACTTTATATTTAGAATATCCGTTGCAAACATTTCTGGTTTGTCCAGTTCAACTGTATCAGAAATCATATTTGTCGAGTCAGGTCCTAAATTAGTTCCAAATTCGAAGCTAACAGCAATTTTGCTCTTGGTCGATTTTAATTTTTTTAGGGCGGAGGCGGTTAGTTCCACATCAACTTTGAAATAAGGAAATACGGATTCTTTTACCGGTGCGGACAGTTCGAGAGATTTTTCTTCTAGTTTTTTTTCCGCTTTTTTGCCACAGGCTAGGATTAGGGTGAGTAGAATTAAGAGAGTTGTAAATTGAACTTTATGCATTATTGTTTTCCTTGTAATTTTGAAGTAAGTTCTGAACAAATTCTTTTGAGAGAGGTTTTGAAACGAAGTCTTTGACGAGAGAACTTTTTAAAGATTTGTCTCGGTCGGAAGAATCAATCGAGGAGGAGATCATAAAAACACTGAGACTTTCTTTTACTATATCAATATGTTTTTCTAAATTTTCTAGAATTTCCCATCCACTCATTTGAGGCATATTGATATCTAAAAAAATGATGGCAGGGACAGGATTATGAATGTAATCCTCAAGAAGAAATTGGTTCGCTTTAATAGGATCTAAATAGGAGATAATTCGAGTATCTGTTACACTTAATTTAAGAATAGCTTCATTTATAAAATTATTGATTTCATCGTCGTCTATTAATAAAATTAATTCTGGTTTATTCATGGTCGGGTATAAGGTAATTCAATAGTAAAGGTTGTTCCCTTTTTAAATTGGCTACTTACTCTAATGGAACCGCCAAACAATTCAATTTGAGTTTTTATCATATAGAGTCCAACACCTTTTCCTTCTATGTCAAGGTGAAAACGTTTATATAAACTAAAAAAATACTATAAAAGTAACTTTTTAGCGTTTTAATAAAAATCGTCTATGTCCTATTTTTCAGAGAATACGAAAAATAGATCTTTCGTATTCTCTGAAAGCAACACAAAAACTAATTTACGTTGATAGCATTTTCAATTAGCCAATCGAATACTTCTAACATAGAAAATCCTGCGTAAGTAGCCTGTTGTGGAATTAAACTTGTTTCAGTCATACCCGGAAGTGTATTGGTTTCGAGTATAAAAGGTTTTCCATCTTGAATAATAAAATCTGTTCTAGAATATCCTTTGCAACCTAGAATTTTATGAGCGAGTAGGGCAGATTCCTGGATAATCTTTGTTAACTCCTCGGAAATACGTGCCGGTGTGATTTCTGTAGACTTTCCGACTTTATACTTTGCTTCGTAATCGAAAAATGCGTTAGTCGGAACAATCTCGGTCGGGTGTAGGGAAAATGCTTCGAACGAATTTCCAACCTTTTTTTCCAAGATTCCACAAGAGACTTCGACTCCTGATATATTTTCTTGTATAAGTACAGAATCTTCCGATAAAAAAAGTTCTTTCAGTTTAGAGGAAAGTTCTAAGATATCATTTACTTTTCCTACACCTACACTGGAACCACCGTTAGTTGGCTTTACAAATACAGGAAAATTTAAATGGAAATTATTTAAAAATCCTTCTCCAGAAAGATTAAATTCTTTGCGTTTGATATTTACGAAATTGGCTACATTCAATCCTGCTGCTAAAAATAAATAATTAGCTCTCTCTTTATTCATCGCGAGAGCAGAGGCTAATACATCTGATCCTGTATAAGGAATCGAATTCATTTCTAGAAATGCTTGGATAATTCCATTTTCTCCATCTCCCCCATGTAAACCATTAAAGACCAGATCAGAGTCCAGGTCTTTTAAAGAAATTCCATCCGTATTTGTAACTTGATTTTTTAGAAGAAATTGTTTTTTAAATTCGTCTGCTACATTTTCGGGAGGAAAATTTTCTATAACAGATTGAATGTTTGGATATTCTGCTTGGAAGTTACTCGGTATTAGCCAGTTACCTTTTTTATCAATTAAAACAGGTTTTACTTCGTATTTATTTCTATCCAAAGTATGGAAGATAAAACTAGAACTTTTTAAAGAGATTTCGTGTTCTGTAGATTTTCCGCCGAGGAGAAGAGCAATTTTTAACATAGACTATTTCGTTAAGTTAGATTTTTTTTGGTAGATGGTATGACCTAAAAATTTAAAATTTTCAGAAATTCCAAACATAGTTTCAGAATGACCAATGATTAAAATTCCATCATCTACTAAAAGTTTTTCCATCTGAGAGAATATTTTTTGCTGAGTAGGTTTATCAAAGTAAATAATTACATTTCTACAAAATATAATGTCCACTTTTTCTTGGATTGGGTACGGTTCTTCCAATAGATTAATTTTTTTAAAGATTAAGAGTTCTTTTAATACGGGCTTCGCTGTGTATTCCTTTTCTCTTTCTGTTTGGTGCATGGTGAAATATTTCGTTTTAAATTCGGGTTTAACAGGCGATAACCTCTCTTCTCGATAGGTTCCCTTTTGAGCTACTTCTAATACGTTAGTATCTATATCTGACGCATAAATTTTAATATCCCAACCTGGTTTTCCTACAAAATATTCACTGACAGTAATTGCTAGAGAATACGGCTCTTCGCCGGTGGACGATGCAGATGACCAGATACGAATTTTTTTTCTGCCGGTGGCTTTTGCTTTTTCTTCTAACATAGGAAAACAAGTTGATTTTAAATAATCAAAATGATGGTTTTCTCGAAAGAAATCGGTTTTATTGGTTGTGATACGGTTTATAATTTCAGGAATTTCAGAATTTAAAAAAATCTTGTCTGTCTTTAGTTTTGTTACATATTCCACAAAACTGGAAAGGTGGTTTTGCCTGAGTCTGATATTTAATCTAGACTGTAACATTATTTTTTTATGAGGTGCTAAGGAGATACCCGTCTTCTCATATATAATATCTTTTAGAAAATTGAATTCTTTATCGTCAATGTTTACAATAGAACCAAAAAAGTCAGTCACAGGCAGCCTCTTACCTGCCCTGGGAGGGAATCGAACCCCCACTCACAGTTCCGAAGACTGTTGTTCTATCCGTTGAACTACCGGGGCAGTGAAATTTCAATAAACTGGAAAGTCGGATTTAAGGCAACAATTTTAAAGTTAAAAAACGTTGGATGAATTTAAACCATTACTTTTTTCCAACTGCCTCTTTTGAAGAGCCAAAGTGTAAAAAGTCCGACTGAGGTTTCCGAAATAAAGACTCCCCAAAAAACTCCAGAATGCTGCCAATCATAATTAATCGCAAGAAAATAAGACAGAGGGATTTGGATACACCAAAAGAAAACGAGGTTAATTAGAGTTGGGGTTTTCGTATCTCCCGCTCCATTGAATGCTTGTGTGGAAACCATCCACCAACCATAAACGATATAGGAATAGGATAAAATTCGTAACCATTCAGAACCAATGGCAATGACTCGCAAATCAGAAGTAAAGATTTTCATAAGAGATTCATTGAAAGTAAAATAAGTAACAGCAACACAAAGTAAAAATAGCATATTGTAAAATCCTATCTTCCAAACTGTTGCCTCCGCACGATCTGGATTTCCGGCTCCTAGGTTTTGTCCAACGAGTGTAGCGGCTGCATTGGAAAATCCCCAGGCTGGCATGAGGGTAAACATCATTATCCGAAGCGTAATCGTCGCACCGGCAACTGCTTCACTGCTGATGTTAGCCAGTATACGCATAAGAAATATCCAAGAAGTCATACCGATTAACATTTGTCCAATCCCGCCTACAGATGTTTGCAATATATGCAATACAGTAGATGTATCCCAATAAATTTCTGAGAGTGTAACCTTGATATGTTTTCCAGCGTTAAAAAGTGTCCAGAGTTGGATGAGAACTCCAACCCCACGTCCAATATTCGTGGCAATAGCTGCTCCTTCAATTCCAAGAGCAGGGATAGGTCCATAGCCGAAAATCAAAATTGGGTCTAATATGATATTAACCGTATTTGCTATCCAGAGAACTCGCATTGCAATGGCTGCATCTCCCGCTCCGCGAAAAATTGCATTCATTATAAAAAGTAAAACAATGATAATATTTCCACCAAGAATCCATTGAGTATAACGATACCCATGCTCTAGACTCCAGGCATCTCCACCCATAAGTTTTAGTAAATCTTTTGAATAGAAAATTCCTAGAATCGCAAAAGGTATAGATGCTAGAATGCCTAAAAAAATAGATTGAACTGCTGATTTGCCTGCATCCTCTTCTTTTTTCTCCCCAATTCTTCGCGCAATAATGGCAGTAACCGCAGTTGCAAGCCCCATCGCAACAGAGAAGAGCAAAAACAAAAATGTTTCACTGAGTCCCACCGTCGCCACAGCGGATGCTCCCAATTTGCCTACAAAGTATATATCTACAACGGCAAACGTCGATTCCATTACGAGTTCTAAAATCATCGGAACCGCTAAAAGAAAAATTGCTTTATTGAGGCTTATCTGCGTGTAGTCTGCTTCAGTTCCTGAGATTGCATCTTTTAGCGCCTGCCAAATAGATTGTTTGGGGGTAATAGTTATTGTTTCGTTGTCCATATTACTTTGATAAAAAAGCTAATGTTTGAATCAATTAAATATTTTTCTATTTCTATTTTTTGACCTTTAGAAAACTTAAGTTTTGATAGGAAAGCTGTCAAGGAATAATATATAATTCGTTTGCCTTTAGCCGCTTCTAATTTCTTTTGCTCGCTGTGCGTAAAGAAATATTCTGAAAGCTTTGGTTTTGAGATGTTCCGGTTTGTTGTTGTTTCTATTTTTGGGAATAGTTCTATGAGGATGCTTTTGGATATTGATAGAATATATAAATATGCTTACTTAGATATTTTTAATTCTTATGGCTTTTATTTTTTTTGTTTTCATTTTCAAAAGCTCTAACTACTAATCTGTTAATTTCCGAATGTCCACTCCATGCTTTTCGACATGCACTTCTTTCATCACCGTAAAAATATTGAGTCGAATATAAAATTGATGCTTGGACGTTTTGGGATGCTTCGAGAGAATATTCATCTCTGAGAAATTTCTTTTGCGTACCATCTCCAAATTTTCCGATTACTATCGCAGTAATTGCGCGCAAAGACTCATGCCTATTTTTATTTTTTAATATAGTGATCGCTAAATTTATTGTATTTTTATTGATTGATTCTCTGAATAGAAGGGCTGAGAATAGCCATAAATATTGATAATCGTAAATTAAAGAACCTGATAGTAAAAGACTTTCTAAATTTTGAGTTACGGATACATTTTTTCAATATCCTCGGATAGGTGATCAACTATCACTTGATAAAGAAGTCTATCCAACGGCAAAAGAATTGAGCCAGGTCTTGTTAATTTTGTTTTTTTAGGAACATTAATTGTAACGGGCTGACCAAACTCAAATACTCCTGAATTTAATTTTTGTTTTAAGTTATCTACCAATTCCTGACTTGCAGATTGATAAATGAAATTTAAGTGTGGGGCAAAAATAAAATCTGAATTAATGTCTTTAACGATTCTCTTTAAAGATTTATTAAAATCTAAATTATTTAATATCTTATTATCTAAACCAGGCAATTGCTTTTTTCCCTACAGAATGTTATCTTAGTAAATCATTATAAAGGTCAACTAAATATTCCTAGAGTAGAAATGAATATAAATATCATCAATATTCTACCTTTCTTTTGAAAAAGAAGAACTTTTTCTTATTTCTGGATTCCCGACAGAAAATTTCGGGAATGACAAACAAAACCCTCGTTGAATCAAGAAGAGCTTAAATCCATACATAAACCTCCGAATCATTAATCATAATTAAAATATCCAAAAACCCATCGGTGTTCAATCCCCCCTTCGCTCCAAGTATTCGCGACCAACGCCTTCGCCTGTTCATCTGTGGTAAAAATCCCCCTCTTATCCCCCTTTGCAAAGCGGGACGTTACTCTGAACTTTTTTTAAATGACACTTTTTCGACACTTGTTTTCATAGACCAAAACTTACTAAAAAAAACGGGGTTCACCTTTGGAAACGATTTTATTCCACCTAATTTTTACAGTGTTATTTATCCTTGCAAATGTTGTATTTGCAAAAGCGATTTTGTATCGTGTTAGTCTTGTGTTTAATGCGCAAAAAGCTGCATTTAACGAAGATGTGCGGGAGCATAAAAATCTTGCCTTGCGGATAAAGAGTGTTATCTTCAATGTTCTTTTACAAAAGAAAAACTTTCAAGAACCACTACGCGGGATTATGCACGCTTTTATATTTTATGGTTTTATAACTTATTTGATTCACACCACCAACCAAATGGTTGCGGGAGTTTTCGGTTACTGGATGGACATTCACCAGTTGTATACGTTTTCTCTTGTTAGCCTCATCTCGGAAAGTTTAAACCATGTTTACGAATTTATGGTGCAAGGTGTTTCCTTTCTTGTACTTTTTGGACTTGGATTTTTTGCTTGGAGAAGATGGATTGCACAAGCAAAAGGACTCGATGTTCATTCGCCTGCGTCGGCTATCGTTATTGGAATGATCGGAACTCTGATGGTGTCCACTCTTCTTGGCGAAGGCGCAAAAGCGATTTCGGACAATTATGCGCAACATAGCAATCAAAGTTTTATTGCGGCAGGAATTGGTTCTATGTGGCAAAACATGGGAGTGGATGGCGAGCGGGCAAACCTTGTTTACCAGATCATGTGGTGGATGCATATTTTAACTGTGTTTACTTTTATGCTCTATGTTCCAACTTCCAAACACGGACATTTAATTTATGCTCCGATGAATTACTTCTTCGTAACCGATACTCCCAAAGGTCAACTTTCTAAATTAAATCTCGAAGATGAAAATGCTCTTTGGGGTGCAAATAAAGTGCAGGATTTTCCTTGGCCTTCTTTAATGGACGGGCTTTCTTGTATTGAATGTGGACGTTGTCAAGTGCAGTGTCCTGCTAATAGAACCGGAAAAGTTTTAAATCCAAAAGCAATCATCGTAGAATTAAAACATGCACTCATGGATCAAATGCCACAAGTAGCCGAAGCACGCAAAGCTGGTAAAACCGCAGAAGAGATCATGGGTCTAGAGACTAACGTTATTGGGGACAAATACATTTCCGAAGAAGCAATCTGGGGTTGTACTACTTGTTATGCTTGTGTGGAAGCCTGCCCTGTGGGTAACAACCAAGTAAATGCGATAGTAGAAATGAGAAGACATTTAGTTTTAGCTGAGTCTAAATTCCCTGCTGAACTACAAGGTGCATTTACCAATATGGAAAATAATTCTAACCCTTGGGGAGTTGGTGCTCATACTCGTGCTGATTGGGCGGCTGATCTCGGTGTGAAAACAATGGCAGAAGATGCAAATGTAGACATACTTTATTGGGTAGGTTGTGCGGGAGCGTTTGATGAAAGAAGTAAGAGCACAGCTCGTTCTTTTGTAAAGATTATGCAAAAGGCAAATGTGAATTTTGGAATTTTAGGAACAGAAGAAAATTGTTCTGGGGATTCTGCAAGACGTGGTGGAAATGAATATCTCTACCAAACACTTGCCCAATCCAACGTAGATACAATGAATAAATACAATGTGAAAAAAGTGGTAACAGCTTGTCCACATTGCTACAATACGATTAAGAACGAGTATCCTCAGTTTGGCGGCAACTTCGAAGTAATCCACCACAGTGAATACATCAAAAACTTAATCGACGAGAAAAAAATCAATATTGATCTCACAGCCGAAGACACAAAAGAAAAAGTAACCTACCATGATCCTTGTTACCTCGGACGTTACAACGATGGGTATGAAAATCCTCGCGCAGTTGTAAATGCAGTTTCTGGAAACGATCCAATCGAAGCAGTTGACCACCATTCTAAATCCCTTTGTTGTGGTGCCGGTGGGGCGCAAATGTGGATGGAAGAACATGGCGATCGTGTAAACGATAAACGAACTGGTCAACTTCTAGATACAGGTGCTAGCACAATCGCAGTATCTTGTCCATTCTGTATGACAATGGTAACTGACGGTGTAAAAGCTGCTCATAAAACCGAAGAAGTTAAAGTGAAAGACATTGCCGAACTAGTAGCGGCAAAGATTAGTTAACCTTTTTAGTTATGTAAAATAAAATCATGAAGGCGAAGAAGCGTTTCTTCGCCTTCATGATTTTATCTCACTCATTCTCACTGCTATAATAAAATTATCGTTAATACTAGTTTTATACAAAACTTTTTTAACCTTTCTCCAATGACTGATTTAGATGATCCTGTTAATGAGCACATCCTTAGACGAATTAAAAGAGGTGATTATAAAATAGGCGACTTCCAATTAGTTAGCACTTTTGAAAATTATATTACTGCTTATATCGTGAAAGGTCTTTTGGAATATGTAGGAATTTTTACTTTTTTAGCAAATGAAAATATTGCTCTCAATAAATATGATCCTAACTTTCTCATTACAGGAAAAATCTCTCTATATATTCATGAGATTGATCTTCCTTTAGCACAAAAAGCGTTAGACGCAGACTTAGACCCTACAACTTCATTCTATGAAGATTTAAAATTATTAGCTCAATGTCCTTATTGTAAATCGCAAGATTATGAGGTTAGCAATTTGTCTTACAAAATAGCATTGGCTTGTTTGCTCTTCTTAACAGTACCGATTCCATTTAAAAAAGACAAAGTAAAATGTAGCTATTGCTATAGAGAGTGGAAGATAATTTAATCACTGAGTCTTTACAAAAAAAGTTGTTCAGTTCTTACTGATTTAATTGAATTGTAATATTAGTGCTAACATAGAGAGGAGGTGTAGACAAAATGTTAGATAGATCCCTATTTATAAAATTGTATTTGTTTATCTTCTTTCTAACAGCACAAAACTTATTTTCGCAGACGACTACGCCAAATGAAAATTTGCCTCCAAATTCTTTAGAGTCTAAAAAAGAATTGCCCAAAACTAATGATACTTCGCATGATGAAGATTTTTTTAAAATGGAAGAAAGTATTGCCGCTCCTTCTAGGGAAAAAGGAGTTACGGCTTCTAGAACAAAGGAAAAACTTTTGGAAGCTCCTGCCTCCATGATGATAATAACAGAGGAGGATATAAAAAAAAGAGGTTATACAAGTATAGATGAAATTTTTTATGATCTTCCTGGATTTGATATTTCTTTTGCCAATGGGGCGCAGTATATAAGCATTTACCAACGCGGCTATCGCACTCCGTTTACACAAAGAATTTTATTTATGATCAATGGAATTGTGGATAATCATCTGTATATGCAATCGGCTGATTTTTCAAGGCAATACCCGTTAACCAATATCAAACGAGTAGAAATTGTATATGGTCCCGCTTCAGCGGTTTATGGTCCGAATGCGTTCCAAGGTGTTGTGAATATTATTACCAAAGATGGCAAGGATCAGAATAAACCAGTGGAGGGAAAAGTTAGTTTTCAAGTAGGGCAGAATAACACGTATTCTATAGACGGAAGTGCAAATATAAGAAACGGGGATTTTTATGCTTCTGCCTCTGGGCGTGCTTTTAGAAGTGATGAGCCTGATTTATCTAAGAGAGGTGGATTTAATAGTAATTATTGGATTGGTAATACAGATGTATGGGGACCTATATTATTTCACAAGGGAAGTGATGGAAAAAGTCTAGGGACTTACCGCGATCCAAGTCGTGATTACGGTGGATTAGCCTCTGTTGGTTATAAGGGGTGGAAGGTAGGGACAATCTTTTGGGATAGGTTTGAAGGGTATGGAGTTCAATATCCGGGTGAACATACACAGACCAATACATTTTGGAAAGTCAATTCCAAACAAATTTACGTAGAAAAAACCGAACAGTGGAGTGAAAAATTTAAAACGTATTCCCTTATGCTCTACCGAGAAAGTGATACTTGGGGGCATTGGGCAGAGGCTTATCCTGATTCGCCTCCGCGGGATAAAAATTCATATATTAGTTACACAAATTGGAATTCACTTAATAGTAGTGTTTTAACGTATCAAAATTTTGAATATAGAGCTACTTCTAACCTACAATTCTTAGGTGGACTCAAATACGAGGGCAAACGGCTAACAAAGAATTATGATATTCCAGGATACTACGATGCATTTAGCACTTACCCTGAGCTCAATGATAGTAGATATTTTCCCAATGGATTTGGAGTAGGGTATAGTACAGATCCATATTACCTCAGACCGCCAGATCCTAAAAAACAAATGCCAGAATCAAATCGAATCAATACAGTTGATACAGGTGCTTTTTTTGTTAGTGTTTTTGATATTGGCAAATTTCGATTTTCCCCAGGAGTTAGGTTTGATAAAAATTCATTGTATGGGCAGTCAATTAATCCGCGGGTAACAGGAATTTACCAACTATCGAATAGAACTACTTTAAAACTCCTCTATGGGGAAGCATTTAATGAACCTGCACCAATATTACTTTTTGGAGGTTGGAATGGTCGAGCTTCTAATCCAAACATGAAACCAGAAAAAGAAAGATCTCATGAATTTATAGTTATGCACCAAGCTGGTCGGTTCTTTCATGAGGTTTCTCTTTATTATTCTCGTTATGAAAATGTAATTAAAGAAGAAGCAGAAAATGCAGGAAAAAGAAAAATCTACGGAATGGAATATAAAATTCGCGCTAAGTTTAAAAATTTCATCCCTGAATCTACTCCTATAGAGACTTACCTATTTTATACCTACACAGAATCCCAAAGCAGTATATACTACGACCACTCTGCTGGCAAGTGGAAAGAGGGAGTAACTGGACTTGGTCGATATGAATCTATAAATTCAAGTATTTCTGAGCAAATCCCTCGGACTGAACGGTATCGAACCGTAGGAGATATTGCAAGACATAAAGTTCAAGTAGGGTTTAATTTACCGATAGGCGATAGATTTAACTGGAATTTACGCGGAATCTACACAGGACCTAAGACAGTATATTTGCGAAATGCCATCAGAGATGAGGGTAAAACCATTAGTCCGCACTTCATTTTAAATACTGCTTTTATTGTAGACTTTAAACAATATGGATTTTTAACTTTAAAAGTTTTAAACTTGTTAAATCATAGTTTTTATCATCCAGGTATTGAAGGAGCAGATGGTGGAGATAATTATTACAATAGGGCACTTGGATTTCGAAATTCTTTAATGCCACAGCCCGGGCGGTATATACAGATTAGCTGGACTTTAGAATTTTAAAACGTTATTCAATAAAACTTGTTTTACTCATAGGGTCAGGATGGATAAATTGCCCGTAAACCCAACCGATCTTTCCATTGATAGAAACTTTAAACCAGTAAGCAGAATACAGTTTATCAATATTATCCTCCTTGGTTGATTTTTCTAAGATCTTTAATTCGGCTCTATCATCTGGAGAAAATAGTTTTTTAGACTTTGCATTTGCACTTTCTCTTATATTAACTGATTTTCCGTAGATGAATGCTCTATCTCCTACCTTGAGTGCTGTGGAGTATACTGCTTTACCCCAATTGTCGCACATGGTTAATTCCGAATCTCTGGAAGCCTTAATTAATTCTTTATCACATTCAATTGCAGACCCTTTTTTAAATTCGTATATATTCTGCGTGTCTTCGTTTCTGAAAAGTTTGCCGGTATAATTTTGAAATGCTGTTTCTTTTTTATTAATACCCTTATTACCCTTTGAACATTCTTCTAAAGTGCTAGCCTTACACTCTATTAGCCCCTGAGAATCTCCCTCTGACCAAGTATAACAGACCCCTGTTTCTTTGGCATTGATAGATAAAGTTAAAAATACTGAAATAAGAATTGTGTTTATTTTGAACATGAGGTACTATCCTTTAATTTTATTTATAATATTTGTGCTAGATTTACCATTTACAAACGGAAGAATTTTAACAACACCACCGTATGAGGTGATTGTCTTGTATTCGGGCATTTCCTCTGCTATATAATCCCCGCCTTTTACATGAATATCAGGCTTCATTATTTCTAGGATTTGAACTGGTGTATCATCTGCAAATATAGTTACAGCATCTACAAAAACTAAAGACGCAAGAAGAAGGGCGCGATCCTCTTCTGAGTTAATCGGACGATTTTCTCCCTTTAATCTTTTTACAGACAAATCAGAGTTAACCCCTATCCATAGAAAATTTCCAAGTTCGCGGGCACTCGAAAGATAAGTAAGATGCCCAAGGTGTAGTATATCAAAGCAACCGTTAGTGAATACTATCGGTTTACCTGTAATTTCTTTTTTGAAGTTGGCTACATTAGAAAAAGGAATAATTTTACTTTGAATTTTTTCCAATATCATTCTAAGAGTTTCCTTTCGAGTAATGCTTTTTCTAATTCATCAAGTGTAACAGTGGAAGCTCCTAATTTTTCAACTACAACTCCTGCTCCTGCGTTAGAAATTAAAGTAGATTCTAAGTCTGACATTCCTGCTGTTTTAAAGGCGGTGTAGAGGCTAATAACTGTATCCCCCGCACCAGTAACATCATAAACTTCCTTTGCAACAGTTGGTATATGAAATATTTTTTTAAGTTTGGAACTGTAAAGAGTCATTCCCTTTTCGCCACGGGTAATCATCATTGACTCAGTGTTTAATTTTTTAGAAATTTCAATTGCCGCTTTTGCAACTTCCTCATCTGTAATTAATTTTCTGCCTAACGCACCACCTGCTTCATGATGATTCGGTGTCATTATGGAAATTCCTTTATATAAAAAGAAATGTCTTACTTGCGGGTCTACTGCGATAAACTTTTTTTTCCTTTTTGCAATTGAGATTAAATCTAGAATTAATTTATCGTTAAAATACCCTTTATCATAATCGGATAAAATTACTCCATTGCATTCATCTAGTGATTTAGTGTAACTTTCTAGAATATGTTTTTGTTCTTTCGCTGTAAGTTGTATTACCTTTTCTCTATCAATTCTACAGATTTGTTGATGGGAAGCTATAACTCTTGTTTTTAAGATTGTTGGAATTTCGTCTGACTCTGTTAAATGCAGATCGTGAATTCCAAGCCCTTCTTCATTTAGAAGGGATTTTAATTTTTCTGCTTTTAAATCTTTTCCGCATTTAGCGTAAAACTGGGATTTAACCCCAATAGAGCTTAAGTTTTTTATTACATTGCCTGCTCCACCAAGTGTAATCCTATCTTCTTTTACTAAGACAACAGGAACCGGAGCTTCGGGGGAAATACGATTAACCTCTCCGAAGAGGTATTCATCTAGAACCGCGTCCCCAACAACTAGAATTTTTATTTTAGATAATTCTTCAGTGAATTTGTAAAAGTTTTTTTTTGCTATTTTCATGTATTGGTTTTAATATGGTAAAATTGAAAGTCAATAGGAAAGGATTTTTTTTGTTGAATGTAAAAAGTCTTAGATTTATTTTCAGGATTTAAAAGATACAAATAAGAATTCAGTTTTGTCCGGAGAAAAAAATGTCCTGTTTTATCTTTTAAATCAAATTCCGTAAAAAGTTTTTCTATTAACTCATGAGCGTTTGTTTTTTTCTCTTTGAGAATTCCGCCACCTGTTATGATACTTGCTTTTTTTTCTTCTGTTGTAATATGAAAAAATTTATCTTCTAGAAATAGGGAAGAAGCAAAAGTTGGAAGAACATTCTTATTTGGAATTCCAAGAATCGGATTTGTTTCCAAAAAATCATTAAAAAATTGCGAGTAACCAGATTTCCCTAATTTTGCTTTGCAGTATTGACTGACTTGCGTCGCTTGAATTTTGAAGCCATTTAATTCTTGAGACAAAAGTGAGCGAATAAATAAAAAAGAAAGGCTTGTAAGGCTCAAGTCTTGGTTTTCAGTGAAATCCCATACTTCTTTCTGAAGGATCTCGTTAAAAAAAATAGTATCATGAGAATAAATATTTTCAGAATGAATCCATTCTAAATTCTTATTCTTTTTTTCTTGGACAAAATTCAGTGTCTCTATCATATATCTATTTTCGGATTTTAGATAGGTAAAAATTGAATTCTTGGCATTTAAAGGATTTATTTTTTGGCTTTATCAATTGCATCCGATAAATATATTGGTAGGTTTGCTATGTCTGATACAAGTAAGAGAGTTTTAGAAAGAAGTCAAACAGGGGAATATGAATTTACCCCCTATGGTGAGTTCTTGTCTTATTATCACGCACATTTACAAATATTCAATAAATTTATCCAAGAAAAACCAATTTCCCAAAAAGAAAGAGATCAAATTTACCAAAGAGTCAAAGGTTACATGGTTGCGAATATCAAAAAGAGCGACCATTTTTTTGAGAAAATCGGAGACTTTGCTTCTCTCTTGCAAATGGATGTGGAAGAATTAAAGAAACATCTGAACGAAAGTTTCATAGAAGTTTTAACCAAAGTCCAAGACAAACTTAGAGAACAAGAGATGGAGAAACTCAGCTCTAAAAAGGATTTTGCTCATATTACTGAGGAACTAGTTTTTAAACTGGGAGAAATTTTTCCGCCTAACTGTCGTTTTGTGCTAAGAGACGGGTTACTAGTTATTGAAAATATTTCGACTGGAGAATTGGTTAAACCTGTTGGATTATTGGGAGCAATCAAGGAAGAACAGCAAAAAGCACAAGAAAAATTAGCCGCAAGAGTTACTAATAAACCTAAAGAGCCTGAATATGTTCCCGAGAAATCTATTCTAATCGAAATCTATGAAAAACATGAAGATACACTCACTGGAGAAAAATTAGAACTTAAGGAAGATTTTATCCCTGATCAGAACTCGGCTCCAGAACCAGAACCTGAGCCGGTAAAAGAAAAGGGGCTGTTAGATGATGTGGAGGAATTGGACTTTGAAATGGAGGAATCTCCAAGCTATAATCCAGCCGATACATCGCCCAATGAACCCGGTCTTTTAGATGATATAGAAGGAATGGACTTTGAACAAACAAAATTCATCCCTACAGAAGAAGAACCTCCCGTAGCGGATATTGAAGATTTTTTAGATTCTGTAGGAGCTCCTACAGAGCCTGAAATGGAAGTGGTTCCCGAATTGGAACAGGAACAAGAAGTTGAGCCTGAAGAAATGGAACCGGAAATTGCTTACGAGCCGGAACCGGAGTTGGCACCAGAACCTGATCCTGCTGATATATTTACGTTCAAAGAATACTCAGAAATTACGAAGAAAATTCAAACTTATAAAACATCGAATGATACCAATGCCTACAACCAGTGGATTGCAAATGCTAATGACTTAGATAAATGCTTTGTTTCCATACGAGCTAATTTTGCAAAGGAGCAATCAGGGCAACCTGTAGATTGGGAAAAATACTATGCTTCTGTTTCTGCTAAGACTAGCTTACAGAGAACGACTATTGAAAAATTTAGAGCTCGTGTAAAACATTTAGATTTTACGAAAGCCGTTTTAGATATTGCGATTAAAGAATTAAAGAATCAATCACCCGAAGTAATCGCTGTCTTAAAATCCGCGTGGCCCCATATTCTAACAACTTTCCAAGATGCTCCTGATTATGATTTAGTTGAGTCTAATTTGAAAACTTTACTCTTTCGGCTAAAATCCGACTCCCAACGTCTTCCTATTCAGAACATTATGCTAAAAGGAATCCAAAAACTCAGACAAAAGTTGTAATGATTTTTTTCTCGGAGAATATACGAGGCTGAGAAAAGTTCAGTATCAGGTGTATGCGTAGCTTTATCCTTGAGCTTTGCCGATTTGTATGGAAGTTTTGTTGGAGTTGTGGCTTTAGTCCGTTTACTAGACTTTTACGTGATATTTTCGTGCAAAGTTTTGTTTGTTACGCTGCAAAGTCCAAAAACTTTGTAGTTCAAGGTTGGGGAACGTTGGAACTGCGAAGATCAGGTCAGCTTGAGCGAGAAGATACCACAAACCCATTATATCCATCTTGAGTAAATAGACAAACAACCAACAGCGAGATTTCCCGAAAGCTAGAGCCAGTTGCCCAAGTTCAAGCCAGTCGGCGTTATCCGGACGAAATCCAACACGACAAAGGTTAAGACCTTCTTCTTGGTATTCTGTTTTCACAGTAACGGGAGATGGAATCATCCCAGAGTGAGTCATGATTCTATACATGACTAGTAAGTTACGCAAATAAACGGAAATATTACCAGCACCATGATTCTTCACTAAGAACAGGAAACTCGGCATCATATTCTCAGGAATCAAGAGGGTTGATACAGTTTGCTTACTCTCATCTACAGCGCTGATCGAAAATTCGTTTGAGCTTTGAAACACTATCATACTATTACTAGCGCAAAAAACATTCATTTGGTGCGAAAAAAAATATAAATTCTTATTTTGTGTTAAATTTACTTTATTTAATATTAATGGTACTATATTTGCAATAATTTTAGCAACCTGGGAATAAGAAGTAAAGATGGTCTATTCGTTATTGAAGTAAAAAACAAATTTATCTTTTGAGGCATTCTTGGGATATGGAAATAACTATATTTTTTAAAATGTAGAAGCTCGGGTAAGTCTTAGGTCTTACGTGGAATTATTGAATAAAAAAGTAAAAAGGACGAACTATGCAAAATAATGAAGAATTTTCCGCTTCCTCTCTACCTAAAGCACAGGGTCTTTACGATCCAGCTTATGAAAAGGATGCCTGCGGGGTGGGTTTTGTTGCCCATATCAAAGGCAAACGTTCTAGGCGCATCATTGACGAGGGTATTCGCCTGATGTGCAACTTGGAACATCGGGGGGCAGAAGGCGCTGAACCTAAAACCGGTGATGGTGCAGGGATTAAAATTTCTATGCCGGATAAGTTTTTCCGTAAAGTTCTTCCTTTTACTCTTCCGCCTGAAGGAGAATATGCGGTTGGAATGCTTTTTCTTCCGCAAGATCCACTGATTAGAGAAGCAGTAGAAACGATTATCGAAAAAGTTATCATAGATGAAGGAGAATTTTGCCTTGGGTTTAGAGATGTTCCTGTAAATCCCGAGGTAGTAGGCTCCGTAGCTCGTAAGACCATTCCAGTATTTCGCCAAGTATTCGTTGGAAAAGGCAAGAATACAGAGTCAGGAGACGGTTTTGAAAGGAAGTTATTTCTAATTCGCCGTATCATAGACAGACGTTTTAGAACCGAATACAAACTAGACAGAAGCCAATACTATGTGCCAAGTTTTTCTTCGCGCACCATTGTATTTAAAGGAATGCTTCTCGGAAACCAAGTAAAACCATTTTACCTCGACCTCAGCTCTCCTGAAATGGAAAGCTCGTTTTGCCTAACCCATACTCGTTTTTCGACAAATACATTTCCTACCTGGGACTTAGCTCACCCGTATCGACTCATTGCGCATAACGGTGAGATTAATACCTTACAGGGAAATATCAACTGGATGGCAGCAAGACAAATCGTAATGGAGTCGCCATACTACGGACCCGAACTCAAACGAATGCTTCCAATTATCATGGAAGGGCAAAGTGATACCGCAACTTTCGACACTGTTTTAGAATTACTCTGTATGGGTGGAAGAAGTCTTCCTCACGCGGTAATGATGATGATCCCAGAAGCTTGGTCAAAAAACGCGGACATGGATCCAGACAGAAAAGCATTTTACGAATACCACGCAACACTCATGGAGCCATGGGATGGTCCGGCGGCTATCGCATTTTGTGATGGAAAAGTAATTGGAGCCACTCTAGATAGAAATGGACTTCGTCCTGCACGTTATAAAATTACGAAAGACGATATTGTAATTCTAGCATCTGAAGCCGGCGTTCTAAACACCGAGCCAGATATGGTTTTAAAACAAGGTAGACTTCGTCCTGGGAGAATGTTTCTAGTCGACTTAGAAAAAGGTCAAATCCTAGACGATGAAGCAATCAAACGAGAGATAAGCACACAAAAACCATACCGTAAATGGGTAGAAGAAAACATGGTTCGTCTAAATCAACTTCCTGATGTAAAGGGAATGAAAAAGGAAGAAGACCACAATACAATCATAGAAGGAATGCGAGCGTTTGGTTATACTTCGGAAGATTTGCTAACCGTTATGAAACCTATGGCGGCTAACGGCGAAGAGGCAACTGGCTCTATGGGGGAAGATGTGAGTTTACCGGTATTATCCGACAAACCACAACCACTATTTCGCTATTTCAAACAAAATTTTGCCCAAGTAACCAATCCTCCGATTGATCCAATTCGTGAAGAGTTAGTCATGGAGTTAACGACTTATATCGGACCGGAAGGAAATTTACTCGGAGAAACTCCTGAACATTGTCACAGATTAGAATTAGAACATCCAGTTTTAACCAATGATGAATTAGAAAAAATCAAACAAATCAACCAAGGTGTTTTAAAAGCAAAGACTTTTGAAATCCTATTTGATCCAAATAAAAAACACGATATGCGACATTCTCTTGATAAAGTTTGTCAACTGGTAGCTGACTCAGTTAGACAGGGGATTAACCTGATTATCCTCTCTGATAGAGGGGTAACCAAAGACAAAGCGGCTATTCCTAGTTTGCTTGCAGTATCAGGAATTCACCACTACTTGATTCGCTCTGGGCTTAGAACAAAAACTGGACTCATTCTAGAATCAGGTGAGCCAAGAGAAGTTGCTCACTTTGCACTTCTTTGTGGATATGGGGCTAATGCCGTTAATCCTTACCTCGCATTTGACGCAATCAATGATTCGATTCGAGATGGACTCTTTAGCGAAATTCCAGATTACAAAACAGCTCAGAAAAACTTTATCAAAGCAATTGGAAAAGGGTTATTTAAAGTATTTAGCAAAATGGGAATTTCTACACTTCAATCTTATTGTGGGGCACAGATTTTTGAAGCAATCGGACTTGATTTAGAACTAATCAGCACATACTTCACAGGAACCGCAACTCGAATTGGTGGACTAAGCCTTGAGATGTTAGAAGAAGAAACAGTTCGTCGTCATAAAGATGCTTATGACCCAACTTTCTTTTCAGGAACACTTGATCCTGGTGGAAATCATTATTATAGAAAAACTGGTGATCCACATATCTACAATGCGCTTACTATTCATAAGCTGCAGCAAGCAACAATCAATGGAGATTACAAAGTATTTAAAGAGTTTTCCAAATTAATTGACGACCAGCAAGGAAAATCAATTACACTTAGAAGCCTATTTCAAATCGACGAAAAAAAATGTAATCCAATTCCGATAGAAGAAGTGGAGTCTGTTTCGGAAATCGTGCGAAGATTTCAAACAGGTGCGATGAGCTTTGGTTCTATCTCCCATGAAGCTCATAGTACACTTGCCATCGCGATGAATCGAATCGGAGCAAAGTCAAATACGGGCGAAGGGGGAGAAGACGAAGAAAGATTTAAAACTCTTCCGAACGGCGACAGTATGCGCTCTGCTATCAAACAAGTCGCCTCTGCTCGTTTTGGGGTAACAACGAATTACCTCGTAAACGCAGATGACATCCAAATCAAAATGGCACAAGGAGCAAAACCAGGAGAAGGCGGACAATTACCTGGACACAAAGTTGACAAAAATATTGCGAGACTTCGTTATAGTACACCAGGGGTTACTCTCATTT
>JAGOHK010000055.1 GCA_017996175.1 Leptospiraceae bacterium
TCTTTGAATTCTGTTTATGAATTTTTTTATAATACTTTATTAGAATATTTTTTGCGATCGCATACATCCAAGGGTAAAATGGTTTAGAGGGTAAATAGGTATGTCTTGAATTATGAATGGCAAGTAAAATTTCCTGTAAAACATCTTCTCTATCATCAAAAGATCCGATTCGGTTAGCTAAAAATTTAGAGAGGGTAATACTGATTTGATTCAAAAGTATACGGTAGGAGTCAGATCGACCAGACTGTGCTTCTGCCATTAACCTAGAAAGTGGATCGTGTTTTTCTACCATACTATTTTTACTATAATATTGGAAGTATAGTTTGGGAGAAAGTAACAAAATCATTTTAAGTTTGCCCAGTTAGATTTTTATATTCTAAAGTGGAGTAGGCGAAACCGAAAGAATTCTCGATTTTCAAGTCAGGAAAATGAAAATTTATCCCTATCCTTAAAATTGCGTTATGATGGATTGTATGCTCGACTATATAATGCAGTTCTCTTGTGAGATTGGTATTTATGCTTGAAGAATTCCCATTTACCCCAACTTCTAATACAAGAGGTTTGTTAGCGTAGTGGTTTAAATTTATTATATAATCGGTTTGCTCTAAAAGGCATTTTACCGCATAATCTTTGTTAGTCTCTATTTTAGTGTTTCTTGTTCGTTTATCATAGTTTACCACACCTGTTTGTATTCCTCTTAGAAGGCATTCAGGAAAATTGTAAATATGTCGGACATGTTCACCAATAGAGGAATTTCCTAGCGCAGACAATTTTTTTGAATATTCTAAGTCTTGAATTTGGTTCAGGTGAGCCACAAGTTGATTTATTAGGTTGGTGAAGTTTTGGATATTAGTTTGCATAAGATTTTACTCAACGATCAGGTCATAGTCTGGAGTGGAATTTAGGGGACAACTTAACTTGTAGTTACCTGGTTTTAGATTGATCGCATAATCTTTCGTATTCCCTAAATACAACCCGCCCCCGCTACTTGATGGCAATAAGAATCTTCCAAAGCTAGTTCCTCGAATCCAAAATCCAACCTCATAAGGTATGCCTTTATTAGTAACGCGGAAAGTATATTCACCCGCTTTTAGTTTTAAAATGTGAAATCCTTTTTTTCTTTCAGAAAGAGTAGAAGAATTAATTTTAGAACAGTCTGATTCTTCTTTGGATTGAAAATTGAAATCTTTTCCTTCTAACTCTAAGAATTGGCAGGGAGTTTGGGTAATCGAAATTATCTTCTTTTCTTCTGAATAAATTCCTGTAGTAAATAAAAACAGAATTAAAATAATATTTTTCATTTCGAATCACTCTTAACAAATTTCAAAGAAATTCCATTGATACAATACCGAAGACCTGTGGGAGCCGGACCATCATTGAATACATGCCCTAGGTGTCCGCCACATCGGTTACAGAAAACTTCTGTTCGAGTCATTCCCCAACTTCGATCTGTTTCTTCGCCTACCTTTTGTTTGTCGATTGGCTGGTAAAAACTAGGCCAGCCAGTTCCAGAATCAAATTTTGTATCGGAGGCAAATAGCTGATTGCCGCAAGCTGCGCAAATAAAATGACCTTTGTCTTTATGAGAAAACTCATTCGTAAAGGGTCTCTCAGTTCCCTTCTCGCGTAATACCTTGTAAGCCTCAGGACTTAGAATTTTTTTCCACTCCTCGTCTGTTTTAGAAACTTCGAATTTATGTTTGGTTTTAGGCTCACCTTCGATGGTCTTTGTGCAGTATATACCGAATATTAGACATAGACCCAAAGTGCTGAATAAAAATGAAACTACTTTTTTGGACATAGATTATTTAACTCCTTTTTTAAAGATGTATTGATTCAGTAATTGTCTGACTTCTTCTTTTTTTAAAATCAAAATGATAATCGAGAAAAAAAATACGATCAAAGCTAAAATAAATAACAAACCGCCATCATCCATTACTACGATGCCAAGTAACGTTAGGTGACTTAGGATTGCACCAGAAATAATTCCAATGGAAAGTATCGCCCCAAAGATTACTGTTGATGGAATTAGAAGCAAAATCGAAGCAATCAGTTCTCCTATTCCAGATAAGATTCTACCATAAGGTTCCATTCCCAAAGTAGAAAAAATAAATACACTTTCGGGACTAGCGGTAAACTTAAAGTAAAGGGTCTGCAAAAGAATTAAGGCAACAATGAAACGCAGAACAAGAATTATTTTTTTCATAATGAATCCATGGATTTTAATCTAGTTATATTTGCTAAAAAAACTTTGAAAGTTACAAAAAAATCTCTTTAGAATTTTCAAAGTTGTAAAAAAAGCTTGTAGTTTTCTATTTATGCGAGAAATTGCGGCGTTATGAAACAAAAATTAGTTTCTTTAGTCGTTTTACTAATTGGGGATTTTAAAAAAAATTCTTTAGAGCATCGGCTGTTTAATTCAATTACACTTGTAAACGGGATTTTGAATATTTTAGGTTCCTTTGGTACCTTTTATCTACCGAATTTTCTATTTCTTTTTCTTTTAAACTTTGGGACGGGGATTGTATTTCTAATCTTATATTACCTTTCCCGTGTGAAGAGCATTTATTATATCCTTTACTGGCCTTTGAATCTAACGATTGTTATCTTTTTGTCAGTGAATTGGTTTACGAATGGTGGCTCACACGGAGGTTCTCATTACTATCTAATTCCCGCACTCGTGATTGCAACGATACTGATGCGGAATAATAATATTATCTTCGTATATGGATTTTATGCAATTTTAACTATTGTTCTTTTTGGGGTAGAATATTATTACCCTCAATTTGTAACAATGTTTGAAACCAATCAAGATAGGTATTTGGATGCTTCCTCTAATTATGCATTTGTTCAAATTCTCACTGGGATTCTAATTTTTATTCTCTCCAGAAATTTAGACTTAGAAAGAAAAAAGTCGGAGAAGTTACTATTGAATATCCTCCCAGAAAAAATTGCGATTGAACTCAAGCGAAATGATATCGTTGTTCCTACTCAATATACAAGTGTATCGGTTCTTTTTACTGATATGGCTGGATTTACAAAAATAGCAGAGAAAATGAAACCACAAGAGCTACTGACTGAATTGGATGATATTTTTTCCGTATTTGACTCGATTGTAAAAAAACACGGAGTCGAAAAAGTAAAAACAATCGGAGACGCCTATATGGCTGCCGGTGGAATTCCAGTAGCTAACGAATCAAATGCGGTTGATACTGTATTATGCGCTATTGAGTTTCAAAAGTATATGCAGTTTTTGAAAACGAAACGACAACTAGAAGGAAAACCTTTTTTCGAACTTCGTATGGGAATTCATACAGGAAGTGTGGTAGCAGGTGTGATCGGTCGCGAAAAAATTGCTTATGATATTTGGGGTGATACTGTTAATACTGCAAGCCGGATGGAGTCTTCCGGGATTGTTGGTGAGATTAATATTTCGGCTTCCACTTACGAACTCGTGAAAGATATTTTTGTTTGTGAATATCGTGGAAAAATTTCCGCAAAAAATAAAGGTGAAATTGATATGTATTTGGTAAAAGGGAAAAAATAGTTTTTTTATCCTGCTTTATCTCGAGTCATTCGAAAAATCTTACTATAGAGGAACTTTTTCCGCGAAAATTGAATCCTTACTTCTTGTCGAAAATGCGAAATCTTCGGAACTACAAAGTCGGCTAAGTTTTTTGGTAAGTTCAGGTGTAAATCGAGTGCATCTAGCAACAGCAAAAAGACAAAGATTGAAGTCATACTTCTATTGAAAAAAGAACGAAGACACTTCAATTCAGCCCAATCTTC
This sequence comes from Leptospiraceae bacterium, assembly GCA_017996175.1. Classification (GTDB taxonomy): domain Bacteria; phylum Spirochaetota; class Leptospiria; order Leptospirales; family Leptospiraceae; genus UBA2033. The sequence goes on from JAGOHK010000055.1 coordinate 3,790, forward strand.
GGCTTTGGGTACAAAATCAACTTTTTTTAAATTCAAGTCTTTCTCTTGATAACTAGTTTTTAGATACTCATGTTTGGGGATAAGTCCATTTTTTACAAAAAAGCGGTAACGATTCAATAAATAAGAAAGATAGTTGGTTAGACTATTATCATGTTTCGTAAGTTTCTCTTCTAAAAGCTCCATGTGAATTTCGGGGATAAGAAATCTAGAAGTAGAGCAGGGTTCATTTAAATTTTTGCAGTAATTTGTTTGATTATTATTTGTAAATACTCTCATATTAATAATAGATCTAAAAAGTTTTTTTGGTGCGCCATTTTGGATAAAAAAATAGGTTTTTAGAAAAAATATTATTTTGCTGCCTTGACTGAAAGTTAGGATTTCAAATTCTATACTGAACGCCAAAAATATTTACACTTTTCTTATTCAAAAAATTACGTTTGGGTATGCCAATTCCAAATTTTAAAAAATCCTTTTGTGTAATTGCTTCTGGTATTTATATGTATTATGAAAATTGATCATATTCTATACAAATTACTTTATACTTATTTCTCTTATACTCGATACAGGGTATTAACAAAAGAGCTGGGGTTAAATGAGTCCTACGCGGACATTGGTGGACAAAAGATTTGTTATTTTGAATCGCCAAATGAGGGTAAGCCGCTCGTTTTAATTCACGGACTATTAGATTCCGCTTTCGGATTTCGTAAAATAGTTCCTTACTTGGATAAAAAATTTAAACTTTATATAATTGATATTCCTGGTTTTGGGAAAAGTAAACTTCCTCCAATTCAGTATCTTTACCAAGTGGATATTTTTTCTGATATGATCTATAAAGTATTTCAAAAGCTTTGCTTGGATAATATCGTATTATGCGGACATTCTATGGGCGGACTAATTTCTCAACATATAGCTATTCAAGATGGGAAGTCGAAGCAAATTCAAAAGTTGGTATTACTTTCTTCTGGCGGAATTCCGCATCCCGAACGAGATAAAATGCGTGCTGTATTATTTCCCGCTGACCATGAGGAAGTAGGAAGACTTTTACAGCATCTCTATTACAAAGAAACTCCTATGCCTTCTAAGCTTATTCGTAAAACGTTAGTTCATGTTTGGAATAGTCGTGAATACAAATTTCTTGCCGAAAACACCATCGAGCGCGAAACAGAAATTTTTTTTGGACAAGAAGCACATAAAATAAAAATTCCAACTTGGATTATTTCCGGCAAACAAGACTTAATCACTACACCTGAGGCAATGAAGACTCTGAAGTCCTATATTCGTGGCAGCAAACTTTTTTTACTTGAACATACTCGACATGCAATACATTTGGAAAAACCTAAAGATGTAGCAGATATTATTAATAGAATTTAATTTTTGTATTCTCTTGAAATTACATCTATAAATAAAACTGTTTGATTAGTAACTGATGTTACGCAAAGGTAGAAATTTATGAAAATTTCGTTGAAATTAGGAATATTAGAAAAAGCTAATGAATTAATAAAAATCAATTACGAGGAAAGATTAGAATTCTTTTTTAAAAATATTTCAAGATCAAATAGAATTACAAATGAATGATAAATGTCATAATTTATACAGGGTTGGTCGGTTAATCTTATTTGACTTGAGTGCGTTAGTGGATATAGAATAGGGTAAGACTTGTGGATTGGGAGGATATTGGAATGAAAAATACAACATTCGACACAGAAACAAAAAAGGAATTCGTGGAACAAAAGTTTTCTGAAAGTTCTCGTATTAAAAACCAAGAAGGAGAAACTTTACTTCATATTGCAACTATACAAGGGAATTTTGAGCGGATAAAGTTTCTAATTGAGGAAGGGGCAGATGTAAAAGCAGTGACCAATTCATGGCAAACTCCACTGCACTATGCTGTAAATTTTGGTTGGTTTGAAATTACAAAATTATTATTAGAAAGTGGAGCGAAGGTAAATGCTTTGACTAATTTTGATTATTCACCGCTTCACTATGCAGCAAACCAAGGTCGTATTAATATTGCAAAACTTCTTATCGAGAAAGGAGCTCCCTTAAATATTCAAAATATCTTTGGTCAAACTCCTTTACATTTGGCAGCTAATCATGAAAAATCGGAATTCGATTGTAAAGATTGTGGGAGTAGATACCAATATTGTGCCGCAAGTCATGGGCGAATTGGGGTAGTTAAATTTTTGATAGAAAAAAAAGTTAAATTATACTTAGAAGATGGGGACGGGTTTACCGCACTTGACTTAGCGAAAAAATTTCATTTTTCGGAAATTGTAAGTCTTTTGATACAAGCACAAGCGGAAAAATGAAACTTGCCGCTTGTGGGAATTAGAATATTTAATGTCCGATCAAATAACATTTATGGATTTTATCATTTCGAAAGTCTTCTGGAATCGTTTCTTTTGTAATATCTCGCACGTTACTAGTATTAAGCGCATCTGCGTTTAGTTTGAATTTTTGAAAATTATTGGAAAATAGAATAATTCCATCCTGATTTAAATGATCTAGGCAGTGATTGATTAAAAAAGGATGATCTTTCTGCACGTCGAAGGGAACAGGCATTTTTTTAGAGCGAGAAAAAGTAGGCGGATCAATTACAATTAAATCAAACCTCCAGCTTTGTTTCATATTCTCCAAAAAGAATTGTACATTTTCACGAATTGCGATATGATTGAATTTTTCAAGACCGTTTAATTCAAAGTTGTCACGTGACCAATCACAATAAGTATTGGACATGTCGACAGATGTCGTATAACGCACTCCAGCCTTTGCAGCAACCACACTAAAAGAAGAAGTATAGGAAAATAAATTTAGCATTCTTTCTTTCTTCTTAGCAAATTCGTTTTTGACTAAGTTACGAGTCTTTCTGTGGTCTAAAAAAATTCCGGTGTCTAAATAGTCTTTGAGGTTAACATAGAATTTTGCGTCATTTTCTCGGATGATAAATCTCTCTTTTGCAGACGCGACTTTTTCGTATTGTGCTCCTTCTTTTTGACGACGGCGTGATTTTATATATTGATCTTTTTTCGGAATAGATAAAACTTTTTCCAACGCAAACTCGATTTCAGAGATTAATAAATCTTCATTTTCTATAGATTCACTTTCGTAGATTTGGATATGCGCTTTTTTTAAATAAATATCAATCGCCGAGGGAAATTTTGTTAGTTCCCGGTCATAAATACGATAAGCATCTATTTTATTTTCTAAGATCCAATTATCTAGTTTCCCCAAATTTTGAATCAAAATTTCAATTAGTTCGTTCATAAATCAACTACCAGTTTTTCTAATTGGCGAAGAATCTCAATGAGTAAATATTATTAACGCACCATACATTATCATTTCTTCCTAAAGGTCGAAACATAATGGTAAGCATGACGCGCAGGCTACTGTATTTATTAATTTATTAGCAATTTCTAATACTCTCAGTGTTCCTTAATTTACAAAAAGCTTTTTCACGAATGACAAATGTCATGAATTTATTACTAAATAAAAAACAAATTTGTTTTGACATTTCTGAATTTGTTGTTCCAAAATGAAATTAGAAATTGGGGAAAATAGAAACTTTTCTGATTTAAAAAAATAAAAAGCACAAAACAAGAGACATAGTACAAATTGAGAGGAAGGTAAAATGAATAGAGCATTATTAAATAAAGAAACATCCGAAGAGGCAGAAGAAAAAGACGTTATTGTAAATCCCCATTCTAAAAATCTAGATGGTCAGACATTGCTTCATATTGCGGCAAACCAAGGTAATTTCACACTGGCAAAAAAATTACTAGAACAAGGAGCAGATGTGAATGCGGTCAGTAACCAGTGGTATACTCCGCTTCACTATGCGGCTAATCATAGTGAGGTGGAAATTGCAGAGTTACTCTTAGAAAATGGAGCAAAGGTAAATGCTCTGAGTAATTTTGATTATACGCCTCTACATTACGCTGCCCATAAAGGGAATACGAATTTAACAAAACTTCTTATCGAGAAGGGCGCAGTTCTAAATATTCGAAATACATTTGGTCATACTCCACTCCATTGTGCGGCTAACCATGGTAGAACAGGGGCAGCTTCGATATTATTAGAAAAAGGAGCAAAGCTCCAGATCGAAGACGAAGACGGATACACTGCATTAGACCTAGCAAAAAAATCTGGCTATATGGACATTGTAAACTTGATTCAGTCTTACTTAGTTAAGTAATCACTGGTTAAAAAGAGGTTTTAGAATCTGTGTTCGAATTTCTTCCGCTTTTTGGGTTTCGCCAAACATTTTACCTTCGTGATCGACAAGGTAAAATGTATCTTTGGCTCTTTGTGTGATTTTATCTGTGTCAATCATTCCCGAAATAATATTAATCCGGTTTTCCAAGAGAACTTTTGTAACATGATAGAGTAAACCTCGACCAGAATCTGCTTCTATATAAAAACAAGTTTGGTTTTTTGTTGGCTCATCTTGGAAAATTAATTCTGCTCTCTCTCGAAAGAAATTTTTGATAAACGGTGGTTTGTATTCGTGTGTTTGGAAAAGTTCTTCAAGACCTTGTCGTTTGGAAAAAATCGTATCCATCATTAGTCCAATTTCTACTGCTTTTTTGGACATCTGGTTGGTTTCTGATTTTAATCGAAGGGTGTCGATGGCATAGTCAATACCACCTTGGTTTACGGTTAGAATTTCCCCAGAGATTATATCCCAGCCAAGTAAATAGATGATCGATGCCATTCGATGAAAAGTCCCAATTTCTGTAACGTCTGTCTTGAGAGTTACTAAAATTTCATCATCCAATGTTTTGTATTGGAAATCAATCATGTATTGTTATTATTTAGGGTAGCGAAATATAATCAATTAGAAATTCGCATCTTTTATCGGTGTCCAATGCTCTACAATTAAGAAAAACATTTAAAGATTACCACCGATGAACACCGATGGACACGGATAAAAGATTAAAGATTATGGAATCCATTCGTGGTGAGAAAATCCTTAAACTGACAGCATTCATCGGCGTAATCAGTGGCAATCAGTTTCATATTATTTATGGGCGCGGGATTTTTTTTGTCCGAAAATAAGATTAGGTGCAATACATCTACCAAATACCACGATTGGGTTTATATATGAATAGAAAAATACTACTAAGTTTACTTTTACTTTTTTTACAGATAGAGTTTTATTACGCAGAATCATCGAATAAAAAAGACAAATCGGATATGAATCGAATTGTTTTATGGGAAGGTGAAATTTCTGGTATTTATAAAGATAAAGGTGCTGTGCGCGCATTGATCTCTCACAATCCAGAATGGGTCGGGGCGAACTTCGAAGAAATCAAAGCGAATATTTTAAAGAAAAAGCGTTTTGAACTCAGGCAAAAAATTACCAATAAAAAAATCGGGTATTTTGTCGTAGATCATGTAGAACTGGAAAAACAAATCGAAAAAAATAAACGAACTGACTTCCAAGTTATGATCAACGGAAAATTCGATCTCTCTAAAAAATCACATTATAGTTTTATTTCCAATGACTTTACGATTTCTATGGCAAGATACGAAGAAAGTTATCTAGACCCGTCTGCTTTTTTTAAGGATAATATTACTTCGCCGGCAAAAACCTATATTCATCCAATCGACAAAAAGGAAATGGTATTGATTCCTGCTGGTGTTTTTATTTACGGGCAAGGCTCAGACGGAGAGCTTGATAATTATAATCCAGCCTTTCAATCACCGGATGACGGTAATTTAACCGAGATAGCATCTTTTTACATGGATAAATACGAAGTTACAAATGCGGAATACGAACGTTATCTGCGAGATTCAAATGCAAAACCACCACTCTATTGGATTAATGGTAAGTATCCGCTCGGAAAAGAAGATCATCCTGTAACCTCTCTTTCCTACCGTGAAGTAGAACGTTATGCGTCATGGTCTGGCAAAAGATTACCTACAGAACTCGAATGGGAAAAAGCAGCTCGTGGTCAGGGACTTACACGCACATTAAAAAGAGATGAAAGTTATACAATTGAATTGCATACTATTAAATATCCGTTCGGAAATAAATTTGATTCCCTCCTCTGCAATACAAAAGAAAGTAAAATTGGCGACACTGTTTCCGTCTACGAACTAGCAACTAAAGGAGCAAGTCCTTATGGAGTAATTGGAATGTGTGGCAACGCCGCCGAATGGACAAGCTCTTGGTATTCTGCTTACGAAGGACATTTTTTAAAAAATCCAGCCTTTGGAAAACAATACAAAGTAATCCGCGGTGGTTCTTTTTATGACGATAAAAAATCTGCCTCTGTGTATTTTCGATCCTACGGCGGTAATCCCAACTTAGCCGAAGATAGAAGAGCAGGATTTCGATTGGTTAAGGATTTGAATTAATTATGACCCAAATACCAAGTGTTACAGGCTGGAAGGCATTTCAAAAAAGTAAAATGTTAAAGACAGATACGATAGGATTTTTCATGTCTTTATTTGAGGAAAATGGAGATTTTGTTCACTTTAATCTTTTAGGGTTAAATATCTATTTGCTTCGAGATCCAGTTTTAATTCGTTATGTGTTGCAGGAAAATAATGGAAATTATACTAAAAGTATTTTTTATAAAGAACTAGAACGTATGATCGGTAAGGGACTTCTGACTAGTGAGGGTCAAGAGTGGAAAAAAAATCGCAGGTTAGCACAGTCTGCATTTAAAAAAAGTTCTGTAGAAGGTTTTAGTTCCATCTTCTTTGAAGAATCAGAAGTCATAGTCGGCGCGTGGAAGGGGAAATCGGAAATTGATATGTCCAAGGAGATGATGCGACTAACGTTTCGAATCGTTGGTCGCGCTCTATTTAGTGCCAAATTAGACGAAGATGCAAAAATTGTAGATGAGTCTCTAGAGGTTGCCCTTGCAGGGATAACAAAACGTATCCAGTCCACCATACGAATTCCCTATTTTCTTCCTACACCAAATAACCTCCGCTTAAAAAAAGCAATTCGTAATATGGATGAAGTAGTAAATAAAATTATTTCAAATCGAATTAATTCCGGTGAACGTGTGAAAGACTTACTGGATACTTTGATTTATGCACGAGATGAAGAAACGGGAGAAGGACTTTCTCCCAAACAAATTCGAGATGAAGTAATTACCTTTTTACTAGCAGGGCATGAGACAACTTCTAACGCACTTACTTGGACTTTTTATCTTTTATCTGAACATCCTGAAATACGAAAACAAGTGATAGAAGAAGTTCGGAAAAATATTCCACAGACAGTAAATATTTCTATCTCTGATTTAGAGAAGTTACCGTTAACCGCAAGAGTCTTACAAGAGTCTATGCGCCTTTATCCGCCCGCTTGGATCATTGAACGAAGTGCAATAGGGGAAGACACGATTGCAGGAGTAAAAATTCCAGCTCGTTCTCTGGTATCTGTTTGCACTTACGCGATTCATCGAAATCCGAAACACTGGGATAATCCCGAAAAATTTGACCCAGATCGATTTTTACCTGAAAACGAATCGAAACGCCATAACTTCGCTTATATTCCCTTTGGTGGCGGACCTAGAGTTTGTATTGGAAATAATTTTGCTTTTACGGAAGCCATGATGATACTTGCTTCGATTCTTAGGGTCTACGAGCCATTAGTCGCAAGTGGGCACAAAGTAGAGAAAGAACCTTTGATTACGCTAAGACCAAAGTATGGAATGAAGATGCAACTTAAATCCTAAAAAATTCAATTTGTTTTAGAAGACGCATTGCATCTTGCTTCAATTCCATGGACACGTTTTGAAGATTGTGTGCAGATTCAGTAAGTAACTCTGAACCACTAGTTAGTTTTTCGAGACCTGAATTCGATTCTTCTATGGTTTGTTTTTGTTCGTGAGACGAATTTCGAATCGCAATTGCTTGATCTTTTAATTTCAAAATAGTTTCTTTAACCTCCTGATGAATTTCGAACTGCCTCCCTAGGTTTACAGCAATTAACTCCATAGATTGGTCAGCTTTGGAAGATTCATTTTGAATTTCTTTAAACCTTGAAGAAACTTCTTGAATTTTTTCGTAACCATGTTTTATTTTTTTACTGAGCTGTTTTATTTTTTTAGAGATTAATTCTGAGTTTGCGTTTGTGCTTTCTCCTAGTTTCGAAATTTCTCGAGCCACTACTTGAAAACCTTTCCCTGATTCTCCTGCACGTGCGGATTCAATAGAAGCATTTAATGAGAGTAAACCCACTTGGTCAGAAATTTCTGATATCAATTCCGCATAATCAATAATAGCCTTAGATTCCTCTTGAATTTCAGCCATAGCCGATTCCGCACTAAGACCTAACCCCGCCCCTATTTCTGCAAACTTGTGCGTATTTTTTGAAAGCGCAGACGACTGCTCTGCTTTAATAAGGGTAATTTGCATTTCTTGGTCTAAGTCCAGTAAAGATGCCGCGCAATTTTCAGTGAGTTCTTTTTGTAGTCCTGTTTTTTCCTCTGTTTGTGTGATTATAGACTGGAATTCTTCCATACACGCAGACAATTCTTCTGCAAAACTAAATTGAGTTTCTGCTTCCTTTGCGATATCAGAAGATTTTTTTTCTAAAGCTAAAGAAAGAGAATTCAATTTATCTGATGTATTTTTAAGATTTGTTACGACTCCTAAAATTCTGTCCCTTAACTCATTAAAATCCATTGCCATTACAAATCCTAGTTCTTCAGCATCGATTAACGGCATACGGTAGGTTAGATTTCCATTCTTAATTTCGTTTAACGCTTGTTTAACGTTCTCAATATTTTTATTTAAAATTTTTGCAAGTTGAGAAGAGCAGATATAACTTACTGAAATAGACTGAATTCCAATTAGGGAAACTAACAAGTTTCGAAAAGGATCATTGGGATCGGAAAGGCTCCCAAAAAAATAAAGCGAGATTAAAATGCTCACCGGTAAAAATAGACTAGAAAAACTCATTAAACCCACTCTCTGGAAAATACTAATAGTTTTAATATTTTCTTTATTTACAGGAATATCCCGAATTTCGGGCAAGGCTAAAATTTTAGAGAGGAAGCTATCGGCTATCGTTGAATGAATCATATAGTTCACTGGAAATAGAAAAACAATTAAGAGGAAATACGTTGTTAGCCCGAATAAGCTCACTGGAACGTATGAATAATAAACAAAGATACTGAGAGTAACGCCAAATATCCACTGGCATTGTACAAGTAATCCGCAATAAAGAGGAAATCGTAATAACTTTTCTTTTGCAGTGCTCGCTTGAGAAGGTGAGTTACTTAAAAGAATAGGCTGGAATAAAAAATAAAAAAGTTTTGCTCGCAGAAAAGGAACTAGGAAGATTGTCGCAATTACGGCTACCAAAACCGAGAATGCAAAATAATAAAACCTTTCATAATACATTTTTTGTGCTAGTATCATAAAAAATGAACCCAAAGGAACAGCGCCTAGATAACTGATTAGCTCTACATGCAGATTTAATCTGCGGACTTCTTTTTTTATTAGTTCTTCCATAGTTTAGCCATTAGATTGCTGAGTTAAAAATAAAATCAACTGATTGAATTATCACAGTCTTGTATTCAGATTTCTTTTTATCAATGATAATATAGTAAAATTAGATTTGTTTCTAAGATATATTGAAAAATCTCTTGCATAGGCATTATGCCTTAGAAAATAATCATGTTATGCCTGATATTCAATTTATCTGTTTATCCGATTTACATTTTGGTTCGTATAATAGCCTTTTAACCTACACTTCACAGGAAGGAAAACTCGACGTTGGAAAAAATTCTGAAGTCTTAGTTCAACTACTCAATGTCCTAGAAGAAATTATTGGCTCAGTGAATAAAAAAAGAAAAGCAAAGTTCATTTTAAATGGAGACATATTCGAATTAGCCTTAGCAAATACAAATGAAGCTGTGATGACGTTTGATTCTTTTTTGAGTTTGGCTTACACAAAAAAGAGAAAAGAAATTTTTTCGGATAAAATGATTTACATTCCCGGAAACCACGACCACCATCTCTGGGAGACGGCACGCGAAAGACAATACTTAGAATACATGATAAAACGTGCTCCAGGAGAGTTTATAGAACTTCCTTGGCATCATACTAAAATGATTAAACCCAATCCTTTAAAATCAAGATTTATCACAACACTAATACAGCGTCATAAAAATTTGAGTGAAGGGAGGGCAATGACCGTTTACCCCAATCTTACTCTTGTAAATAGAGAAAAGGAAAAGTATATAGTGATTACCCACGGTCACTTCATTGAAAGTATTTACTATTTAATGAGTAATTTACAATCGATCCTGCTGAATTCAAAATCCTTTCCAGAAACAATCGACCAGATTGAAAGAGAAAATTTTGCCTGGATTGATTTTTTCTGGTCTGTGCTAGGAAGATCAGGAGAAGTAGGAACAAATATCGGACTCATGTATGATATGCTACAAGATGAAAAGGCACTGAATGATCTTGCAAATAACCTTGTTACATACCTAATGAACAGAGGCGATTTTCCTGGCTCTCTTCAAAATATGTTAAAACCAATTGTTGGTTATATACTAACTAAAGTAGTCAGCCAGATTGCTATAAACGAACGTGGACTAACAGATGATATCCTCGGCAAAGATGCAAGACAGGGTTTGTTTGCCTATATTAATGGTCCTCTCAAACTCCAATTCCTAAGTGAGAATAACAATACTTTGCCAAAGGAAATGAATTTTATATTTGGACATACTCATAAACCATTTTGTAAAAAAGAAGTTGGATTTGAAGAAAGTGGTTATCCCAAAGAAATTGGGATTATGAATACAGGAGGTTGGGTAATAGATACAGTAGAACCACAAAAACAAGTGGGAGGTGCGATAACTCTAATTGATGAGGATAAAAACGTTGTGCTACTTAGGCTCTACAATGAAACCAATTTAGAAATAAAATTAGAATCTTCTGAATTAGAAAATCCACTTTATAAAAAGCTATCCGAAAAATTAAATTTAAAATCTAAAACTTTTACTGAATTCACAAAGTCCATCGACTTAGGAATTCAAAACAAAAGAACAGTGATTAAAAATAGGATTAGTAAATAAGAACGGTCATTGAGCGAAGCGATGCACTGAGCCTGCCGAATGTGTCGAAATGCCGCTCTAGCTAGTATTTAATTCTTGACTCTACAAAAACAAATTGGTAAAAGTATTCTTATGATCGTATTTGACTTTGGCTCTGAAAAAAAACAGGCGACATACTCTGACTATCTTAAAACCCCCGAAGGCGGAAAGTTCCAATTAATAGCGGGAGAAATTATCGAAATGACATCACCATCTTTATACCACTAACGAGTTATAACTAAATTATCCACAATCATTAACAATTTTTTTCCCAAGCATAACATCGCTGAATTATTTATAACTCCCCTGGACGTATATTTTTCGGAAACGGAAGTCTACCAACCTGATATTATCATTCTATTAAAATTTTTTAATCCTAATTACAATAAACCAAACAAGACTTTTCTGATTCTTCGATAAAAAATTCATTGTGTAGCGAATAAGTCTTGTAATCCGTAACAATTAAGTTAAAAGATTCAAGCCATCTTTTGTCTAAATCAAAGTCTCCTTTTAAATTCCAAAAACTTTGTTGTTGTGGTTTCACTTGGTTAGCCAAAAGAGGAATGGATTCTAAAGAAAGACCACTCAAAGCTTCATTCCCTTCTAAAAATTGATACGGAGCATCATTGCAAGTAATAAGCACTGGCTCATACGGAAAGGATAAATTTTTATCGGCAAGAATATAGACAGGACGATGGAAACCTTGCATTACTTCACCTACTCGCCCTCCAAATAAATCCTTTGAGTAAAGGGAATTACTCGCCCCAAGTAGAACTGCATCTACATTTAATTCATTGGCTGTAGATTGAATGGAACCTATAACATCTTCGCTTAGTATCATAGAAACTTTGAACGGCAAAGATGCATTAGCCAGTAGAGAGGCAATCTCATCCATTTCCCGATTGAGTTCTAGTGGAAGCGACTTTTCTTTTGGATTCCAAATTGTAATTACGTGGATTTCCCTGATACCTTCTAGTTTTGACGCTATCTGCGCTATTGATTTACCAGTGTTCGGACGTGTAAACGCTACCAATACTTTCATAAGTGTCTCCTTAAATATGGTTTTCTCCTTGTGATTTGCTCTACAAGAAGGTATGTCTCTTCAGATAATTTCTGAAGATTTGTTGTATGTTGAGTCTTTGAAGAAGGTAGTAAATCTTCTCTCTTATGTCTACGAAGTTAGCTGACGGGCTGGAATCTGAGAGATGTTCCCCTATAATTTAATAGGTTTGCCCCAAAAAATGGTTCCTCCGTTTTTCTTTCGAGTGAAAGAAAATTAGACAGACTCTTAAATCCAAAATAGAGTTTTTTAAAAATAGAGTCAAGTAAATTATTCAAATTATATATTTGGCTAATGACCCACACAGGGTATATTATTTGCGTTAGTCTTCGCCTGGCTAAATGCATACTAATTAAAGGCAACACAAACGTAATAAAAGAATTCAATTTTTCATATATGGTAAATAAGATTGGATTTTATGACAATATTTTTTACTAGTATTTATTAAAATAACCACTCAGTAAAATAGAATCACAGATTTTTCCATTAGCCGCCGTATCGATGACTAGCACATTATCGTCAGTATGCGGAATTGTATATATTTTCCCACTGGAAGTCATTACACCATCACCCCATTTATTTGCAGTGGCAAAAGCAGTCGTGAGAGTTGATGTTGAAAACGTATCAGGATCAATGGTGAGGATATTCGAATTATCCGCTGGTATTGAATAAATTTTCCCATCCGGACTAAGAGAGCCACCTCGCCATTTTGATGCACCTATGATTGGAGATGCAAAGGTTGTCAGAGTATCTGTATTTGGATCAATCACAAGAAAGTTATTTTCTGTGGCGGCAATTCCGTATATTTTTCCATTCGGTGCAAGAACTCCTTGTCGCCATTTTCCCGTAGCTACACTCTGAGTCTGGATACTTGATGTTGTGTTCGTAGTTGGATCAATTACTAGTATGCTATTTGCATCAACTGGAATTCCGTAAATTTTACCGTTAGGTGCAAGAACTCCACCCTCCCATTTATTTGTCCCTGTCACAGGAGAAGGCAAAGTCGTAGTTGTATTTGTAGTTGGATCAATTACTAAAATATTAGATTCAGCTACTGGCATTGCATATATCTTACCGTTAGGCGCAAGAACTCCACCTCTCCATTTATTTGTTCCGGTGGTTGGAGTTGGAATCGTATTTGTTGTATTTGTAGTTGGATCAATTATTAAAATAGAATCAGCATTCCGTGGAATTCCGTAAATTTTACCGTTAGGCGCAAGAACCCCTCCCTCCCATTTATTTAATCCTGTTACGGGAGATGGAAAACTGAATGTTGTATTAGTGATTGGATCAATTACTAAAATAGTATCATTATTAAAAGGCATTGAGTAAATTTTACCATTAGCCGCAAGGACACCCCCTAGCCATTTAGCAGTTCCTGTGAATGGTGGAGTAAAACTGGAAGTAGAAACCGTTCCTGCTCCCAATAATGTTTGCTTTTTAAGTTCGTCTTGAATGATATACCAGTTCGCAGGTTGAATGACCTCTAGTGGACTTAGACTACAAGCTTCTATTCTAACGCCGCAATACCCAGTATTGTTTTTCGCAAATAATTGTAACAAAATGGAATTTCGAAACAAAGAGGATTTTGGATCGCATGGATTTTGAAAATTTGGTCTATTACAAAAACTTAAATGGATAAGTATATAGAATGTGAGCAGTATTGGAAATATATTTTTCATTCCAGTAAATCCTCCTTAGCCAATCTGATTACAATTCTATTTTACTCCAATCTGAATGTTCTATCATATATAAACAAAAGTAATCCCCTGTATTCAATGCTCAAGCGGCAAATCTTGATTAGACGGCTTAACAGGTTTGCCATGACGACGCCTGTAAGTCCAGTAAATGTAAAATACAAGACCCGCTGATGTAATATTTACAAAAGAAAGTAAATGTATAGCGGTTGCATACAATAAGCCGTAACTTGAATCTCTACCAATGAGTAAAAAACCAGAGATAATAGATGCATGAAACACGCCAATACCAGATGGAGCGGAAGGCACGGCTAAACTCATTGCACCGCAGAATAACAAAAATACCACTTCTACTGGAAGTAAATCTCCACCTAACATAGTATTTACGAAGTAGTAATTTGCGAAATATAAAATCCAAGAGAATAAAGTTAGTATAACTGGAAAAATAAATTTTTTAATTTGCAGAAAATCTTTTAGATCAGCTAAATGAGATTCAATATGCTCTTCATAAAAGAGTTCTTTTTTCAAGATAGAAAAAATTTTTTTCGAGATCGTCTGAATCAATTCATTCTGAAATCGAATTAGGTATAATGAAAAAAGAATTCCTAAAATAATCAAACCTGAAATAGTAAAAACTGTGTAGTTTTGTTGATTGGGATTATTTAAACCAATGATAAAAAATGCAATGATACCAGCTAGAATTACGAAGATAAAATCAATTACTTTTTCAACGAATAGTTTAGAAAGTAAATGAAAGTATTGCACATCCGTTTCGGATCTACAGTAATAAATACGAAATAAATCTCCACCGCGCGCCGGCAAAACCATATTAGCTGCATAACCGATAAAGGAAGAGGATATCGCATGTTTTGCGTTAATTTTCTTTTCAAGTAGTAGTCGCCATCGAAAAGAAAATACTACTAGTCCAATTAGTTGAGTTAATATAACGGGAATTAGATAGATATAGGAAATCCTATCTCCGATCTTAGAAAATTCAGTACGAAAATCAAATTTTAAAACGATGATTCCTACAAACAAAACGCTAATCAATATTCCTATGAATAATTTCTTCATGATTGATATGTTTTAAAAACTATAAAATCAAGCAAGTAGGAATAGAATTAACCCGGAGGCCATTCCATTTTTCTTCCTGCCAGTAAATGAAAATGAATATGAAACACGGTTTGTCCAGCGTCATCTCCCGTGTTATTTACAATTCGATAACCGTTTTTGGAAAAATTATTTTTCCTTGCGTAATCAGTCATTTCTAGAATAATTTTTCCAATCAATGCAGAGTCGGCTTCTGACATTTTATCTACAGATTCAATATGCTTTTTCGGAATAAATAAAATATGGTTCGGCGCAACCGGATTAATGTCGGTAAACGCGACACAGTTGTCACTTTCATGAACAATATTGGCTGGCATCATTTTTTCTACAATTTTACAAAAAATACAAACACTCATCGTTAACTCCAATTCACTAAGGATCAAAATGCTGAAAACTAAGAGCCGCCGCTCCAAAACTTCCGGCAACGCTACGACCAACTGCAAATTTAATATATTTGCTCAATACTGGAAAAATAATTTGATTCACTTTTTCTTCAAGACTTTTTCCATATAAGTGGTACGAAGCAGTAAGACCCCCTACTAAAACAATTTTATCGGGATTCACCAAATGAATCACATTTCGAATTCCCTCAGCAAAAACAGAAACACCCAAATCTAAAACTTGTTTTGCATTTTCGTCATTCTCTATTACTAAATCGAAAAATTCTTTTGCATTTTCTAGATTTTTAGATGTTAAATCAGAATAGCGTCCTAAAAAACCTTTTGTACTAAAGTAGGCTTCTAGGCATCCTTTTTGACCGCACCCGCAAATCGCACCATCTTTTACGATAGTGATATGACCGGCTTCCATTCCATTGCCTTTGTAACCGTTAAAAATTTTTCCATTCACAACCCAGCCACACCCAAGTCCAGTTCCAAGTGTAAATACAACCAAGCTACTAGAACCTTTCCCCGAGCCAAAATAATATTCTCCTAGGCTTGCACAATTTGCATCGTTGTTAAAATATACTGGAAGATGAAATTTTTCTTTGACGTACGCCACCAGTTCAACATTGACTAAGTTTTTTAAATTTGCAGAAGATATGATTATTCCTGTTTCAATATCTAGAGGTCCTGGAGTTCCTATTCCGATTGCATCGGCAGGCACTGCGGCTAAGCAATGTTTGACTACAGTATGAATTGATTCTAAAAATTCTCTATTGGATGCCTCTGGGTTAGTAGTTACTTTAAAATCGAAATAAGAGTTTCCCTCTTTATCCACTATCGTTCCTCTAATGCTTCCCCCGCCTACGTCTATTCCTAAATATTTTTTCATATTACTTACTTCACTATGTTAGTTTTAATCTAGCTAATATTTTTTTCTTTTCCGCTTCCGAAAATTCATGCCCATAGAATCTAAGAAAAAGTTGAATTTTTTTTCTAATTCGGATAAGTCTTTCGGTAAAGAATACTCTGCATTTTTTTTTGCCGATTCAAACATGGAACTTCCTATTTGTAATCTCTCAAAACCAGAAAGACTCATATATTTATCAAATATTTTTTTTGGGATTTCTGGAGATGTATCATTCATGTTCTTTGGTATACATATTTTCTCATATCGCGAACCACCCAAACCCAGATTCCGACAAACATCGCAGTCGAAAGCCAACTACCAAAACGAGAACCTGGAAGTAAAAAGAAATCGACTACGCCGTGTTGAAAAACTGCGAGTACATAACCGTAAAAAATTAAAACTAACTTTTCAGTGATTCGATTTGGTTGGTTACTTTTTAATAGGAATAGCGCAAAACAGAGATTAATCAGTAAATGGATATTAGAAGAAAAAACAGTTCTTCCTAAAAACATATCAAACACTTTGGTCGAATCTTTACTGATGTAAACATAATTTTCAATAAAAGAAAAGCCAAATGCTACGAATCCCCCAATTAATACAACGTCTTTAGTCCATGTTTTAAGTGAGCGGTTAAAGGCAAATAGTAAACCGAGAGAAATTATGAATAATTCTTTAAATGTTTCTTCCATCATTCCTGCTTGAATAAAAGAAATATAAACTGTTTGGCTGAGCACTGTCGCAGTTTTTTTGGGCTTAAAATCTACTTCAGGCCATATAATCGGATGCAAAGATAAAATCACTTCGGTAGATAGAATGCCAAGTCCCATTGCAAGCAGAGCAACCAAAAATTTGCGCGAGTTAGTCCCAGGGTGTAATACAAATAAAAAAAATGCCCAAGGTAGAATAGAGCAAAATGCTAATAATGCGCTTTGGTAGTTTAAGTCGGAGAAGTAGTGAGCAAACATATTAAAATTCCTCCTCCATAAAACGCCCATCGAAATGAAGAACCATATCCTTTTGGAGAGGTGTAGGCATTGCATCTGGATCAATCGAGCCGTTCCAGAAAAGCTCTGTTACCCGCACGTCTCCTTTTACATTTGGAGGAGGCATTACAGGGGACATACTTTTAATGAGTTCCAAAGTAAGTGTGTCCTGATCGGGATAGGCTGATCCTTCAACGAGGATAACATCTATTATTTCCCCTTCCGTAGTGATAGTATAAGCAACCACACAGGAGTAAGGATGGGGTGCGCGTTTCCAATATTCCATGAAATTTTCTGGACCACGCATTCGAGCAGAAATATAATTGGAGTAAGTACGAGGGAGTTTTTTACCTTTTACTCGTTTGACGTAACCTTTTACTTTGCCTTCATCTTCTACAGGATTATCTGGGATTTTAATTCCATCTTTTTGACTTGGGGTTTCTGTTCCAGAAAGGACTCCTCCGTTTAGGTCTTTTACTTCATCAGGAATATCTGGATCAATAAAATAATATTCCATTTTTTCAGGCTGATAATGTTTCTTGGACATATCCTGCTTTTTTTTAGAGCTATTTCTTTGCACGGAAATTGGAATAATGAGGATAACAGCAAATAGAATTAAATGAGCGATTACACTTAGATAGAAATTGTTTGTAAATCCACTCTGTAACCCTCTTGCCTCGATTGGCTCTCCATCTTTTCGTACGGAATTTATAATCATAGAATTTGCAAAAAAATAAATGAATAATAAAATAGAAAATAGAACGACCGGATAAAGTATATTATCCGTTTGTGGGATAAATTCCTTATCGGGAATTCCCGGTTTTAAACCAAAAGAGCTTAAAAATTTTATCCCAAAAGAAATATCCATATAAAAAGCGACACTTACTGATAAGAAGAATAAAACCAAAAGAAATGTAAATAGAATCGGAAACCCTTTCCAATATCTTTGTAAGTAGATATGACCCCAACCCGGTAAAATCATTTCTCGGATTCTAGCAAATCTTTTCTTTTTAGCAAATGAATCTCCAAAAAAATCAAAAGTCGGACTAAGTGAAAGTTTAGTGTGAATATAAAGACTTATATAAGGTTTTCTTAATATAGCAGGAATTCCTTTTTTACCAAATAGACCGGTTGAGGAGATAAGAACCATAAACCAGAGATAAAGTGCAGATTCTCCCTTGAACATTTGATCCGCCATGCTAACAGATTGATCAAAAGTATTATCTGGCGTATTCAGCATTGCAAAAAAATAGCTCAAACAGCAAAACCATACAATTGCAATAAACCAAACGAATAGAACGATAAATAAAGTTTTTAAAAAAGACTCTGGAGAAATAACTAAATCAGGTTTTTGCGGCAGACTAGGAGTTTGCGGGAGGGTATGGTATCGATACTCTTCCCATTTATCGCTAAGTGTTTCGTCGCGCTGCATTTTCCCGAGATAAGTAGTCGGTCGGTTAATATGAGATTTATCTTGAAAGAGAGCTAATTTTCCACGTCTTCGAATGACAAGTCTTGCTTCTAAAAAAAGAAATATTAAACCGAGAAATGCCCAGAATAGAATGAAAACCCCTTGGTAAGTTTGTTTAAGAGCGATTAAGTCAAACTCTGTTTCAAAGCTGTACATTCCGTATAAATCCATGGGGTAGAGGATTGCGGTAATGAATAATTGTAAACTAAGGGATAAAAACGCTGCTATTCTAAGTTTTCTATTTTTCGGGTATAGAAATAGAACACCAAGCGGAAAAAAAATACTTAAACCTATAAAAGGACTTGCCCAGCATAAAAAAGAAAGCCCCCATACGACGAGGTTTTGTAAGGGGGTTTTTGGATTTTCTCCGGTTTCAGATTCCAGAGGTAGTACATCTTGCATAATTAATTAATTTGACATATCCCTTCCCACTTCAAGCGAAAAAGAAAAAACTTTATGCCTGAATCGGTATAAAAAAGTATGTAAAGACCATGGCAAAAGATAGAGAAGATTCATTAAAACAAATTGTAGCAGTTTCTAAAAGAAGAGGCTTCGTATTTCCAGGCTCCGACATTTATGGCGGTTTATCTAACACGTTCGATTATGGTCCGTATGGAATTGAAGTATTACATAATTTAAAGCGACTTTGGTGGGAATACTTTGTGCATAGAAGAGAAGATGTAGTAGGACTTGATTCTTCCATCTTGCTAAACCCGGCTGTCTGGGAGGCATCAGGGCACGTAGGAAATTTTTCCGACCCACTGATGGACTGTAAACAATGCAAAACTCGAATTCGTGTAGATCACTTCCTCGAAGAAAGAAAAGGCGACGGGTTTGCGAGTGGAAAAACCTTGAAGGATCTAACACAAGTTATCCTCGATGAAAAATATCCTTGTCCCTCTTGTGGAACGGTCGGAACTTTTACAGAGCCTAGAAGTTTTAACTTGATGTTTAAAACTTCGCACGGGGCTTCGGAAGATAATGCGATGGATATTTATTTACGTCCTGAAACGGCGCAAGGGATTTTTATCAATTTTAAAAATATCTATACGGCAACTCGAAAAAAAGTTCCATTCGGAATTGCCCAGATCGGAAAATCTTTCCGAAATGAAATCATGGCAAGACAATTCATTTTCAGAACTAGAGAATTTGAACAAATGGAAATGGAATTTTTCTGCGAGCCTGGAACTCAAAGTGATTGGTTTACTTTCTGGGTAGACTACTGTATGAAGTGGCTAACCGATGTTATAGGTTTAAAAAAAGAAAATCTTCGAGTGCGAGAACATGCCAAAGAAGAACTATCATTCTACAGCGATAGAACAGCCGACATTGAATACAAATTCCCGTTTGGTTGGGGAGAATTATGGGGAATAGCCTCACGAACTGACTACGACTTAACCCAACACGAAAAATTTTCTGGCGTAGACTTAAAATACCACGACCAAGTGGCTAACAAAAAGTATCTCCCTTATGTAGTCGAACCAGCACTTGGACTAAACCGCCTCTTTCTGGCAGTGATGAGTGACGCCTACGCAGAAGAAAAACTAGAAGGCGACGAAATGAGAACAGTCCTTCGTTTTCAATCAAAAGTTGCTCCCGTTAAAGTTGCCATCTTCCCTCTTATGAAAAAAGACGGTCTCGATGTAAAAGCAAAAGAAATCTACCACTCACTCATGAGCAACTGGTATGTAGACTACGACGACTCAGCGGCTATCGGCAAACGCTACCGCCGCCACGACGAAATCGGAACTCCTTTTTGTATCACCGTTGACTACGATACCCTAAAGGATAACACCGTTACTCTGCGCGAACGCGATTCCATGAAGCAAGAACGCATCGCAATAGCGGATATTCCTAAGTATCTGCTAGATAGGATAAAGTAGTTTCAATATCGTAGGGGTTGAATACATTCAACCCCTTTTTTTGTAAAAGTAGAGGCTGAATACATTTAGATTTTGCACTGAGCCTGTCAAATATTCAGCACACCAAGCAACTATACCGACTCTAGCCATTTAAGTGCAATATCTGGGTCAGAAAAAACTTGAACAGTAACACCCATATCTGCAAAAGTTTTTGTGATCGTTCTTAAATTCATTTGAGCGATCACAGACTCAGGTTGAACTAACGCCCAAAATTTCCAACCTGCTTTAATTGCATTTGGGAGCCAAATAGTGTTTATCCACTCGGTGTCATCAGCCGTATGTGGACCTACGTTTCGATTATCAGAAAGCCATTTTTTGGCTTTATGTTTAATGAGTAAATCAACTCCTCCATTCAATTGATTTCGAATATAATCACCTTTTAAAAATTGATGGTATTTGTGGTGAACAATTTTTTTATCCTGATGAAACCACATTGTTACATACTCATTATCTAAAACGATTTCTTTATCCATGCAGACCTCTACTCTTTTAAAAATTACTTATTCTTACGGGTACTAACTTTGGAAGAAAGCCCCTTTTCAAGTAATATTTTGAATTTGTAAAATAAACCATAGACTTCTCAGGGAAACCTAGTTATAAAATCTATTATCTAGATTTGTAAATTCATTTTAGAGTAAGGTATTCATTCTATTTCTTCAACCCTACGATCGTTTCTCGACCCAGGTTCTTTAGCACAAGCAACTTCTGCAAATCATTTTCCAATTTTGAAAGTCGTTCGCGAAGTTTCTTGTTACCCGCTTCTAGTTCTTTATTAGAAATTTCTAAAGCAAGAAGCTTTTTACCATTAGCCGCTCTCTAAAAAGTAGATTAACCCCAAAAAAAAATCCATTTTTCCCGCACATTTATCTCGTTTCCATACCTAATCAATATATGATATACTTTCAAAACCAAAATGACTTCCACCTGGATGATCTCGAAAAACGTGATTCATCCGTATCAACCCTGCTAATCCCCACTTACCTAATGGACGACTTCCTCAAAGTAAAACAAAAATGCCGAAATAACCTGAGCCTCTATCTCCGCATCCTCCTCAAACGCTATAGAACCCTTACATATTCCGGATTAATCCCCAAACCTTGTAAAGTAAAAACCGAATTCCAAGACAAAGACCTAAACCTAAATCGCCAGAACTTTCGCCCCATGAACGCAGATTGGATCGAACTCGGAGAACTAGCCCTTGCCTTTGGTAAATCCCGTTGCTGGTTGTTCGTCTATTTATTGAAATTAGATATTGCCGGTATGTGGCGTATTCTAAGAAAAGCTAAGTTAAACTTTGGAGTTCCAACCTCCCCTAAGGTAGAACTACGGAGTTTTTGGACTCTACAGAGATTTCACGATAATTTTTTACGAAGCTATTACGTAAAAGTATAGAAAAAGACCAAGAAGACAGTAAATTTACCAAATTCACTAAAAAAAATAAACACATAAAGGGCGAAGCTATATCGGGAGAAAAAACTTAGAATCCGTACCCAATTAGGTTCCAGAAACTCATCCAATAAATGAAACCGAGAGAGACAAGCAAAAATAAACCTACTTGGATTAGACGATATACGTGAAGAATTTTATCTAATGTAGCGCGTAACGTATAATAAGTGAGAAAACTTACTCCCAAAATAAATGCAAAAGGGAGAGTAAATATTAGGTAATCGTATGGATTTCCGTCTATAATAAAATCATAACATTCGGTTAAATGATGAGTATCCACAAAATAATAAAAACTACCAAATAAAATAAAAGTTAAAATTGTTTCTAGCCAGAGTAAAAACTGGATAGTTTGACGAATTCGATTTGGAACGAAGGCGATCTTTTTTGCAAATACGTATGGAATTTCAACGATTAATAAAAAGAGGATAACGGAGTAGAAACCGACAAAAAAAGAGAAAAGATTTTCCTGAAAAAACTTTGATTCTCGTAGAGTCAACTTTTTATAAGCCCCATGTTGCCCAGAGCCAGAGAGCAGATACTCCACATCACCCGCTTCGTTCATTTTAAAGGAAATATAAGTTTCTCTATCGGGGGAGCGGAATAAAAAAGGTTCAGTCTCAATAAATTCTAACCGTCCTTCTAAATCGCCATAGGGTTCAATTTTACCAGACTCTAAAATTAAAAGTCCATTTGCCTGCGTAATTCGAATAGAAGTAGAATACATTCTGAACTTAGATATGGTATTAGTGGAAATTTGAACCGCCGCGTATTCGCCTTCGAAGTTTTTAAGGTATTCTGTATACCCGGGGCTTTTGTCGCGTTTGATTTTTTTCTTATCGACCGGATAAAATCTATCTAAAAACTCTGCGATCAATTCTCTTCGTAAGCTAGGATGATAAGTGTCGATGTATACATAAATTGCAAAATTCTCGTTAGGAAAGAAAATTAATTCTTCCGTAACAGCATTGGATTCGTATAACTTAGAATAGCCCCAGAGTTTATTTTCATAATGCTCAAAAAAACCAGTTGCAGATCCAGGAAGTTTATCCTCTAACCTAATTTTCTCTTGTAAGATTTCCTTCCATGTTTCTGGTTTGAGTATTGACTTAGATGTAATTTCCTCTGGATTCAGGAAAATCGGCAGTATTCGCTCAATATCTTTTCCGTTACTCAAAAGCCTATCATTTTCGAAGTTAGTATTTTCTAGATTTAATTTTGATAAAAAAGAATTTGTAATAAAATCCTGGGAACTCTTTCCTGATATTTCTTTTAGAATAGATTCTAAAATCCAGACATTATCTTTATTATACCCAATTAGTTCATTTGGTTCACTGAACCTAGTCGGCGGGAACAAATTCCAGTATTCGCCATTTCGAATTGCACTCTGCTCCGGATAAATGATATTTTCCTGAATTCCAGTTGTATGCGTTAAAACATTTTCGATTAGGATATTCTGTTTGAAATTTCTCTCATACTTCAACTTATAATTGAATACATCTCCTCGCAAATTTAATTTTTCCGATTCGTATAATTTTAAAATTCCCAAAATCAAAAATACTTCTTTAAAAACTCTTGAGTCAAACCTAGTCAATTCTGAAAAAGAATTAGAGCGCTCGGGGAATGACTTAAAAAAACTTTTACCATCTTTTGAAAGAACAACCAGAGAGTGATTGTCTAATTTTCTTTCTTTAAAGAATTGATCTAAAAAAACTTCTAATTCATTTTCTTGCACTTTCTCTGCTTGTTTAAAGCCCAGATTTTTCTCAGGATAAATAGAAGTAACCGCAACAAGGAAGATTAAAAATGAAGTATTAAAAATTTTTAAAGATCTTAGATTGAATATTTTGTTTAACCTCTTCAATTTATTGTAATAAATTCTATTTATTTAAAAATTCCAGAATTTGTTCATTTACGAATTTAGAATTTTCAAATGGTGCTAAATGTCCAACATTGGGAACTTTTACAAATTCTCCATTCGGAATTTTTGCGCATAACTCTTCCATAGATGCAAGTGGGGTAATTGTATCGTATTCTCCACAAACCACGAGCGTAGGAACAGAAATTTGACTTAATACAGAGTTTGTATCTGTTCTTCCCTGAACTGCGAGTAATGCGGATTTTGTGCTAATTTCCGTTCTATCTTTTGTAATTTTGATTGCTTTTTTGTAAATATCTGGATTTGCTTTTTTGGTAAAATCAGACATTGTGTTATCTGCAAAGTCTTTTATAAATTTGTCTAACCCGAGAGAGTCTATTTTTCTAATTCCTTCTACTCTTTTTAATTTTGTTTCATTAGAATCTGCTTCGGTTCTTGTATCACATAGAATAATTTTAGAAAAAATTTCTGATTTTCTCTCAAGGGCTCTAAGAATTATATAACCACCCATGGAAAGACCGCATACTACTAATTTGCCCAATTTCATCTTTTCAATAACAGAAAAAAAATCGTCTACAAAAAATTCAAATGGCATTGGTTGAAACTTTTTGCTTTTTTCTAAATTACCTAATATATTATAACTTATGCAATAGAAATGCTCTTTTAAAAAATTAATTTGCCCTTTCCACATTCTATGATCAAATGGAAATCCATGTAAAAACAGGATTGGCGGATTATTTTTGTTACCTTCAGTATAGATTTTAATTTTCATACCTTACTTCGTACTTCAAAATGTACGCATACGATTGATGCAAATACTTTTGATTCAAACAATTCTGATTTTTTATTTTTACAGATTCCAGACTCTTGGAAGCGGCAGGTACTGCAATTCCATTTTTCATTTACTTGTTTCGATTTTTTTGGTTTCTCTTTCTCTAGAGAAATTCCTTCAATTTCATGTAAGGCAGTCTTTTTTTCAGAATCATCCAAGTAACGAATAATGCTAGAAAGCTCTTCGATAGATGGAGTTCTGCCTACTTCAATTTCGCGTTCGATATATTTTATGACCTTAAATTTCTGGTCTTGTTTAAGAGAGTTAATTTTTTGAATAATTTCTTCTGGTATATTTTCCATATAATAGCACCATGCCTGATTAATCAGTGACAGGTTAAAGATAGATTTGAATTCGTAAGCTATTATTTTATTTCTCAATTTTTAATTCATAACTTTGACTCTCAATTTCATGAAATAATTTCTTGAAGAAATTAACTAGGATTGCTATTAAGGTTAATACGGTTTTTATGAAAAAGTTGTTAGAAGACTTAGAAGGTCAGATTATTTTAAATCAAAGCGACGAAAATACAGTCGCAAATGCTCTCAAGGTTTATCTTAATTTTAGCCGGGGCACAACATACGAAAAAAGAATTCAAGAGGAAATTAAGGCTATTTTCCTTGATAAAAAATCGAACAAGTCCTATTTTTTTGCTCCCCCAAAACAGAATAAACTCAAGGTAATCGGTTTTAACCAAATGATTCATATCCTAGTTAAAAAACTCTGGGATGAAGAAGATTTTTTTAAGATTACTAGAAACCCATCCCAGATTTCATTTATAAGTACGGACACCGCAGATATTAGCACTGTTACTGTCAGCGTAAGTGATGTTCAAAAATTCATCGCCAATCAAAATGTTTTTTCCTTTTTATCGTCTGGCGACATCAGTTTTTTTTCGAAACCGCAGCCTGATCAAATTCGAAAATGTATTACTTGGATAAAAAATGGAAACAATATGCCTAAGTTTTTAGATCGAATTCGATTAGTAGGAACTTACGTTCAAACTGTTTTCTATGCAGCACAAGCCCTTCAACAAGTTGCAGAGGAATATTCTAAAACTGGAGAGCAGCAATCCACGGAAGAAAAAAAAACACTCAGCGATTCTGATGCAAAACTGGAAGCACTCGCCTTACCCACAGGTGCTGACCTTCTAAATACTAAATTAGATTATCCTTATATAGTAGACATTTTACTTTTTGAAATAAAATTTTTCTTCAAAAATACAGGACCAAACTTTAATTCCCAAGAAGCGATTCAAGCCATAACCAACAAACTAAAAAAAGATATTCCAGACATAAGCGAAAAGCATATAACGCTTATTTACCTCATTATGAAAGAAGTCGCTAAAAATCCGAATCAGACTGCAAGCGATTTATCTTTTTTCTTTCAAAATTTAGAGGAAAAACTTCGTATTCCTCTACGAGAAATTTTTACTATTTATTATTTAATATTATCGGAAAGAGATGCAACGTTATCCGAAATGCCCTTGGCTGATTTTGTGGATAAATGTAT
>JAGOHK010000176.1 GCA_017996175.1 Leptospiraceae bacterium
AAAAAATGGAGACGCCGGGGGTCGAACCCGGGTCCTATTGCACATAAGTAAAGCCTCTACATGTTTAGTTTGTAAATAAATCTCGAAGTGCCTTGACCCACAAACAGGTGATTCACTCCTATCCAACTTTGGTTCTGCACAAATCCAAGTCGGAGAACGACCTGTGCAACTTCCCGTTTAGAGTCGATACGCTGCCCACCGGAAAGTTAGAGCAGTTTCTCGTAGAAGCTTAAATTAAGCTGCTAAAGCTAATTCGTTGTTAGCGTTTGTTTTTTGAGAGTTTTTAAAGGCGGGCTCTCACCTCTACATGCCACAGTACCCAGGTCTACAACAGTCGAAACCAAATCGTCCCCATTTACTTGTGAGAGTTAGACTATAAATTATTCCCTTTTGTTTTGTAAATAAATTTTTTTCTGGGTGTTGCGGTGGTTCGACTCCGCTCACCATCCGAACGTATTGTGATTTTAAATCTGAAAGATTGCGGTTGGTGAGCGGAGTCGAACCACCGCCGCGCTCTCACTATGGTCATGTTTTTTCTGACAGATGAAAAAACATGACCCCGTTCCATCGCTAACACTTCGACTTTTCCGCTCAGTGCAGGCACTCGTGAGTAGAAAATCTTTTTATTCTAGAATTTTTCTTGTAAGAGAGTTGATTCATTCTAAATTAATTTCAATACAATGAAATTAATTCTTCGTTATACTTTGCTTTTTACTTTCCTATTCACAAGTAATTCCTGTGAATTTTTATTTCATCGTATTCATAATCCTAAACCAATTGCAAAAGATAAGAATGTAATAGAAAATTCTTCTGACTTGAACGAGAGCGGTGAATTGCGATTTATCGCAATTGGAGATTGGGGGGAAAAAGGAAAATTTTTCCAGAAAGACGTTGCACTTGCGATGCAGAAAATAGAACTTGGGGAGCAAATTAATTTTATCCTCACGCTAGGAGATAATTTTTATCCTAATGGTGTAAAAAGTATATCTGACTCACATTTTAAAGAGTCTTTCGAAGATATATATCAATTTTCAAAACCAATTCTCTGGTATATTACACTGGGTAATCACGATTATATGGGAGATATACAGGCGTTAGTCGATTATGGAAATAAAAATCCGAATTGGATATTTTCGCATACGTATTATTCATTTGAAAAGAAAATTTCAGAAAAAGAAAATGCTTTTTTTGTTGTCACTGACACAAATGAATTCGTGGATATACTTGGATTTTTAAACTATCGCTCTTATATGAGAAATGAAAAAGGAAAAACACAACTCGATTGGATGGAAGATAAATTAAAATCTTCTAAAGCAAAATGGAAAATTGTAGTAGGTCATCATCCCATTTATTCTGCGGGAGCACACGGAGATACAAAAGTTCTACAAAAAGAATTTTTAGAAATCCTAGAAAAAAACAATGTCAATTTGTATTTAGCCGGTCATGAACATGATCTGCAATATTTAAAACATCCAGATAAAAAAATTCATTTTTTTATATCAGGTGGAGGCTCCAAAATCCGAGAACTTAAAAGCAGTCCTTACACCGTATTTGCCGCAAGCCAAGCAGGATTTGCTGTTATTACAATCAATGAAAAATCCATCAACTTACGATTTATTAATGAAAGTGGTAAACAGATATATGAAACGACCATTCAGTAATTCTCTTGACTTTGATTTATTTCGAAAATTTCATTGAACTAAATTCCTATGAGTCATCCAGAAAAAGAAAACAACAAATCCATCGCCAAAGAAAATGCAGAGATATTTTTAAAAGGATACTATTCATTATCCGACGGAAGTAAAATTTCATTAAAAACAGAACTAAATTTCTCAGTTCAAAAATCCATTTACTTAAAAGATTCTAACTTTTTAGAAATAGACAAACAACTCACCACTCCTGCCAAAAATAGACAAACAAAACTAGAGATCACGGGCGAAAGCACCTTCCAAGCAGCGAAGAGACTGCGGGATGAAACGGGGGAAAATGTAGTTGTTCTCAATTTTGCATCTGCTACAAATCCGGGTGGCGGTTACTTAAATGGTGCCAGAGCCCAAGAAGAAGATTTATGTAGGACAAGTGGGCTTTATCCCTGCCTTACCCAGTTTTTAGATTTTTATAAATTTCATAGAAAGCAAAATTCTTTTTTATATTCAGATAGAATGATTTACTCACCCGATGTCCCTGTTTTTCGAGACGATTTAATGTCACTTCAAAAGAAAATTTACAAAATTTCAGTCATTACTTCCGCTGCTCCTGCCATGATCGATGTTCCTGTTGGTGATACAGAATCATTTATTCAAGGAGGTAGAGCACTCGATACAAGGATTGAGAAGTTACTCTCTCTTATGCTCTACAAGAAGTATACTAATATTATCCTCGGAGCTTGGGGATGTGGTGCTTTTTTAAATGACCCAAAAGTAGTTTCCAAATTATTTCAAAAACATTTAATGCAAAATATAAAATTTCAAAATAAGTTTGAGAGAGTAACATTTGCCATTCGAGACAATGCTAAGACTAACAATAAGGATATATTTTTAAAACAATTCGGGATTTAATTCTTTTCTTGACAAGTGAATAATAATGCTAGAATCTGAATACTATTGAAGGTATAAAAATTATGGCAAAAACAATTACTCTTCGCATCGAAGATACACTCTATTCTCTCTTTAAAAACGCCGCGTCCGGTGAAAGGCGTAGTATTTCTAATTTTCTAGAAAATGCGGCTTTGCATTACTTGGTATCTGAAAATGTAGTTTCCGACTCCGAAATGGATGAAATTCTTCGAGATAAAAATTTAGTCACTTCCCTAAGGAAGGGAAAAGAAGAAATTAAAAAGGGGAAATACAAAATTGTCAAATAAATTCAAAATTGCAGAAACGGAATCCTTTCAGAAAAAATTAGACACCCGAGATTTTAAACATTTAAAAAATAAAATTTTTGAATTTGTATATCCAATCCTGCAAATGAATCCTTTCTATGGACCCAATATAAAAAAGCTAAAAGGAGAATTTGAAGGATTCTATAGGTTTCGCATTGGCAAATATCGATTATTCTATGTTATCCAAGAAAATGAGTTATTAGTAATTTCTGTCGACATTGAAAAAAGAAAAGATGCGTATTAATTAAGTTAATCAAATACCTTTATAGAGTGACTCACAAACTTTATCTATATCATTTCCTTTCAGAATCACTTTCACCCAATTATCAGGAATATTATCATACCCATAATAAATTCCTGCTATTCCTCCAGCTATAGCGGCTATCGTGTCAGTATCTTCTCCAAGATTTACTGCTTTTAATACAGTTTCTTTATAAGTAGAAGAATTTAACAAACACCAAAATGCTGCCTCGAGAGAATGAATTACAAACCCACTCGATTTGATTTCTGGTTCTGTAAAATTCTTTAAGTCTTTTTCAAAAATATTTTGAAAGTAAGTTTGTTCTTCTTTGGTTAAAAGATTATAGTATTTGCCTTTATCCGCTACAATTATTCGAAAAGCATCTTGAAGCGATTGTTTCTGGAGAATTTGTAACGCAAAATCAATATAGATATAACAAGATACCACAGAAAGCGGATGAGCATGAGTAATACTTGAGACTTCTTTTATAATCTGATACTTTTTATCTTCGGGAGTATTTTGAAAATGAAAGTAAAAGGCAAGCGGCAAAGTTCGCATAAGGGATCCGTTGCCATTAGCCTCCATATTTGCGTCACCTGAATTCAGAGGCGAAGTTCCATTTAGAAGTCGTCTTACTGAATTAGAAGTAGAATTTCCAATATCGTAAGCTATTCCATGAGGAGTTAAATACCCATTTTGAAACCACTTCATAAAGTTAGCCGCAATATCATTCAAGTCATAACCACGACTTAGGCTTTCCGCAATGCAAAGAGTAAGCGATCCATCATCCGACCAACTGCCTGGAGGTAAATTAAAAGTTCCATTTCCAATCATATCTGTAACAGGATTTTGCTTCATATAATTTCTAGACTTAAACTGAACAGGAAGTCCCAGTGCATCTCCAACGCATACTCCCCATAAGCCACTTTTGATTAAGTTTAATTTTGTATTCATAATTGATTTCCTTTTTTATTACAGTAAATCACTGTTTGTCATTCCCTAAATTTTTAGTAGGGAATCTCAACCTCTAGAGATCCCCGACAAAAAATTTCGGGGATGACAGCATTATTTAATACCAAGTTCTTTCTTCCAATACTTCACAGTCGCACTTGTTCCTGACATATGGAGAAAAGAAATCCAGTCTTTGTATTTCTCTTCAATAGCGCCTAATTCCGATTTTCCTTCCGCCACAGATTTAGTGTCCGCAAAATAAGTATGAAATTCGTCTACTAACTCTTTGCCGCCAATCCGACCATGACCAGGAATGATTTTTTCCGGTTGAAATTCTAACATCGCTAGATTGGTTTTTTCGATATAGAGAGTAATCTTAGAGCCATTTTTTTCTTTTAAAAATGGATGCATTCCAATCATGAGCATATCTCCGAGGAAAAGCATTTTCCGATTTTTAAAAAATACAACTACATCATGATAAGTATGAGCTTGCCCTACATTTTTTAGAATTACTGTTTCATCCCCGACTTGAATTTCTTTTGTATCCTTTAGCCACTCAGTAGGAAGTCCATCTTCTCCATTTTCCTTTACCCACTCCTCTTTCGTATAAGCGCCTGCAATGATTGTATTTCCTTTGTAAAGAGGATTTCCGTTTGCATGATCTCCGTGAAGATGGGTATTTACTAGGATAATAGGTTTATCCCCCGCTTTCTGTTTTACTAGTTCGAATAATTTTGATTTACCGCTTGCTACCTTAGAATCAACGACTAATACCTCTTTGTCGCCCACTAGAATCGCAGAATTTCCGCCACCTCCTAGAACTAACGTAAGATTTTTATCATACTCAACTACTTCGATCTCACTCATTACTTTTAAAAAAGGAAATGCTTTTACTCCCACGATAATAAGACCGAGTACTACGATTAAACCCAGAATTTTAAAATACTTTTTCATACAAATACTCCTATTCGTTTGCCACCGAGGCACAGAGACGCTGAGAAAAGATTCTTTGTTCGACTTACAATTTAATTTTTTCTTAGTCTCTAACTTCCTTTTACAATTAAGAAATTGACTTTAAATTTAGAAATCATAAAATTTATAAAATGAAAATACTTTTACTGCTATTCATTTTTTTACCATCGTGCTCTTCTCAAAATGATAACTCCGTAATAGATTTGTCAAAAATTGCAAAAGATGGTAATTGGGCAGGAGCACCGGAATCTCCAAACAAAAAACCTTACGACTATTTCTATTTATTGCAAAAAGGAAATGTGAAATCAAAAGTCAAACCAGAACTTATGGAAAAAGCCTGTGTGGATTCGGTGAGGAAAAATGGATATGATTTGATTTTGCGTCGTGCATCTGAGATTAAAATGCAAGGAACAACAGCGCAAGAATGGAATATAGATTTTGCAGGACATAATTTTAAGAAATTAAAAGAAAATAATTTTAAGTTAGAAATAAAAAACTGCTATTCAACTTCTTTTGAAATAGAATGGAAAAACTGTGAATGCCTAACCTATATTTATATTCCAAATGGAAGAGATAGAATAATAGATATAATTACTAAATATGAAAGCCCACGTTAGAAATTCTAAACCCATCGGTGTTTATCCGTGTTCACACGCTAACGCTATTCGACAAGGCTCAGTGCAAGTCGGTGGTAATCTTTGAAAGTTCTCAAAATAACTGAGGGTAATACTAATTTAACTCAATCAAGTTTTCATTCATGATAGAAACTAACTTACGATTGAAGTATAAGTGGTATTTGCCGACAAATTCCTCTTGCAGAATTTTTCCTCGCGTGAGTTCGTCGAGATAACGAGTGGCTGTGGTGTAATGGATTTTCATTTGAATGCCCATTCGAACGGGAGAAATCACTGGATAATTAAAGAGAGTATCTAGAAGTTCAGTAGAATATATTTTTTTGTGTCTGAATTTTATTTTTTCTCGAAGTTCGTTATAATAATCCATGATCTTAAAAAGATTGTCTTTGGTTTCTTTTGCCTGGAGATAAAAACCTTTTAACATATAAAGCACAAATTCTTTCCATTTTTTCTTGGTGGAAACTTCGTTTAACAGCTTGTAATACTCAGATCTATTTCGATTGATATACCCGCTAATAAAAAGAATCGGGATAGTCAAAATATTTTCCTGAATCAAATACAAAACCATAAGCATTCGACCAACTCTTCCATTTCCATCCGAGAACGGATGAATAGATTCAAATTGGTAATGCAACAAAGCACATTTAATAAGCGGGTCGATATGAGGAGTGTTGGAATGAATAAACTTTTCCAGCCCCTGCATAAGTTTGGGAATCCTAGATGCAATAGGAGGGGTATATACCACTTTGCCTGTCTTTTGATTTACAATAGAATTTTGAATTTTTCTAAATCCAGGAGAATTTTCTGGCATAAGTCTTTTGTGAATTCCAAGAATCAGCCTTGTAGAGATAGGAATTGTCTTCATCTCGGATGCAGCCCACTGAATTGCACGTCCATACATTAGGACTTCTTTATCTGGTTCATTTTGCTCTACTCCTTGGTAAAGTTGTCCCTTTAAAACATTTTCAACAGTTGTCTGAATATGTTCTATCCTAGAACTCGCAACAGCCTCTCTAATTACAGCAGGCGAAATTAAGAGTAATGGGTTGGGGGCAGAATGAGAGTAGCCTTTTAGTTCGGCAAGCTCTGTCCTTGCTTTGATAAGCGCATTCATATAATCCGCATGAGCAAAATTTAAGTCCATTGCTAAATCTTCTAACAAAGATGGAATATTCGGATTAAATGGTATGGTCGTATTCATATATAACAAATCCCTACTATATATCATATATTGCAATAATTATATTTTTGTTATATATGATATATTATATATAACAAAAACTGACATATCGATTTTTGCAGTAAACCAGCCTATTTAAAGCAAAACTTTATATATTTGAAGAGCCTTTTCTTTTCCTTTTACTTCTACAGGCGAAAGTTTTTCTATCCGAATACTATCTTTTACTTTTTGGTATACTTCATCAGAGATTAGAAATTCTGCTTGAAATTGTTTACAAAGACTTTCGATTCTAGAAGCAGTATTTACCGCGTCTCCAATTACGGTATATTCCATTCTATCTTCAAAACCAATATTACCGGTAAATACTTCTCCACAATGCAGCCCAATACCAATTCGTATTTCGGGTTTGCCTTCTTTTTTTCTTTCGATATTCCATTCTTTTAAAGAGGCTAACATCTGTTTTCCTGCATTGACTGCATTTTGAGTGTCAAACTCTGTAACCGTTGGAGTGCCAAAAGTTGCCATGATTGCATCTCCAATATATTTATCTAAGGTTCCACCATTTGCGAAGATAACATTCGTCATCCGCTTCCTAAATTCATTTAAAAATTCCGCCAGTTCTTCTGCCGGCATATGCTCTGACATCTTTGTAAAATCTCTAATGTCCTGAAATAAAATCGTGACTTCTTGTCGTTTGCCTTTATTTAATACTTCTGGATTTTTTGTGATTTCTTCTACTATCTCTGGAGAAAAGTATTTACTCAGAGATTTTTTTTCTGCCTCGATCGTTCCGATTCTTCTAACCATGTAAATTGTGCGATAGATGGAATAGCCCACTGCAAGAGAAACACAAATAAAAACTATTGGTCTAGCTGTCAGCAAATCACCTATATATACACTATCTCCTAAGAGCGTGTCTGAAAAGGGATCAAGTGTTTGGCAGTGTTGTACGAAATATATGATATGGCAAAAGACAAAACAAGAAAACCATATCCGAGTGATTTGAAAGAATCTGAATGGGATTTAATCAA
>JAGOHK010000056.1 GCA_017996175.1 Leptospiraceae bacterium
TTCAAAATTTAGAGGAAAAACTTCGTATTCCTCTACGAGAAATTTTTACTATTTATTATTTAATATTATCGGAAAGAGATGCAACGTTATCCGAAATGCCCTTGGCTGATTTTGTGGATAAATGTATCGCAGAAGATGAAAAAGGTATCTTGAATGACAACCATACTAAAATTTTAAAACAGCTTTTTGGGGGGCTTCCTAAAGAAATTAAAGCAAATACCTTTTATACAGTTAAGGAAAAAATTAAATCTAGAATAGAAGATCCCAACAAGAAAAAAATAGTCGATACACTCAGCGAATTAATTCATTTGCGAGTAAGAGAACTTCGAGGTAAATTCGCCTTAAAACAACTCAAAGCAAATCCACCACCTAAGTCTGAATAATTCTTTTCTTCGTAAACTTGGTTGCGATTGCACTGCGCGGGTTATCGGGCCAAGGGTGTCTCGGATAACGTCCTGCCAATTCCTTTTTAACTTCCAAATATGTTCTATCCCAAAATCCTGCAATATCCCGTGTAACTTGAATCGGACGCTGTGAAGGTGATAACAATTGAAGAGTTAATGGGACTTTGCCTCTAGCAATTCTAGGAGTTTCTAAAAGTCCAAACAATTCTTGAATTTTTACAGAAAGTACCACATCATCTTTTTTATATTCCAGTTTAATTTTAGAACCACTCGGAACTTCCCATCTTTCGGGAGCTTCTTTTTCTAAAACTTGTAATTCTTGATATGAATACATGGAGCGCAAAATCGAGAGTAAATCCAATTTCTTTAATTCAGAAATACGACGAATATTTCCGAGAAATGGGAGTAACCATTTATCTAAACTGGAGAGTAAAACATCCTCCTCTAAACAGGGAAAATTCTCCCCTAACAATCGTAAAAATTCAGATCGTTGGATAAAATTATCTACTTCTTCCGTTCGGGGTAATACAGATAAACCTTTCTCAAGAAGGAAATTTTTCCAAACAATTGAGAGTAAATCACTAGTAACCGCATCTTCTATTTCTCTAGAAATCAGAACTAATTCCCCTAATTTTTTTTCTTCGAACACGGAAATTCTTCCTGTCTTCTCATCCAGGTAAGCGTTTTTTCTTTCTGAAATTTTATTCTTATGAAATTCTAAAATTTCTGCTAAAGTAATTTTACAGGCAGAGAAGATAGTAGACTCCTTATTATCCCCATCCAATTCACCTATCACTAAAAATTCATTTCCAATCAATGAATCATTGTCTCTAAGAACTGCCCCTTTACCAGAAGAAAGTTTATACCTAATGCTATTTTTTTCTCTCTGTTTTGCAATTCTATCTGGGTACGCAAAACTTAACAAGATTCCCAGTTTAGAAAGATCGACAGATTTCTTTTGCGAATCATCATTCTTTGAACTAATTCTAAATATTTCCTCTGAGGAAATTTTAATTTTTCTTGAGTTATATGAATTTTCATTTTTTAAAAACTCATCGATCTGCAAAGAAAGATCCGCTTGACGATAGGAGAAATGTCCTACTGAAAAAAGATTTTTCTCATTTAACACGGCAGCAAGTATACAAGCAAGATATAAATTATTCTGAGTCGATGAGCTAACAATCATATACCCGAGCCTTGGATGTAATGGAAATTTGATTACTTGTTTGCCTAAGTTTGTAATTTTACCTGACTCATCTAAGAGATTCAAATTCTGCAATAGGATTTTAGATCTAGAAATTGAACTCTCCTGTGGCTTATCAAGTAATTTCAAATCATCTATTCTCGCACCCCAGGAGCTGACTTCTAATAGAAATTGAGAAAGATCTGTCTCTAGAATTTCTGGTTTTGTTTTTTCTAAAAAATGTTTTTCTTCTTCTTTTGTCCATAAGCGGTAGGAGATGCCATGTCCGAGTCTTCCGGCTCGACCCGTACGCTGAGTGATAGAATCTTTTGCGATCGAAGTTGTGATAAGTTTCGTCATTCCAGTGGAGGGATCAAAACGGGGTATGCGACAAAGTCCTGAATCTATCACAACTCCAACTCCGTCAATAGTTAAACTGGACTCGGCAATATTTGTGGATAATATTATTTTCCTCCGACCGGATTTATCTGGAAAAATAGCAACTTCTTGTTCTTTCTGGGACAATTCTCCATATAGCGGACAAATAAGAGTATTCGCTAAATTTAAATTCTCTTCTAGTTCTTTTTGGATTCGTCTAATCTCGCCAGAGCCCGGAAGAAATACAAGTATATCTCCCTTATCCGCTAATGCTTTTTTAATTGCTGAGAGAATGGAAATGTTCCATTTTTCCTTTGATTCATTTGTATAACGAATTTCTACAGGATAAGAACGTCCTTCGCTTTTAACGATTTCTGCATTTAAAAACTCGCCCACTAACCTTGTATCCAGTGTAGCTGACATGATTAGAATTTTTAAATCTTCGCGTAATGCAGATTGCACTTCGAGAGCGAGCGCAAGTCCTAAATCCGTTTGCAAATTTCTCTCGTGAAATTCATCAAAGATTACAAGACCTATATTTTTCAATTCAGGATCCGATTGAATCCTTCGAGTAAAAATTCCTTCTGTGACAACTTCGACTCTAGTTTCAGAAGTTACCTTAGATTCAAATCGAATGCGGTAACCGATCGTTTGCCCAATTTCTTCTCCCCGAGTATTCGACATACGACTCGCTGCATTACGCGCTGCAAGCCTTCTTGGTTCTAAGAGTAATATTGTTTTGCCCCCGAGCCACTCTTCCTCGAGTAATGAAATAGGAACTACAGTTGTTTTTCCCGCACCAGGCGCAGCTTCTAGAATAACTATCTGGCAGCTTCTTAATTTTTCTTTTAATTCTTCCAAAACACCGTAAATCGGTAGATTCATTCCTAAAGTCTTCCAAACAGTAATCATAAAATCAATAATAAAATGCCCTATTCAATAAATCTTTTTAATTCGAGAAAATTCAAATCCATTGCAGAAGTTGAATAGGTATATGATTCCTTGAGAAAGAAATCGTTAGATACTTTTTGGTTTTCATTATCAGTTCCTTTCCGTTCCCATTAATATCCCAGTTCAACCGATAACGCAAATCGCTTTTTTTATAAGTGTCTAGATAAAAAATTCTTGACAAAATGTATATCGTAAATATACGATTAATTTATGGCACAAAATAAAAAAACTGAGTTTAAGGAAAAAATACAAAATCTTTCCGAATTCGCAAAAGCAATTTCCCATCCAGCACGAATTTCGATTTTAAAAACGATTGCCGATAAACAGGAATGTATTTGCGGAGAGATTGTAGAAGTGTTGCCATTAGCCCAATCCACCGTTTCCCAACATCTAAAAGAATTAAAAGAGATTGGACTCATCAAAGGGGAAGTAGAAGGGGCTAAGTCTTGTTATTGTATCAATTGGAAAAAAGTAGAAGAATTTGAAAGAGAAATCGGAAAGTTATTCCAAGAGTTAAAGGCTTGTAAAAATAAGGATAACTGTTGTTAGGAGAAAGTATGAAAAAAATTTTAGTGTTGTGCACAGGAAATAGTTGCAGAAGCCAGATGGCGGAAGGTTGGCTAAAGTCTTTTGCAAAGGACAAAGCAGAAGTTTATAGTGCGGGAATTGAAACGCATGGAGTGAATCCAAAAGCGATTCAATTTATGAAAGAAGCAGGAATTGATATTTCAAAACATACTTCGAATCATATCAACGAATACAAACAGATTGATTTCGACTATATTATTACAGTCTGCGATCATGCAAAAGAAAACTGTCCATATTTTCCGGCTAACGCAGAAAGATTTCATCATAATTTTTCTGACCCTTCCAAAGTAAAGGGAAGTGACGAGGAAGTAGCAAATGCATTTCGTTTCACGAGAGATGAAATACGCGATTATAGTAAAAGATTTATAGAGGAGAATATAAAATGAAAGTATTAGAGAAAACATTTCCACAAGTTGCTATTGTAAAACCACATATAGCGCTTACCGTTAAAAACGTAGAAGAAAGTACAGCGTTTTACAAAAAGATGTTCGGAGTAGAGCCATCGAAAGTAAGAATCGGATATGCCAAATTCGACTTGGAATTTCCTTCGATCAACCTTACTTTAAACGAAGCAGGCAAGTCCGTTCCCCATGGTGCTTTGTCTCATTTAGGAATCCAAGTTAGTTCTACCGAAGATGTCCTAAAAGTAAAACAATTCTGGGAAGAACTAGGATTAACCGCTCGTGATGAAATGAATGTATCTTGTTGTTACGCCATCCAAGACAAAACCTGGATAAAAGACCCGGATGGTAATGATTGGGAAGTATTTGTTGTATTAGAGGATCATTTACCTGAGTTTAAATTTATGGGTGATAAGGCTAATGCGTGTTGTTCTACATCATCCGATTCAGGACAATCCTGCTGTTAATTAAATTGAGTTCGAAATAAGGATTTGGATGTGTCATTCCCGAGTTCTTTTATCGGGAATCTCAAATACTTAAGGTTCATTTATGTATCAAGGAGGATATATGAAAATCAAAATACTCGGTACTGGCTGTCAGAAATGTATAACTTTGGAATACCAAACACAAACTGCGGTGAACCAATTACAATTAGACGCTACTATCGAAAAAGTGACAGATATGAACGAGATTTTGAAGTATGATATTCTATCAACTCCTGCTCTTGTCATAGATGAACAAGTGATCTTCACCGGAAAAGTTCCGAAGACAGAAGAAATCAAAACCCTTTTACTTCAATACAATTCCAAATGATTGAGAGTCTAATTCATCTTATCCTCTATAATTGGCTTGGACTAGATCCAAGTTCCAAGCTGATTATGGCGCTGGATTTCTTTTTCTATGATACGATTAAGATTCTTGTATTGTTGTATCTAGTTTCTATGTTCATGAATTTCGTGAATACATTTTTACCGATTGAGAAGATAAGAAGTTTTTTAACCAATAAAAACCTGTTCGGATTAGAATACTTGATTGCATCGTTTTTTGGAGCGGTTACTCCGTTTTGCTCCTGCTCTTCCGTTCCTTTGTTCATCGGATTTGTAAAGGGTGGAATTCCTCTCGGTGTAACGTTTGCATTTTTAGTGACTTCTCCCTTGGTTAACGAAATTGCAGTAGCGATGTTTCTTGGAATTTTTGGCTTTAAGATTACAGCCATTTATGTAGGAAGTGGAATTGTAGTCGGAATGATTGCTGGAATGATTTTAGGAAAACTTCATTTGGAAGAGTATTTAGCTGATTGGGTAAAAGAAATTCTAAAAAATTCCACTACTCGACGAGAAACTTCTTTCACAGAAAACAAAACTTTTTGGGACAGAGTTTCTACAGCGTCTAATGAATCTTTTTCTATCATAAGGGGAATTATTTGGTATGTGTTAATTGGAATTGGTGTTGGTGCGGCTATTCATGGTTTTGTTCCAAATGACTTTTTTATTCCCTACATTTCCAAAGAAAATCTATTTGCAGTTCCTATTGCGGTAATTGTTGGTATTCCGCTCTATTCCAATGCGGCTGGAGTAATTCCAGTTTTGCAAGTACTGATAGCCAAAGGAGTTCCGATCGGAACAGCACTTTCTTTTATGATGGCAGTTGTCGGTTTGTCTTTGCCAGAAGCACTTCTCTTAAAGAAGGTAATGCAGATTAGACTCTTGGTTACTTTTTTCGGAGTTGTTGGTTTTTGTATTATTGTGTTGGGATATTTGTTTAATGTTGTGCTTTAGAGGTGTTGAAAAAATGGGGTTTGGGGCGATTAGCCCCAAGTCGCCGACAGGCACAAGCGTCATTTGAACGTTTGGCTCACCTTGGGTAAGGTGAATTAGACTTTAAGTTTTAGGAGAAAATATGGGTTTTTTTGAGCGATTTTTAACAGTTTGGGTTTTACTTTGTATTGCCGGTGGAATTTTACTTGGGCAGTTTGCGGGTAATAGCATTGAGCCGCTAACTAAAATGAGTTTTTATGAAGTAAATATTCCAATTGCAGTTTTGGTTTGGCTTATGATTTATCCGATGATGGTGCAGATTGATTTTTCTTCTGTCAAAGACATCGGCAAAAATCCGAAAGGTTTATTTTTAACTCTAACAGTGAACTGGCTCATCAAACCTTTTACGATGGCTTTTTTCGGATGGGTGTTTTTTCAGAATATCTTTTCTGCCTATCTAACACCGGAACAGGCTAATGAGTATTTGGCGGGAGCAATTCTACTTGGAGCCGCACCTTGTACGGCGATGGTATTTGTTTGGTCTTATCTCACAAAAGGGGATCCGCTTTATACTCTTGTGCAAGTTTCTATTAATGATTTAGTAATCCTATTTGCCTTTATCCCGATTGTTGGTTTCTTGCTTGGAATTTCTGACATTGCAATTCCTTATAATACTCTCTTTTACTCTGTTGTGATTTTTGTTGTTATCCCCTTATCCGCAGGGTATGTTTCAAGAAAGTATATTATTGCCATTTACGGGAAAGAATGGTTTGAAAAAAAGTTTTTGCACTTTCTAAAACCGATTTCGATTTCTGCACTTTTGGCAACGCTAGTTTTGCTTTTCGCTTTTCAAGGAAATGTAATTCTAAAAAATCCATTTGATATTTTACTCATCGCAATTCCACTTACGATTCAGACTTATTTCATCTTTGGAATTTCATGGGCTACCGGAAAACTACTCAATCTTCCGCATAACGTCTGTGCACCCGCATCCATGATTGGAGCGAGCAATTTCTTTGAGTTATCTGTCGCTGTTGCCATTGCCCTTTTTGGAATCAATTCCGGTGCCGCTCTTGCGACTGTCGTTGGGGTATTGATTGAAGTTCCTGTTATGCTTACACTGGTGAAGCTTGCTAATAGATGGAGATATTAAAAGAATACCACCGATGAACACTGATAAAAGAACGATAGAAAAATACGATAAAAATTGATACTATCGGATATGTTATCGGTGATCTCGGTGTCCATCGGTGGTAATCAGTTTTATTCCCTCTTCAAATGATAAAGTTTAAATCTTCCATCTAGTTCAATAACAGTTCGAATACCACTGATTTCAAAACCGTTTCCTGCGGGGTTAATGGCGAGTATCTTACAGCCCAAATGTAATTTAAACGGTCCATATTTTTCGACGCGACCGCAGGATGAACTTTTGACAGAAAGATATTTACCTTTTAAATCATGGAATAATTGTTGTTTTGCGTAAGTTGTTTCGATATTCATGTGCTCGAACGCCAAATCAGCATTCATCCCTGGATCACTGGTGAATCGCTCGCCCACATGGTTCCAGAAGTTGGTATTGTGCTCTTCTCTTGTTAGTAGCAGCTTATTAAGAGAAACCTCATCTCCTTTTGAAACAAACTCGAATGCTTTTTGGAGCACTTCTTCTTTTGAAGTGAATGTATTGGATAGGGGAGGAACTTTCGGGTTACACTGTACTAAAAGTAAAATCGCAAAAATATATTTTAACATCGGAAAATCCTGTAAGTAACAAAAAAACGGGACTGAAAAAACAGTCCCAATTATAATTTGAGGAAAAACGGATAAAATTAATTAGTCGGATAAGATGTCCAGCCTGCTGTCCAATCGACTCCCCCATTTTGCATAGCTCCGTAATACGTAGCACTGTCGAAGTTTGAATTCCATGCATTTATATTCGCTGTCCCGTTCGTTGTATTCGCAGCAGAAGGCAGATAATTAGGAGTAGATTCTGAAATAGTAGTTAATCCTACGCCTGCTTGGTCTGTATTACCACTTGCCGTGCAACCATTATTAGCCGCTGTACTGACAATATATGTATGCGCGACAGTTGTAAGACTTGCAGTTTGCCCGGCAGAGGCGCAATCGGATGAGTTTTGAGCTCCAAAATTTAAAATATGAATATGAGAGAATTCTCCTGCCTTACCACCATTTGCCCTTCTTACAAAAATAGCGTCGCCGATATTTTGACCTGCACTGAAGCTAACGCAAGTTACATTCCCAATTGAAGGATCTGAACAGGTTCCACCTGACTTTTTCGAATTAGCACAAGTCGTAGCACTATTCCCATCTCCTTCTACGCAACGGGAAGTATCGTCATTAGACGCTGTCGGAGCCGCATAGATATGCCCAATTGCATATTGGAGTCTACCTACCCAACCATCCGCATAATCAAATTGGTCGTCTCGATTTCCACTAGCTACAAGATACTTGATATTAACCGCACCACCCCAGATTTCAAATCCATCATCAAATCCTCTGTGGCATTGGATGTATTCAAGAGTTGTCCCTGAACCAACTCCCATTAAAGAGAGGCAGTTCCTTTCATTCCCCGGAGAGAATGGTGCGCCGGCAAACTCGATTCGCACATAACGCATTATCCCAGAGCTATCAGCATCATTACTACCGCCAAAGGTTCCCACATCCCCTTCTCCTACGGCTGTTGTCCCGTAACCGCCAAATGTTTGAATCCCATTTCCTTGGATGATGATTCCCTGCCAATCTCCACCACTTCTCGAACCAACCGATCTTTCAGAAGAAAATACGATTGG
Organism: Leptospiraceae bacterium; assembly: GCA_017996175.1. Taxonomy (GTDB): domain Bacteria; phylum Spirochaetota; class Leptospiria; order Leptospirales; family Leptospiraceae; genus UBA2033. The sequence goes on from JAGOHK010000056.1 coordinate 8,470, forward strand.
ATTAGCGGAAGTTCCCTGAGCATCAATTCGCCCTCCTTTCTTAATTAAAAGTGCTCCAGCAGGCGAAGTTGCTCCGTAAACTTTTACTCCCGGATCGATAGTGAGAGTAACTCCAGAGGGGATAATCACTGTTCCACTCAGTAAATAATCTCTTCCCTGAGTTAGAGTTAGACTTTTATCAATAGTCCCTGATAGAACAGCGTAAGGCTTCGGATAGACAATTTCTACTTGTAAGTCAACAATATTAAAATCATAAGTTGTAGAAGTTCCTTCATCAACAGTTGCAGATACACCTAAACCACCCTTAATGAGATAACGATCCGCAGATCCATCTAAAAGTGTCGCAGTTCCAGATTTAGCTAATCGTAAACGTCTCTTTTTTGTTTTACCATCCACTGTCAGAGTGTAAGTATTACCTGTTGCCACATTTGGAAGGTGAACCGATTTAAAACTTCCATCTGCTCCTGAAGTAATTGTCCCAGCCGCAGTCCCGTCTGCAATCAATGATTCAGAAATTCCAAAACTCTTTGCTGTTGCATCGAGCGTAGTAGAATCACAGATGACCCGAGCTGCCGGCGTCGGAGTTCCATTTACCCCAGCTGTATTGCCATAAGCCACAATTAATGTAGTTGTACACTCCGCATCTCTCGAAGCTATGGACGGTTGCCCTGCTACAGCCACATCATACTTAGTGATTGGATTCGTCCCTGTAGAAAGTACATTTTGATAATACCCTACTGGTGTCCCTGACCTATTAATGGCAGCATTTTCTCCCCGTCCAGTAAGGGTAATCGTTGTGTTTGCAATTGGAGTAACTGCATCTGTCCCAACTAATTTCCCTGATATATAGATCCCAGGAGCTCTAAGATCAAGCCCTGCAATAATTCCTAGGGTAACAAAATTCCGATTTTTTTCTGTGTCATCTTTTTCTTTGAACAAAGTATCGCAATTAGTAACGGCTAATAGTAAAATGCCGGTGAGTGCGATTGAAATTTTTTTAAATAGAATCTCTTTCATTTTTTTCTCCTTATAATGTTTCATTGGTTAATTGAAGTTATACGTTGCAGAGAACGTAAATGTAGGTCCAAGTCGGTAGGATGAAACTGTCGTGTCTTTTCCACTCCAAGGATCTTCTTGTACTACTTTGATTCTTGTATCTGTTAAATTTCTACCAGAAATTTTGAAGTCCCATTTTTCCCTCCACTTCAAACGGTAAACCATATCTAACATTCCAACCGGTCTTTCATAGGTATCTGGAATTCCAAGACCACCAACAGACTCAATTCTTTTTCCGAATTGGTTAAATAATACGGTGACGCCATGATCTCCCTTCTCATCAATTTTATAATCTAAGTTGATATTGTATACATAAGGAGACTGACCTTGTAAAGGACGAGAAAGATTTGTTGGAGACTGTGTATTCGTAGAACCAAATGCACCTAGCTGATAAAATATCCAATCGTTCAAAGTAACTTCTGATTTGATAAAGAAAGTATTGATTCCTAAAGAAAATTTTCTTAGGCTATCAGAAACTCCGGAAAGACCTTTTCTTGCTTCGAACTCTAGACCTTGGATATACGCGCGTTTTGCGTTCGTGTATGTGTATCGAAACTGTTGGTCGACCTCTGTTACCTTTTCGATTGGTGAACTCATGTTTTTATAAAACACACCGATTGCAATGATTTCATCTCCCTTTGGATAAAATTCATAACGAAAATCGTAATTATGAATATAAGTTCTTTTTAAATTTGGATTCCCTTTAACAGGTGGTCCACCTAAGATTGCGGTAAACTCAAACGGTGACAACTCTCTAAAATCAGGACGAGAAATAGTTTCCGAGTAAGATACTCTAATGTTAGTTGCATCATTTACAGAATAAACAAAATTAGCCGCAGGTAACCAGTTTCGGTTTGCATTGATTACATTACTTCTTCTGTAAGTTGAGTCTACCCCTGGTATAACGCCAGATAAAGCAGCCTGTGCTTGCTCATTCGTCATGAACTTAAAAATTTGTTTAGACTGTTCACTCATATAAGTATTGATATTGTATGGCTCTGTTAAGTTAGAGGTTTGGTCAAATGGGTTAAACGTTCTTACGGATTGGAAATTATCCTCGTATCTTCCACCACCAATAAATCGTAGTTTAGAAACAATCGGCATATCCACTTGTCCATAATAGGAATGCAATTTCTGACGCGCATTGTAAGAGTCAGTAGCCCTAGTATCTTCTTGCATATAATATCCTCTTGGACCACGGTTTAGAGGATTGTAAACAACTTCAGGAGGAGTTGGAAAATTCGGTGCTGGAGTCGGCTGTCCGGTTAAACCAACATTTTCCGTTCCAGTTCGTGGAACGAGATGAAAGAATTCAGCTTCAAATCCTCTTTCGCGGTTTAATGCGCTGTAACCGGTCTTAAATTTAGATTGAAGACCGCCCCATTGGGTGAAGGGAATTTCATAATTAACTGAAAGAAAACGATTTGAATCTTTAGTTTTCGAGTAAAAATGACTTCCTGATTGTGTATTAGTTAGGATCGAAGGTATTGTTCCAATATCCAGAGTTCCCGGAGGTTGAGCTGCATACACTACATCTCGCATATCAGGCTGATTTCGATTAGCCTCAGAAAGAGACAATGTCCAATCGAATTTTGTATTTAAATCTTTAATTGGAATGATATGATCGCCAGCAATTTGAGTATTAAATAAATTTCTCTGGATATAACTTAGTTTTGTAGAATAAATTTCAGCCGGTAACTTTTGTGTAAATCCACTGTATTGTCTAACTTCCTTATCGTTATTTACAGCAAAAAAGTTTTTCCAATGGAGTCTGTGTCCGTTGGCAACTTCCAATGTCGTATTAAAAATAGATCCCCAGTTTACAGACTCAGTCCATACGTTATGATTATAGTCGTTGAACTTAGATAAGTATCTGTTTTTATTTTTATAATTCGGGAGATCAGGTGCAATGGTTCCTACTAAATTAAATACATCCTTTTCTTGTCTGAATTGAAAATCATTTGAATAAGTAATGGCAGCGATAAATCCAAGTTTGCGCTCACCTAAAACTTTGATTGTATTGCCCGTAGAAAAATTAAATCCTCGGTCCATTGGAGCATTTGTATTTCGCGGAGTCCATTGATTTTGAAACTGTTGGGTTCCAGCAGTGATTGCAGATTCAGGATACCCAAATGAAAATCTTCCCCCTTCTCTAAATGGCATACCTGGTAGAGTATCCACTAAACTAGGTTTCTCACGATTTCCCTCACTCAGACCAACCTGGTCTTTACCAATTGCTCCACCCGGAAAGTTATAAGCACCTTCACTATAGGTTTTAAAATTTTGAAACGTAGTATTTTTATTATAACCACCAGTTAAACCTACTTTTAAAAAAAATTGATCGGGAAACTCTTTAGTTTCAATTTTAACAGTTCCACCCGAAAAATCTGCTGAGTCTTCTGGAACAAATGTTTTACTTACAACGATATTTTTTAATAAAGATGCAGGAAATAAATCTAGCGGAACAACTCTTTTATCCGGTTCAGGAGAAGGAAGTGGAACTCCGTTAAAAACAGTATTAGAATAACGCTCTCCAAGACCACGGACAAATACGTATTTACCTCCAACGAGGGTAATACCTGTTACACGCCGAATTACATCACCCGCGCTGGAGTCTGGGGTTTTAGCAATTGCCTGTGCAGAAATACCATCCGAAACAGTAGCTGATTTTTTCTGTAATTTTAAAAGAGAAGATTCTGTATCATTAAGTGCTCTTCCCTCTACTACAACAGTATCTAATTTTTTTGTACCCATTGCAATGTTCACACTCACTGGTTTTCCGCCAGCAATGCTTACTTTTCTTTTTTGGGTATCCATTCCCTGCATGATAAATTCTACATCATAGTCTCCATCAGGGACTCCTGCCAAAGTATATTTTCCATCTAAGTCTGTTCTAGCTGATTTGGAAACCGAACGAATGACGACTGTAACCCCAAACATAGGCTCTGCTGTTTGTGCGTCTAGTACCTCTCCCCGAACTACGCCCGCTCCTGTTTTTGCCTGTGCCCAAAGGCTTGCAAAACCTTGCAATAGAAATAGAATTATAATTGTCCTAGCTTTACTCTTCATAAAAATTCTCTCTTAAATGAACCTTTTTTGATTATTATTGGGAATACAATAGGCGGTAGATGTTACAGATTGATTACGGTCAAATAAAGAGTTTGTGATTAGGGAATCACTTGACTAAGAAATTGTCAGAGATATTGTTATATTTCAAAGAAGTTACCGGTTGTGATCACAAATCAAATTCAAAAAATCTACGGAGCGAAAAATAGTCTTCGAGTAAAGTTATTCTCAGGTTTTATTGGATTAAGCCTGATTTTATCTATTATTTTAGGTTATACTCTCTATAGAGTATCTAACGCAATTTATTATAAATCCTTTTTGCAACATAAAAAATCTTTAGGAATTTCCCTTGCCAATAGCATAGATGGTGCCGTTTTCCAATCCTTTTCAAATGTAAATGCATTAGAGCTTCCAGAATTTAAAAGGTATTTGAATTATATGAGAAGCATTTCAGCCAATGAAGATTATATAACTTGGATTTACACTGTTATTTTAGATCGCAAAACAGATAAACTTATTTATGCGATAGACGCCACACCGATTCCAGAGGATACGATTTGGATTGAAAATGAATACATAGGGCTAAGAGTTTACATTAACCAAAAAGGAAAACTAAGTGTATTCTGGGACAGTGAAGAACACACGAATAATTTCACTATAGATTATAGAAATAAAACCTTTCAAATTGATTTAGAGTCAGATGCAGATGCTCTGAAGATTAACAATATTCCAATTCTGAAAGTTGTAAGTAGATTCCCTTTTTTAGCGGAAACGGATATTGGACTTATAGGTGCAAAAAATCCTTCCCATACTTCAAAGATCTATCACGACGGAGTGCCAATACCGGTTTCACTCAATTTTGCGCAAAAAGAAACTCCTTCTTCGATACCCGGTTGGGAATACATTGAATCAGAAGAATTAGTGAATAAAATCAAGAGTTCGATAAATACATGTACATTTCATATTCAAAATGAACCAGAACAAGTTGCTTACGGGACATTTATTATTGTAGTTGCTCCGATTTATAAAAATGTTTCTGAATGTGTAGGAGCGGTTTTATTTAGTGTATCCATTTTAGATATCAATCAATTTAAAAACTCGATGGCTGTAGCAGGAGTAACGATTACCTGTATAGCACTCATCATTACTCTAATTGTTTCCTATATGCTTTCTATTTATTTTACAGATCCTCTACGAAAACTTTCTCAGGCGGTCGACGAACTTTCTTCCGGTAATATGGAGACTAACGTTGTAATTGAATCCAAAGATGAATTTGGTTTTCTCTCGGAAAAATTCAATGAAATGGTTCTTAACTTAAAAAAAGCCTATCGAGAAAAAGAATCATTAGCCGCACTAAGGCACGAGCTTGATGTAGCAAAAAAAATTCAAACTTCCATTTTACCCAAGTCAATCCCAGTCATTGAAAATTTAGAAATTGCGGTGAATTATTACCCTATGGCGCAAGTAGGAGGAGACTATTACGATTTTCATGTAGTAGGAAAAAACAAAATTGGAATTTTTATAGCAGATGTTTCCGGTCATGGAATTCCCGCTGCAATCATTGCTTCAATGTTAAAAATTGCATTTTCAATTCAGGCAGCTTTTTCAGATGACCCAGCTCGATTACTTTCGCGGATAAATAAGAGTATGCTCGGCAATGTTGGAATGAATTTTATTACAGCTAGCTATATTTACTTGGACTTAGAAACAAATATGATGACACACGCAAGGGCAGGTCACCCACCTCTTTACATCCATTCGGCTGAATCGGATGAAGTAAAGGAATTTAGCCAGAAGGGAAAACTACTTGGACTTTTTCCAGAGATTCAATTAGAAACAATTGAACTTCCGATTCAGAAGGGAGACCGAATCGTACTTTATACGGATGGAATTATAGAAGCTCGTAACTCGAATGACGAAATGTTTGGGGATGAATTGTTTATTGGTTATATTCGAAAACATAGTAAAATGAAACCTGTAGACTTTACAAAATTAGTTATGAATGATGTAAAAAGCTGGATTGGAAATACACCTTCCAATCATCATGATGATGTTACTTTAATGGTTATTGATATTAAATAAATGATTTTGAGGATATTCTATGAAACTTAAATTTTTTTTCCTATCCATAGTGCTTTCACTGTTTATGCAACTTGCGCCGTTTATGTTATTTGCACAAGATAAACCCAAAAATCCAACGTTAGAAGAAAGCGTATTTTCTATTCGAGATAAAAAAGTATTTGTAGGAAATACGTTAGTCGATAAAGCAGATGCGGAAAGTTTTCAAATCCTAAATGCACTCTGTCATGGCGATGAGGATAAACATTGTTTTGGAAAAGACAAAAAACGTGTTTACTACTACAGCCGAGAAATTCCAAACTCTGACCCCATCACATTTAAACTTCTTGGAGAGGGATATTCTTCCGACAAAAAAAATGTCTATTACATTATGGAAAATATTTTTTTAGTAATAAAAGGGGCTAATAGCAAATCATTTGAAGTCGTAGGCTCTAGCGGAAATGGATACTCTTATGCAAAAGATAAAAATTTTGCCTACTATGACGGTGTTCAACTAAAAGGAAGCGATGGTAAAAGTTTCACACTGATACAAGGTGAAGGTAAATACAACGCAAAGGATAAAAAGAATTATTATAAAGGTTCGCAGGTAATTCCGATTAAGCAAAGGAAAGGCAGATAAGGCATTTCACATTATCCGCCTTTCCTCTATAGAAATGCGTTAGTTCTTAAGTGGAACAAAACAATTTGTAATATTTTTAGCTTTTAATCTTTCTTTAAGAGCTACTGCATCTTCTCTCTTAGAAAAATCGCCAATTTGAACTACAAAAGTTCCAGCGCGGGAAAATAAAAAAATCTTCTCAGAGAAATCTTTCTTAACTTGGTCTCTAAATACTTCCGCTCTTCTTTGCTCTTTGAATACTCCAATTTGAACACTATGTCCTTTGGGTTGGGTTCCATTGACTGGGGTTACAGCAGCAGGAGTGGATGGTTCAGAAACGGTAGACTTAGTATTAGCCGGAACTGTCTTTACTGGTGCAGGTGCTTTTTTTTCCGTAGTTGGCGCAGGAGTTACAGTTGCTGGTTTTTTGACTTCTCCTTTCTTTGCAGGAGGTGCAGTTTCTTCGTCAATATCGTCGTCATCATCGTCATCGTCATCGTCGTCCACGCTAAAAGAATCGTCTTTAACTAGAATTGCATTTTCATCGACCGGCTTAATGATATTAATTCCTACTTTCGCAACAGATTCATCTTTGAAATTTAATATTTCAGCAGCACGTTCGGTCACTTCAATAATAGCACCCTCATCAAAAGGTCCTCTATCATTTATGGTTACATCTGTTTCTTTATTGTTTTCTAAATTCTGCACTTTCACAACTGATCCAAACGGAATAGTTCTATGCGCCGCAGTTAATTTATTACGATCAAAAATTTCTCCACTCGCTGTTGGTTTACCCTGAAATTGAATTCCATACCAAGTCGCAAAGCCAATTTCCTCAAACTTAGGTTTTTCAATAACCTTTGTGATTTCAGGAGTTTCGGGGACTTTTGGAATTTCTGGCTTAGATTCATTCGCTGTGGGAATGGAATTATTTACTACCGGCTCTTCTTTTTTTTCGGCGGACTGGCAGGAAATTAGGGCTACAATTCCCAATATAAGTAGAATATGTTTCATTTGTTTGGAACCTACCTTAATAGTTCTTAAAGTTTACTTACTATTATAATCGACATGAAAAGCATACAAATTCGGCATTTTTCTAGATTTGATAAGTTTTCCTGAAGATTAGCCTATTTTACCAATTCAAGGAACTTTTTGCTACAGAAGCACAAAGTCGAAGGGTTTGGTTAATTTTAATTTTCTTGCTAAATTAATTTAGGTTACTAGATTGCTATTCAAGGTATTTTAGAAAATATCCCCTATAAAAAAATGAAAGAAAAGTCAGACTACATAGATTCCAATAAAATTTCCGGTTACGTTACTAATATTAAAAATAGCATCAAACGAAAATTCACACATTATAAAGTGAATAAAACCAGAGAAACATACAGAGATGGTTTAAAATTCGAAGAGCAAGCAGAATTTGAAAAGGCAATTAGCAATTACAAAACTTGTTTGCAAATGGAGCCAAAAAACTTAAAGTATTTACGCAGACTTGCAAATCTTTATTCTAGTTTAGAAGAAAACTCGAAGGCTCTTACTCTTTTTTTAGAAATCACAAAAATCAATCCAAATGATGAAACTTTTTTTCAATTGGGGCAAGAGTTATATAAACAAAATCATTTAAAAAAATCTATAGGATACTTAAAAAAATCACTCCAGTACAACAAACGTTTTATACAGTCTCATTTGCTCTTAGCCTCCGTTTATTCGAAAGCAGGTAATATAGACAAAATAGAGCAGTACCTAACTAACGTATTAAAATTAGACCCAAATCACAAACCAAGTTTGGATGCTTTAATGCGATTCTATTACAAACAAAATCGTTTTAGAGATTCTTTCAATATCCTAAATCAGTATACTTCCATTTATGCAGAAGATTTTACTTTAAAATTATTTAAAGTTGACCTTTACACCAAGGTAGGACGTTATTCGAAAGCCTTAAAGATACTCTATCAAATCACTTCTTTAGATGATCGTTTTAAATCATTCACCAAAGAAATGGAACTTAAAAAAGAGAATCCAACAGCAAGAGAAAAAGAATTTTTAAATAGAATTGCCACAATTAAAAATCAAAAATTGGTAAGTTTCAAAACCAAAGCACAAACCTACTACAATGATAAAGCGGGTAATACTCCTAATCCGAAAGACGCATTTGATTTATCCATATTATATCTACTCATAGGTAATCAAAAAAATGCACTTAAATACCTAATATTTGCAAGACAATTAAATGAAGAAAAGAAATACTACTGATACGACAAACACTACTTATCCTCACTTGTCACAAAATACTTCTCTTTACAAAAAGTATAAAGTTACCCCCCTTTCGCAAAGGGGGGTAGGGGGGATTTTACTAATAATAATTTTTCTTTTCACCAACGGATGTTTTTCTATTTTTAAGGCTACTCCTATTTTGGAAGAGAACAAAGCAGATGCCTTAAAGAATGATAACCGATTTATACTTCTAGATGAAAATTTAAATCCAATTGAAAAACCTGACTTTACTTCTTTAGATAAAAAAATACGGACACTTCAAAAAGCAAAATCATTTCCTGATTTGAATAACCTAGCAGTGTATTTTGCCAAACAATCCTATATCGAATCAAGTGAAGAGATTTTAAAAAAACTACAAAAAGAAAAACCAAATGAAATGATTCCCTTTCTAAATTTACTTCGTATTTATTATTTACTCGATGAATACGAAATTGCAAAAAACATGCTAAATGAATACTATAAAGCTCATCTTGGAAACAAAAATAAAGTATTCGAATTTATGAAATCCTTAAAAACATCAAACCGTGCAGAGGAGCATGTTCTATTTTTAGATGTAATTTCAAATTATCAGGAGCATGAAACACAAGCCCTAGAAGAACTGGGGCTTTATTTTCTGTCTATTCGAGATTACGAATTAGCAAAACCGTATTTCGAAAAAATTTTAACCATCTACGCATACCACCCAGTAGCCTTACATTCAATGATGCAAATCCATTTCGTAAATGAATCATGGGCAAATGTGATTAGCTTCGGAACTCCATTAAAAAAAGAGAAAAAAAAGGCTAATGACTATTATACCATGATGGCAAAATCCTATTACGAGTTAGGAGAATATTCCCAAGCCATTAAACTTTCCGAAGAAGCGCCCGAGTTGGAAAAATCTTCGATTGATTTTTTAATAGTATGGCGGGATTCTATTCTATGTAATGACATTAAAGGTTCTATTTCTCCTCTGAATAAATACTTTCAAATAGCAAAGAAAAAAGATCCTTATTTAAAAGAAGAGGAATTCTTTTTACTAAATTCCAAAGAAGGAAAACGTATTTTATCAAATTTTATAAATGGGTATTGAAAATATGAAACTGAAAACCGGGCTATTCATGATTTGCCTTTTACTTGCTGTATGCAGTCCTAGCGAAAGAACAAAAGGATTAATTAAAACTTCTAACGAATTATTTGGAGTAATCCCAGACAAGATTCCTGGCTCTGAAAATGATACAGCCGCGATGATTCATTTAGGAAGAAAACTTTTTTTCGACACAAGGCTGTCTATTAATGATAACCAATCCTGTAATACTTGCCATAATGTTCTAAATAAAAAAGCAGGTGTGGATAATCTATCTTTGTCGCCTGGAGTATACGGTAAAGTAGGAACAAGAAATACTCCAACCGTATTAAATTCTGGATTTCATATCGCACAACTTTGGGATGGAAAAGTCAAACACTTAGAAGATCAAATTCGGTTTCCTATTCTAAATCCACTTCAAATGGCGATGCCAGATGAGAAATACGTAGTTGATAAAATTTCTTCCTTACCTGAATACAAAGAATTATTCGAGAAAGCATTTCCAGAGAAATCAAATAAGATAAGTTTTGAGCAGATAACAACGAGTATAGCTTCTTTTCAAAGAACATTTAGAACAAGTGATAGGTTTGATGATTTTCAAAGAGGAAAACATAAGGCGCTCAACTTTGATGAATTAAAAGGTTTAGAATTATTTTTATCTGTCGGTTGCGCAAATTGTCATAAAGGACCACTCCTCGGTGGAAACTCTTTTCAAAAAATTGGAGTTAAAAAAAATTACGAAAACAAAGAAGACACAGGCAGATTTAAAATCACATCAAACGAAGAAGATATGTATGTATTTAAAGTCCCTTCTCTTCGAAACGTTGCGCTCACTGCTCCTTACTTTCATGATGGTAGCCAACAGACGTTAGACGTTGCCGTAAAAAAAATGGCAGAACTACAGCTCGGAAAAAATCTTTCTGAACAAGAAATAGAGAGTATTGTTAGCTTCTTAAATGCGTTAACAGATAAAGCTAGGGAGAATTAGTCTCTGAATGGAAGGATTTGAACTAAAGGAAACACGCGAAGGATTTATAATTACCTATAAGCGTTTTTCTATCATACGTTTACTTTTATTTTTGTTTTTCTTAATTATTTCAATCGCAAGAATTGGAGCATCGTTCGGAGATTTTTTAATTTCTGTTTTGTTTCTAATTGGAATAATTTATTTTAGTCTCGCAGAATTACTTAACGAAACTGAAATTATTGTTCTTTCTAGTTATATTCGAATTCAGCACAAACCATTCCCTACAATTTTTCAAAACCTAAATCTCCACAAAAAGCAAATAAAAAATATTGATATTAGATATCAGTACGAGAATAAAGGAAAGCATTACGATTTATTAATTATCACAAAAGAAAATAAAACATATGTAATTGTTCCATATATTAACGAGTATGAAAGAGCCCGTTACCTAGAATTGAAATTGAAAATTCATTTAGGTTTAGAAAAAATTTAGTTTATCATAAGGATAAAGTTTCTTGTATTTAATCAAAGGAAACATGAGCATATACTACTTACAAAAAAATTAGAATTTTTCTAAAATGATTGAATAAAGCTAGGACAATTATCAGGTTTTGGCAATTCAGTATCATCAAATAACGAGGAAACTATGGATATAATTAAAAGAAACAATATTACTGTGAAAGGAAGTGGTGGTAAAACAATATTACTCGCTCATGGATATGGTTGTGATCAAAATATGTGGAGATTTATTACACCAGCCTTTGAGGAAAAGTATAAAATTGTTCTATTCGATCATGTAGGGTCTGGCAAATCAGATTGGAGTTCCTACAATAAAAATAAATATTCTGATTTAAAAGGATACGCAACAGATATAGTAGAAATTTGCGAAAAGCTGAATTTAAGCAATGTAACTTTAATCGCTCATTCTGTGAGTGCTATGATTGCACTATTAGCCGCACAAAAAAAACCGTCTTTATTTAGTCATATCATTATGATAGGTCCATCTCCCCGCTATATCAACGATAGCGAATACTACGGTGGTTTTTCAGAAGAAGATATTATGGAAATGATAGATGCGTTAGACAACAACTACCTCGGTTGGTCTAGTTCCATCACTCCGGTCATAATGGGTAATGCTGATAAGCCGGAGTTAGCAGAAGAATTAAAAAATAGTTTCTGTCAGCATGATCCAGATATTGCAAAACATTTTGCGCGCGTTACATTTCTAGGGGATAACCGCAATGACCTACCTAATTTAACTATTCCAACTCTTATCATACAATGCTCTGAAGATATAATTGCTCCAGTAAAAGTCGGTGAGTATGTAAACAAAAATATCCCGAATAGCCAAATTGTTATACTTGAGGCTACTGGTCATTGTCCTCACTTGAGTCATCCTGTTCAAACAGTTGAAATTATAAAAAAATACCTAGAGTCGAATAGATAAATTTTGATGAATATCGCTGACTTAAATGACCCAATGCAGGAATTGTACAATGAAGCTCCCTGCGGCTATTTTTCAGCACTACCCGATGGAACTATTATACGGGTCAACGATACTCTTTTAAATTGGCTATCTTATTCCAATGAAGATTTAGTCGGCAAAAAACAATGGACTGAATTATTAACTATCGGCGGGAAAATTTATCACCAAACTCATTTTATCCCACTTCTTTATATGCAAGATTTTATTCAAGAAATCAACTTCGATTTCAAAAAGAAAACAGGAGAAAAGTTACACGTATTAATTAACGCTAAAACTAAAAGAGATGAGTCCGGCAAATTAGTATTACTCAGAGTTATCGTAATTCAATTTACCCAAAGAAAATCTTATGAACAGGAAATTCTAAACGCAAAACAACAGGCAGAAATTGCGAATCGAGCCAAGTCGGAATTTCTAACTAATATGAGTCATGAGATTAGAACTCCCTTAAATGCAGTAATTGGTTTTACTGATTTACTACTCAAAACGAAATTGAATGATACCCAATTTCAATACATGGGGATCATTTATCAATCTGCAAATTCTCTATTAGATTTACTAAATGATATATTAGATTTTTCTAAAATAGAGTCTGGCAGATTTGAGCTCAATATAGAAAAAGTTGATATATTCGAATTAGCAAGTCAAGCAGCTGATGTAATTAAATATAAAGCGCATATACGAGAAGTAGAAGTTCTACTCAATATTGATCCAATCACACCTCGTTTTATTTTCGCCGATCCGATTCGCCTCAGGCAAATCATTATTAACCTTCTTGGTAATGCTGCAAAATTTACAGAGCAGGGCGAAATCGAATTCAAAATAGAATTTCAAAAATCAAATGATGATTTAGAGGAAGGAGAATTTATTTTTTCCGTTAGAGACACTGGAATCGGAATCTCTAATGAAAATAAAGTTAAGATTTTCGAAGCATTTTCACAGGGGGATGCATCTATTACCCGCAGATTTGGTGGAACTGGTTTAGGTCTAACTATTTCGAATAGACTTTTAGCGCTTATGAATACAAAGTTAGAATTAGAAACTGAACATGGTCTAGGAAGTAGATTTTATTTTACCATAAAAGCGAAGTATGAATACGGAGAGCCTATTCACTGGGAACAATTAGATAGAATACAACATGTATTAGCCGTCGATAATAACAAAAATAATTTAATCATAATAAAAAATATCTTATCCCAAGCAGGGATTAATACGGATATTGCGCTAAGTGGACAGGAAGGATTAGATAAAATTAAAAATAACAAACACTATGACTTAGTGATAACTGATTTTCACATGCCGAATATGGATGGGATAGAGTTCATAGAAATTCTTCGAAACAACTTAGATTTATCCTCGGATATATTACCGATTTTAATATTACATAGCTCCTCCGATGATGAAATGTTACATAGAGCATGTTTAGACTTAGATGTTCAATCCAGGTTAGTAAAACCAATCAAAATTATTGAAATTTTTAATGCTCTATCAAAACTAAGAAAAAGAAAACCACAAGGTTTAATTCAATCGAATATAGATAATTCTACAGATAATCAATTTATAACTTTAGAGAGTCCAGAGAAACTTTCAAAAGTAAAAATTCTAATCGTTGACGATGATGAAATTAATTTATACCTAGCAAAAAGTATCCTAGATCAAATTTATCCTAACGGAATTATTTTGCAAGCGGCTAATGGCAAAGAAGCAGTAGAAAGATTTAAACTAGAAACTCCAGATATAGTTTTTATGGATGTACAAATGCCAGAAATGAACGGGTATGAGGCAACAATAGAAATTAGAAAACTAGAAAAAGAAATACATGTTCCAATCATCGCTATAACAGCAGGCACAGTGAAAGGAGACATCGAAAAATGCTTTCATGCAGGTATGAATGATTACGCAAGTAAACCTGTAAAAAAAGATTTATTTGAAAAAATGTTAGACAAATGGCTACCTAAGATTTAAGGTTTGTATTAATTCTCAATAATTATTCCATTTTTAAATTTGTATGAGGTAGTATTTAATATTAAATCGGAATTACTTTAGGCAATTGGAATAAATGACCTCAAACTTCTGCAATATCATTGAACGACTAATAAAATTTATGAATAGTATTTTGAACATAACAGTTTATATAGCCAATTTACTTTTATTTGTATTACCATTTCAATATGCAATAGCAAAGGATACCAATTTTTCAGAACCAGAAAAGGAGTGGCTTACCTCTAATCAGCAAAAGATACGAGTGGGTATTCATGAGTATCCTCCTCTAGTTATTAGAAAGGTAAACAAAGAAAATGAATTTGATGGAATCAGCATTCAATATCTTCGCATCATTGAAAAAGTAATAGGGGTAAACTTTGAATATGTTCCGTTTGAATCTTGGTCGGAACTTTTAGAGCAGGTAAAAACAAATAACATAGATATTATTTTTGCTATACAGCAAACGCCTGAAAGAGATTCCTTTTTATTATTTACAGAGCCTTATTTATCTTCGAATAATCAAATTATCGCGAGAAAAGATAAGAGTAGTCCTATCAAACTTAATCATAATTCCAATCAGAAAGTATCTGTTGTTGAACATAGTGCTCTCCATCATTATCTGAAAGAAATTTATCCTAAGCTCAAATTAGTTTTGGTTAAAGATGAATTAAACGCTCTTGCAAAAGTTTCCACTGGCGATGTTGACTTTTCGGTTGGGGAGATTTCTCGAATTTCTTATTACTTTCAAAAAGAACTTTTCTCCAATCTAACAATTGCCGGAACTATTGATTTCAAATATGAATTTAGATTTGGTGTTAGAAAGGATTTATCTCATTTACGAAATATACTAGAAAAAGCGTTAACCGGCATATCTTCCAACGAACGGTCTACAATTTTCAGAAACTGGATTTACATAGATCAAAAGAAATTCTACCAAGATTCCAGTTTTTGGATTTGGACTGGAAGTTTCACTTCCATTTTAATTATCCTACTCATTTCATTCTGGAACAGAACTCTAAATAGATTAGTAGAACAAAAAACAAAACTTCTACAAGAAAGTGAAGAAAAACATAAACTTGCAAAAGAACAGGCAGAAGCGGGTAATCGAGCGAAATCGGAATTCCTTGCAAGTATGAGTCATGAAATTAGAACTCCTTTAAATGGAATAATTGGTTTTACGGATCTGCTAATGAAAACAAATCTAAACGACACTCAATTTGAATATATGGGAATCGTTTTTCAATCAGCAAATTCCTTATTAGATTTACTAAACGATATTCTAGATTTTTCAAAAATCGAATCCGGAAAGTTTGAGTTGAATATAGAAAAGTTAGATATTTTTGAACTAATTGAACAAACAGCAGACGTAATAAGATACAAAGCGATAGAGAAAAATATAAAAGTAATACTAAATATCGCAAAAGATACTCCGAGATTCATTTATTCAGATCCTATTCGAATGAGGCAAATATTGATTAACCTACTGGGAAATGCGGTAAAGTTTACAAACGCGGGAGAAATAGAAATACAGATTGAGACAATTCGAGCGAATGAATTAGAGAATAAACGAATCTTTGTATTTTCAGTAAGGGATACCGGTATTGGTATATCGATAGAAAACCAAGAAAAAATTTTCCAAGCATTTTCACAAGCAGATTCTTCTACTACTCGCAAATACGGAGGTGCTGGACTAGGTCTAACTATTTCCAATAAATTACTTGAACTAATGGACTCAAAATTAGAATTAGAAAGTACCTTTGGCAAAGGAAGTCGTTTTTATTTCAAAATAGAAACCTTAACAAATGAACTAGAAGTTCCAAAGCATGAAGGACTAAAGCATATCAACAATATCCTGATTGTCGATGATGACCCAACAAGTCAAATGATACTAAAAGAAATGTTATTACTAAAAAATATAAATTCCGAGATCACAACAAATGGGATCGATACTTTAGAAAAAATCAAAATTAAAAATTATGATGTGATTATTATTGATTATAATTTGCCAGATATGGAATGGTTAAACGTTATTCGTATTATAAAAGATTATTATGGAGAGTCAAAAACGCAAACAATCATTTTCCTACATGACTCGTCTGAGATTGAAAAAATACATAAAGAGCCCAATATACTAGATACTAATCTCAAAGTATTGAAGCCAATTAAAATGGATGATTTATTTTCTACATTAAATAAAATAAATATTAAAAAATTAGATCCACCGCAAGAAGCATATCAAAATTTGCCGCAAGATTTGATTGAAAATAGGGAGATACTTCCTATCGAATCAAAGAAAATAAAAATTTTGATCGTAGATGACGATGAGATTAATACCTACTTAACAAAGAGTATTATTTCTCAAGTTTATGCGGATGGAATTCTACTTGAAGCGTCAAATGGTAAAGAAGCTGTAGATATATTTCAGAAAGAAAAACCTGATATTATTTTCATGGATATACAAATGCCAGAAATGAATGGATATGAAGCAACCAAAGAAATAAGAAAACTAGAAACCATATCGCGAATACCGATAATTGCGCTTACAGCTGGAACAGTCAAAGGATCGAATGATTTATGTTTTGATGCGGGTATGGACGATTATGCGTGCAAACCGATAAAGAGAGATATCTTAGAGACAATCTTAAATAAATGGATTAAGATTTAAAGGAAATTGGAATGATACAGAATAGAAAAAAAATATTGATCGTAGACGATGAGCCCGCGAATCGATTAATTTTAAAAGAAACGTTAAAGCAAAATTATGAATTATTTTTTGCAAATGATGGCTATAAAGCAATAGAAATTACGGAGCAAATTTTACCAGACTTAATTCTATTAGATGTAATGATGCCTGAAATTACTGGTCACGGTGTATGTAAAATAATAAAATTGAACCCATTAACGAAGCATATCCCTGTTATCTTCATATCAGCGATGGCAGATATAGCCGATGAAGCAATTGGATTTTCACTTGGAGCTGTAGATTATATAACTAAACCAATTCGTCCAGGCATCGTCCAAGCAAGGGTTAAGACTCATTTGTCTCTAGTTAGTATTGAGGAATTAAAACGAACACGGCTACAAATTATCCAAAGTCTAGGTTTTGCGGCAGAGTATAAGGATAACGAAACTGGCAGACATGTAATTAGAATGAGTTACTATTCAAAAATTTTAGCGGAAACGCTTGGTTACTCAAGTGATATTGTAGATGAAATTTTTACAGCAGCTCCGATGCATGATATTGGAAAAATTGGAATCCCTGATTTAATTTTAAGAAAACCCGGCAAGTTAGATACTAATGAATGGGAAGAAATGAAGAAACATCCTATCATCGGTGCCGAAATTATTGGTGAACATTTAACAGGTCTCCTTAAAACAGCGCGCACAATAGCTATTAGCCACCATGAAAAATGGGATGGCTCAGGATACCCGTATCAATTAAAAGGAGAAGAAATTCCAATCGAAGCAAGAATAGTATCTGTCGCAGATGTATTTGACGCTCTTACGACAGAGCGTCCATATAAAAAAGCATGGTCAGTAGAGGATGCTTGTAATCTTCTGAAAGACCAAGCAGGAAAACATTTTGATCCAGCCTTAATTCCACGTTTTCTAGAAAAACTTCCTGAGATATTGGAAATAAAAGAAAGATGGAAAGAGAACTAGTGGCTATTCTTTATTTAACGCAATGGTTGCTTGGTGCAGAAAAATCTCGAGCATAGTTTCGAATGGAAATTTTTCTTCTGAATAGAGGATAATTACTGATCCTAAAATTTTTCCTCCATCGGAAAAGATAAAATTATAGACCCGATTTACATTTAACATTGATTCGATTACCATACATTCTTTTCGATTTAGGTTTCCGAAATTTACTGCATATAATCCATCTGGTAAAAAAATCAGTTTATTCTGAATAAAAGCTTGCGGATAACGCTCCTTTTCCATTTGAAACTTTGCACCTATAATTTCACAATTCATAATTTTCACTAGCGATCCCATGAATTGTTTGAAGCCATTTGCAGATTCTACTTGAAAATGACATGTCTCTTCCTCATAAGAATTTACAATTACCGCCCTCGGTTTTGAAAATTCGAATATCGCACCTGCTATGTATTCAAAGATTTCCGATCTCTCTTTAATTTGTAGAAACTTCATAGCAGATTCGGATAAAAACAAAAGTTCTTCATGGTATTTATTTTCTAAATCTCTTTGCTGCTTTTTATCTGTAATGTCTTTGAATAAAACGACCGCGCCAGTAATTTCCTCTTCCTTTTTAATAGGAGAACTAACGTATTCGACATAGAAATATCTATCTCCCTTTTTCCAAAAGATTTCGTTGTTAATTCGATTTACCACTCCTTCGAGTAAAGTTTCTCGAATAGGACTATTATCTTCTTCGTGGGGAACGCCGTCCATCCAACTATGATGAAATGTAGAATGAAAAGATTGTCCGAGCACTTCCGATTCAATATAACCTGTTACGTCTAACGCATATTGATTTATATAAGTGATATTCCCTTCCTTATCTAAACCAACCACTCCTTCCTTCGCAAAAACAAGCATACTATTGTGTAAAAGCCTGAGTCTTTCTGTTTCTGCCTTTTGTCTTGTTTCTTGGGTTATATCTTTTATGATTATAAAAAAAGCAGGTCTTCCAAGCCGTTCTACTTTTAACATTCTAATTTCCACAAGACGATCTTCTACAGTGTGGATAATAGTTGTATCCCCCGTGAGTCTATTCTCCGAAGGAATTGGAAGATTTACTCTAGAACCAACCAAAAATTCTGAATTAAAATTCAAAAGTTTTTGCGCTGTATCATTTACAAATAAGACATGGCTTGTGGTGTCTGTGATTATCACCCCGTCTTTAATTCTATCCACGGTTCGTAATAATGTTTTATCATTTACCAGTAATTGTTTTAAAAATCGAATATGAAAATTTTGGATTACAAATGAACCAATGCAAACTAAAAGCAAAGTGCAAAGTATAAAGTAAATTTCTAATTTAGTAAATCCAGTAACTGTTATAGGGACAAAACAAATAAGTGTAAAAAATAAGTAATAAAACAAATCATATTTTCGAATAAAACCTAAAGAGGCAAATACAATGATGATAAAATTTTGTAATTGAAACTCTACCGAAAAATGATTTAGATAAGTTAAATAAAGGCTATGCAGTGTTACAATATAATATATTGAATAAGTAAGTATATTCTGGTACTTGCGAATTTTAGGATTATCTGAATTGTAAAGTTTAAATACAACAAGACAGAGGATACTCGCTACTATCCTCTGTCTTGGATCATCAATAGGCATTTTAGTGAATTTAAAAATTGCCCAGAACGCAGGATAAAGAGCAGCAAAGAATAGAAGTAGTGTTCTCTGCAACATTAAAACACCTCCGATTTGACAAAGGGAAATATTACTATAGAATGGAGGATTTGATCATGACACAATTGGAATACGAATGCGAAAAAACTCTGATCGCTTACTCTTTTAAATTTTTTATCGGTGTTCATCTGTGTCCATCGGTGGTAATCTTTGCTCTTTTTTCTTCTCATAGTATTTTGCATACACAACTGGCAATACAAGTAGAGTGAGGATACTCGCTGTTATAAGACCACCGATTACGACAGTTGCCAGTGGTCGTTGGACTTCTGCTCCCATGCTAGTTGATACCGCCATGGGGATAAACCCGGTAGCCGCTACAATCGCAGTCATGATAACAGGACGAAGACGAATATGAGCGGCACTGATGACTGCATCTGTATGAGTTAAACCTTCTGCTTCTTGTTCTTTAGTAAAGGAAATTAACACTAAACCATTCAAAACGGCTACTCCGAATAAGGCGATGAATCCAACTCCTGCCGAAATACTAAATGGAATATCTCGAAGGAATAAAAACAAAACGCCACCAGTAATTGCAAATGGAACATTTAGAAAAATCATAAGAGCAGGAGTCACCTCTCCAAAAGCAAGCCATAATAAAAATAAAATCAAACAAAGAGTAAGAGGAACTACAATCACAAGCGTATTTCGCGCAGAAATATAATTTTCATACTTCCCACCAAATTCAAAACGATAACCAACGGGCAGAGGAATATTTTTAGAAAGTAAATCGTTAGCTTCCGCAACTACGCTCATCATATCTCTTCCTCGCACATTAAATTCCACAATCATTCTTCTGTATTGGTTTTGGTGGCTAATCTGAACCGGACCACTCTCTATATATACATCGGCTAAATCGCCCAAAGGGATTGCAATTCCTGAGTTAGATTTCACAGGTAAAGAGCGAATTTCCTCCAAATTAAAATGGATTTCTCGGTTGGTTTTAATAGTTATATCAAATCGTTTATTTCCCTCAAACACACTTCCCGCCATGTAACCGGAAGATAGGATTTCAGTCACCTGGTTGATGTCTTGGATATTGACTCCATAACGAGCGAGGCTTTCGCGTTTTGGTTTGATTCGAAGATAATTGAGTCCGCCTAGTTGTTCGATTTTTAAATCGACTACTCCATTGATTTTGCGAAGTTCGTGGGAAGTTTTATCGCCAATTTCACGAAGAGTTTTAATATCATCTCCAAAAATTTTTACTCCAATATCAGAGCGGATACCTGCGATTAGCTCATTGGTTCGCATTTCAATCGGCTGAGAAACAGATACTGCAACTTCAGGAACAGACTCTTCTACGTCATCCGCTAGAGCTTGCATTAATTGTTCTCTTGGAAATCGCCATTCTTCTTTGGGTTTAAGTTGGAGGTAAATATCCGTTCGCTCAA
>JAGOHK010000057.1 GCA_017996175.1 Leptospiraceae bacterium
AATTGTACTTATGTCACCAATAGCCTGTATCACAAAGTATTTCCATTTCCTAAAACTGTCAAATTAAAATATATGAGCCTAAACTCTTAAAATCTGTTATTTTGTCATGTAAGTAATGTGCTATAAATATTCTAATTCTTTGATTAATGGGGGGGAAAATGAAAATGCCGTCTAACTAATCTTGTCTGCCTTGAAGATAGGTTGTCAATAGGAAAAGTTCGGGAAATGAAAATAAAGGGAGGGTTAGGCGAAGTTTTATTTCTGTTGGGTAGGAGAGGGGGATATAGTGAGTTCGTATTTGGGATACAGGAAATATAGGATCAGAGATAGGTATAGAGATAAGTAGAAAGATAGGTTTTAAAAAAAATATACAGATATAAACTTATAAATGAAGCTAGGTTAGAACCTAACTGTAACCTAGGTTTGATGTATCGTAAATACGAAGGATGGAAAAAGAAAAGGAAAAGTTTCTAGGGTGGCATTCGGGAAGATAAGAGAAAAATACTTTACAAAAAGATAGTAGTAAAATATTGTTAAAAGTATGGGAGATTTGGTAGAGCTATTGAGAGAAAAGTATCCGAAGCAGCTACCGCTTTACGTAAGAAATCTACAGTTGGAGGAATTTTTAAACGAGAAAAGGGATTTGATTAACAGAGCAAACTTAGAGGCACTTAAAGAATTTTACAAAAAAGGCGGGCAGTCGGCAGCTCGTATTTCGGTTTTTCAAAAATGGGAATCGGAAAATAAATTAATTCTCGATCATAATGAAAAGCTCCGAAAGGCTAATCGGACGTTTCCGTTAGAGAAGGAGTTTGTGGATTTGTTGACGTTGAGACGTTATGCGCGAAAGACGATAAAGTCTTATCGAATTGCAATTATAGTAGCCAATGATTATTTTGAGCAGCGGGAAAATCTTTTAATATCCCAAGTAGATAAGGAGCAATTTCATATTTATTTTCAATATCTTACAGTTGAGCGCAAGGTTTCAGAATCGACGATTCGAATTGCTCGGTTTGCGATTGAATTCTATTTGAATGAAATTTTACTTCGACCCATTCGGTTAGATTTTGCCTATGGAATTCGAAAAAAAGAGCATCTTCCTACAATTTTTTCAAAATGGGAGATTGTTAAAATTTTAAATTCTTGTTCTAATTTGAAACATAAATTAATTTTGTCTCTATTATACTCTGCGGGGTTGCGACTAAGTGAGGTAATCCACTTGAAGGTAAAGGATATAGATCTTTTACGAAAAACAATTTCTGTTCGAGAGGGAAAGGGTGGCAAAGATCGAATTAGTGTGTTATCGGAAAAATTAATTTCGGACTTGTCTATTTTTTTGCAGAATAGGAGTCCAAATGATATACTTTTTCCTTCTAATCAAAAATCGGATTCGGGGAAAGAAAAACCATTATCCGCTCGAACAGTTGAACACGTGTTTGCCGCTGCACTTAAGAAGTCGGGGATTCGAAAGTATGGTACACCTCATGATTTTAGGCATTCTTTTGCTACACATCTTTTGGAGACTGGGACCGATATTAATTTTATCCAAAAACTTTTAGGACATCGAAATCTTTCTACGACTACGATTTACACAAAACTTGCCAATCCTAAAATTGCAGGTGTAAAAAGTCCTTTGTAAATTTCACCAGATAGTTTTTATTTTTTATACTTTTTAATCAAAGGATCGTTCGACAGAATTGGAATATTTTCTATTTCAGTTAAATTCGTTTTCGATAAGATTTCCCATAATCCTAGAATATCCAGTTCCATCAAAAATACAAACAACCAAAAGCGAGATTTACCATAAACGAGAACCAGTTCGCCAAGTTCAAGCGATACGAAGGTGTTGGTCGTGAATACTTTGAAGCAAATGAGTAAAAAGTATAAAATTTTATTATCGAGCTAGAGTTGAGTTAGTTTTTTCAGCATTAGTTTTCTATCAATGCCACCCTTGGGAGAAAAAATCCATTCTGATATAGGTAGATACTTTATTTCAAGGGATGAATTTTTTAATAAGGGAGAAATATTTTTGTGAATAATATGGATTAACTTCTTGTCTTCTTGGTTTTCTTTAACTCCGAATAATACCTGTATGCCGTTCTGATAAAAAACGAGACAATTTGTGATAGTCGGTAGTTTGGATTGAATCTCTTTTTCGATTAATTCGGGCTGAATCATAATGCCACTGGGAAGTTTAAAAGAAAAATCCAACCGTCCGGTAAAAAAAAGTCCTTCGTTTTTTTCTTCGACCAAATCTCCGGTAGGAATCCAAGAGTTTGTAGGAATTACTTTTATAGAGTTTAATGTCCAGTATCCGTAAAAGGAATTTTCGCCACGAAATGAAAGCTCTCCTTGTTCTGAAATTTTTATATCACAACCAAGGGGCTGACCAATATAGTTTGGATAAAATATTCCTTTATCGCCGAGACAAATTCCGGGAGAAGCCTCTGTTTGCCCGTAGCCTACACAGAGTTTTGAGTCATTTAAGTTTTCTGCGAGCAGGCTAGAGATAGGAGCGCCTCCTACAATTCCAGATTTGAGAGAGTGTAGGAAATTATTTCCATTCGGTTTTTGTAAAATTCTTTCCAGAACAAGTGGAACAGATGAAAGATGAGTGACTTTGTATTTTTCGGCGTTCGAGAATAGAGAATCTAAATTCTTTCCGTTTTCTGGATCTCGGATGATGCACTCTGAATAAAAGGTAGATAAAAATAAATCTAATACGAGCCCAAAAGCGTGACTCCAGGGTAAGATAGAAAGAGAGACTGTATCGTTTGATTCAAAAATTTTACTATGCGTGTGGATTACGCTGAGTATTCCCTTCTCGGTTAAACAAACAAACTTGGGATTTCCTGTCGAACCAGAGGATTGTAGTATAAAACGAACTTCCGAGTATTTCTCTCGATTCGTCTTTCTTGATTCTATTTTTGATTGGGGCAAACCCATCGTATCTGGACAAGTCTTGTATGTTGACTCTTTAGACGTAATCACTAATCTTACATCCAAGTCTTCCACAAGCGACTGATTCCAATTATCTGGTCGAATGAGGATAAGAGTCAATTTCTCCCAAATGGTTGCAAATAGAATATGCACAAAAGCCGGACTCTCCGGATAACAAAGGATTACCCGATCTCCTTCTTCTAAACCTAATTCTCTAAAGTATTTGCTCCAAGCTTTTACACCTATCCAAATCGTTGCCGAAGGAATTATCGTATCATTGAATACAAAAAGCGGGTGTGGTTTTTGCGAAAGTCGATTATACAGTAGGTTTTTGAAATCAGACATGAGGCGTAATGACATTATGCGTAGTTAGCAAACTCTTCTTCTTACAACTAAGTCTTAGTTTACGTATCGTATTTTGATTAGATTAGAACCGATTTCTTGATCCATTTCCAGTTCAATCATTCTAAATGTTGATTCTGAAGAAAGTTTCGCTTTGCCTTCCAATATTTGGTTAAGTTTTTCTTTTCGAATATAACCAGTTGGATTGAATAGGTTTTGGGCATAATAAAAATTAGCATCTCTATAATAAAGAAAAGAATTGAGCTTTAAAATTTTTAAGAGACGTTTTTCATCTCTTTGAAGATGTCTAGAGAGAAATACAATTACCCGATTAATTCTTTCTTGCTTGGCATATTCCATAATCGTAGCGGAATCGGAAGAGGTAATTTTTAGGGAATAATAATATAAGTTATCTGCAATTGCTTTTAAGCGATTAAATCTAGATTCATATTTTTTTATAAAAGAATTTTCTATATCTTCTTCTGAAATCATTGGATAGGAATTTGATTGCTTTTCTTGTTTTAAAAATATAGAGTAAAATCGAAATCCCTCTTCTTTCATCGCATTATAGTAATTAGCCTTCGCCTTACTCAGATATTCCTCTATCGTAAGAGATGGAATTTTGCTCAGGAAAATGCACATTTTTCCACTTGTCTTTATTTCTAATAGATTCATGATGTCCTAAAAAAAGATAAGACTATTTGTAAAATATTTTTGGATTGAATACTTTTATCTGGATATGGTTCTAGTCCGTCCGTAACTGTCTGAAATCCATCTGTAGCTATTTCGAGATCGTTTGTGTTTTTACTTTTTTCTACTCTCCAATCTTTTCCTAGACCTACGTTTTCATATATACTCGTATGCACTTCCGCATAATTCACATTCTTCGCATCAGAGGTTTTCAGATCAATTGTATCAGTCATTTCTGCGTTTGCATCTTTAAAGTTTTCTCTCGCTTTTTTAAAATTCTTGTATTCTTTAAAAGAATCATCTTTTGAAAATAACTCCATGATTGTCCTCCAGTGCTTTGTTTAATTAAGATTGTCATTGCTTAGGATTATGTCAAATGAATAATCTAGTTTTTAGGAGTAGAATAATTGGTTTAGATTAAATTAGAGGAAAGGTGTCGTTTCGATAGAATAAAAAAAGCCCGATACAATCGGGCTTTTTTTACTTCGAGAGACAAACAAAAATTTTTCTCTGTGTCTTAGTGCCAGCGTTTATGCTGAGCCTAAGTCGAAGCAGGGCAAAATAATATTTACCTCTCGGAGGCTAATTCCCATTTCTCTGGAGAACGCCAGAGACCGGAGAGTAGAAGCTCACGAATCCAGATAAATTCTTTAGGAATTTTGTCGTAGAGTTTGGTGAAGAGTTCTTCGTGTAAAAGAAGCTCTTGTTTCCAACCTTCACGGTCTATGGAGATAACTTCATTGAATTGTTCTTTGGTGAAATCCATTCCGCGCCAGTCGATGTCTTCGTAACGAGGAACCCAACCGAGTGGAGATTCAACGGCAGAAATTTTTCCTTGCGAACGTTCTACAACCCATTTGAGGATACGCATGTTTTGCCCGTAACCAGGCCATGCAAATTTACCATTTTTGTTTTTTCTAAACCAGTTTACACCAAATATTCTAGGTGGGTTTGGAAGTTTACGACCAAAGTTTAACCAGTGGGTAAAGTAATCTGCCGCATGGTATCCAATAAATGGAAGCATCGCAAATGGATCGCGTCTAACGTTTCCGACAGCACCGACTGCTGCCGCAGTTGTTTCTGAACCCATCGTTGCAGCGGAGTATACACCAAAATTCCAGTTAAAAGATTGGTACACTACTGGTACTAGACTAGCTCTTCTTCCACCAAATATGATTGCACTGATAGGAACTCCTTTTGGGTTTTCATATTCAGAATCTACGGATGGACATTGGCTGAGTGGAGAAGTGAAACGAGCATTTGGATGAGCTGCCGGTTTTCCACTAGTTGGATCGAATGGTTTACCTGTCCAATCCATTAATCCTTCTGGCGCTGTATCGGACATTCCTTCCCACCAAACATCTCCGTCTGGGGTAAGTGCTACGTTGGTAAAAATAGAATTTTTAGCAAGTGCTTCCATTGCGTTTGGATTGGTTTCGTAATTGGTTCCAGGGGCTACACCAAATAAACCTGCTTCCGGATTGATAGCATAAAGTTGTCCATCTTCATTTGGTTTGATCCAAGCAATGTCATCTCCAACAGTTGTAATTTTCCAGCCTTCCATTTCTTTAGGAGGAATGAGCATCGCAAAATTTGTTTTTCCACAGGCACTTGGGAATGCTGCGGTTACATACGATTTAACCCCTTGTGGATTCTCTACTCCAAGAATAAGCATGTGCTCGGCTAACCAGCCTTCGTCGCGAGCCATAGTGGATGCGATACGAAGCGCAAAACACTTCTTACCCAGAAGAGCATTTCCACCATATCCTGAACCAAAAGACCAAATGGTTCTTTCTTCAGGGAAATGAGTGATGTATTTTTCTTTATTACAAGGCCAGGTTGAATCTTTTTGACCTGGTTGAAGTGGAGCTCCTACAGAATGAAGTGCTTTTACAAATGGTTTGTCTCCTAAAATATCTAGGACTTTTTTTCCCATGCGGGTCATGATTTTCATATTTACAGCAACATAAGCAGAGTCGGATAATTCCACACCGATATGCGCAATATCTGAACCAAGTGGTCCCATGCTAAATGGAATTACATACATTGTTCTGCCTTTCATACATCCATCATATAATTTGGTCATGGTAGCTTTGATTTCGTCAGGGTTCACCCAATTGTTTGTCGGACCGGCATCATCTTTACGTCTAGAGCAAATATAAGTTCTGTCTTCCACGCGCGCTACGTCAGTAGGATCTGAAAACGCAATATAAGAATTTGGCTTTTTAGCAGGATTTAATTTTTTAAAAACTCCGGCATCAACGAGGTCTTGACAAAGTTTATTGTATTCCTCTTCCGATCCGTCACACCAATAGATTTTATCGGGTTTGCAAAGTGCAGCCGTCTCTTTGACCCAATCGATTAACATTTTATTTTTTACGTAAGATGGTATTTCCATTAACTAATTTCTCCTCGTTCTTTACCTTAATTAACAATGTGCGAAATAGACAGGTTTTTTCAAAGTACATTTTTGGCTCATTTCGGGCGAGAATTTGTGAGATTTATCAGGGTTTTTGGGATTTCCAAATGCAATTCACCCCCACTTTTAAACAGTTCACCCCAGAAGAGTTGTATTCCTATTTTTAAAGTGTAGATTCTGATTTATCTAAGGAGAGATCATGAACATACTAGAAATGGAAAGACCAATTGAAACCAAGAAGGATTTTACATACAATAGGAAGTTGAAAATAAAAGTAAATTTGGGAAACCAAAAATTAATTTACCTTAATTCAATCATTTTAGTAATCCTCACATCCTTATTTTCATCCTGCTTGGGATTTACTGAAATTGATACCAGTAAAAGCTGGTGTAAGGAAAAATTAATGCGCAATGATTTTTCTGACGGCTATTCGCTTTTTGCTTTACCGATGTGCTACGTAAGAAAAAAAAAAGAGAATGAATCCCAAGAGTCTTATGATACATACCTAGCATCTATGTCAGAGAGATGTAAAGATTTACCGACTTTTGTGATCCTAGACTTATATTTAGTAAAGAAGAAAAGGGATAAATGCAAAAACATAAATAGTTTTGAGCCAACATTGCATGAGGGAACGGCAATCATTCAGCCTAATAATTTCTATGCAAAGTAGATTAGGAGTTTCTGAGTTTGAGGACATTCTATATTTGCCGCTATATGTTTTTAAATTAATTCATTCAAGAAAGTTTACAATAAACAAAGAGAAGATATTCAGATAAACGGGTTTATGCAAAAGTTGAATCCTAGAAAAAAGGAATATGTCTGTTAGCCGCAGCCGCCAAGCAGCGATAGCGATGTCCAATGCTGCGTAATTAAGGAAAACATTTAAAGATTACCATGCGAAGGCGTTGGGCGCGATCAAGCGCAGGGTGGAATAAACACCGAGAGCACCGATAAAAGATACGATAATTTCTGAATATTCTTAGATTGGTTTGGATCTATACCATTTTCCTGGCGGGGTTCCGCTTTTCAAACTCTAACGATTCTAGAGACTATCTCGAAGTAGTTCAGAGAATATACTAAAACAGAAACAAAAAATATTAAATCGCCTATTATAAGATTGTATCAAATTGAAGAACATACAAAAAAACATGTTGAAAAATCAAAATGACAAAGAAAAAATAAATATCAAAATTATTGTATTTGACAGTATAATTATTTTATAATTATATAATACTTATGAATTTAAACTTTTCATGGGATAATAAAAAGAACGTAATAAACAAAAAGAAACATAAAATTTCCTTTGACGAAGCGGAAACTGCTTTTTACGATGAAAGAGCAAGAATAATTCCAGATCCTGACCATTCTTAAAATGAAGAAAGATTTATTTTACTTGGTATGAGTTTTAACTTGAATCTTGTAGTTGTCATTCATACATTTTTAGAGAAAACCGGAATAATTAGAATTATATCAGCTAGAAAAGCTACAAAAAAAGAAAAAAATAAATATAATAAAGGAGAGGAATAAATATGAGAAAAGAATACGATTTTACTAACTCCAAAAAAAACCCTTATGCTAGTAAATTGAAAAAGCAAATTACTATTAGAATTGATGAGAATACAATTAAGTATTTTAAAGAAGTAGCAGGCAATACTGGAATTTCTTATCAAAATCTTATTAATTTGTATTTATATGAATGCGCTACAAATAAAAAGAAGTTAGAATTAAGATGGAATTAATCGGAGTCCTGCCGAAACAGCAACTAACTGCGAGTATCCACTGTGGTAACGGACTATATCGGATGCTGTCCGTCACCTTGCTCCAAGCCGGCATAGTCGTGTTAGTCAAACTTTGTAGTATTTTTGTTGAACTTACGCAAGTCCAGTGCCTTCGTCCACCCGCGATGCCCCAAAACTTTTTCTTAGGGAAAAAGTTTTAATGGTCACAAAACTTGCAAGAGAATAATGTAAGTTTTGCGCCCTACACTCAGTCACGGGACTTGCTAGTAGTTGTTCGGCTTGGAGACATGGCTTTGAAACTCAAAAGGTGCTACCGCACTTTCGAGTTTCAAAGTCACGTCGGATACTATTAACGTTAGTTGCAATAAGCACTAGCTTTTGAAAACTAATGAGAATAAGATTAAGAATTTTATGGAGGAAAATATAATGAAGAGAATACAGGTAAAAAGCTCAAGATCATATGTCGATACTCCCAAAACTCTCAAATCAGGAAAAGTCAAATCAGTAAAATACAAATATAATTTGTGGTTCAATAATTTTATCGATAAATATGAGAAGAATAATGCAGATTATTACATTTTATTTGGTTTGTTTCCTGTATACAATCAAGATGAAAATATCAAATCGAAAAATATATTTTGGAAATCTCTAATTCTTTGTTTTAACGAAAAGGAAATGCAAGAGTTACTTAAGCAGGTAAAAACGAAACGAGAAAAAAAGGAAGATAAATTCTTTGGGTTTGGTTTTAATACGGAAAAAGAAATATTTGCGACGAGAGGATTTCTTAACGAAGAAAATAAATCAAACTTTCTTCTTGATAACAAAGTAGATTCGATAAAATCTGAATTCTTTTGACAGTTCGAACAGAAACTGAGATAAAATTTAAAATCTTAATATATACAACAAAGAAGAATAGAAAATAATAAAAATATTGTAACTACTCAGCATAAATAAGTGTTGTACAAATAGGGTATTGAATGCATGAAGAGAAATAGTGAACTTTTCAGATATAAAGTCAATTTTTCAAAAAGGGTTAAATGCAGTAATAGAATTGATAAACCGTCTTTATGCGCAGATAAATGAACTCACTGAAAAGAATTCAAATTTAACATCTACAAATAAAAAATTAGAAGAAAGAATAAAAGAATTAACGGAGCAGAAATCTAAGGACAGTCATAATAGCAGTAAGCCTTCATCTACGGATGGGATGAAGAAGAAAACGAACACATTCGACGTTTGATGTTGCCTGCAAAGAAGCTATTATCAAATCTGAAGTAATGCATAACAGCCCTGGCGACGAGTCAGGTGGACGTTGTGCTAAAACGCTGAAATGGTTTCAAGTAGCTTCAACAAAACTTCTTACACATTTTGCTTTTCATGATAAACGAGGAAGCAAGGCGATGGAAGATATTGGAATTTTACCAGCATTTAAAGGCAAATCTGTATGATTTCTACAAATCCTATTTTAAATACACCTGTGAGCATATTCTGTGTAATGCGCATTTGTTTCGAGAATTGATATTCGTATGCTCAAACTCTACATGAAAATATCTGGATGTTTTAGAACTTTTACAGGTGCTTCTCACTTCTGCCGCATAAGAAGCTATATCTCCACAATCAGAAAAAATGATTTACAGGTTCTTGAATCAATTCAAAATCTCTTTACAGGCAATCCTTTTATCCCAAACTATGCTGAGTAGTTACATTAAATTTAGTATTATTACCCAGATTTCTAATAGCAAAGCGTCGCTTCGCTCATTAGAAATTTGGGTATTACTTTTTCTTTTGTTCTGACTACTAGATACTGATTATTTAGGATTGAATCTGCTTGAATTCGATATGTTGCAGTTTTTCCAACTATCGATTACAAATCGCTCTCGATAAATTACCTTCCCTGTTTTAAAATTCCATTCAAACATTCGGATACCAACAATATTTCGCAAAATTATTTTGGTAAATAAATAACTCAGGCTAATCTGTATTGTTCTCTACTTTCTGACAAAGTTTTTTGAAGAGCGACTAAATTTTGTTTCATTTCTTTGGATTTAATTTTCTTGATTGTTTCAGGTAAATAGGAAAGACATTCTTTGTTGTATTTAGAGAGGCTTTCAATAAGGCTAATTCCTTTTTTTGTAAAATATCCTTTGTCCATTGCCCATTTTAAATCAATAAGAGAATATTCTACCATGAGAGTTTCTTCGGCAAACCTGACGTTTGCTCTTTCTTTATAAGATTGAGGTAAATCAGTGTAAACCCAATTTTCTGATTTTACAATATGATAAAATAAAAGTGCTCCATACGAAAAAGTAAACGTGGCATGTAAAATTGCATAGAGGGGACGAAGGGATTTACGCCAAGGAGAATAGAATACATCTTCTTTTAAATCTTTTTTGAGTATTTTGTATTTCTTTAAGATTAAGTTGAGATGGTGATGAGAATTTTCGTGAATTAAATCATCCACTGATTCTAAAATATCACGGTCGATAAAATTGATATAAGAAATTCCTTGTTCTTGAAAATGACTATAACTCACTAAACCATTCGACTCTATAATATGCACTTTGTCCGTGAGCAAGCTATAAAGTTCAAATCCTTCTTGCCAAAATGCTTCTAAGTATTCATGGGCTTTTTCTATTTGCAAAATTTTTTCTTTCGGAGTTTTTTTACGAATCGTTTTTACTTTTACTCCCTTAGTGGATGGATCTCCGTTGGCTTTTTCATAGTATGTGAAATCTGATTTTTTCCCCAAAAAAACATTTTCCTGAATCGTATAACAGGACTTGAGGGAATCCTCGGTATACTTAGATAGAATCGATTGTAGCACCGGATACTTAGGATTAGCCCTTTCCCATTCGATGAATCGAAAATCTTCTACTCCAAAGTCAGACTTCAAACTTTCCGAGAGAATTGTTTGAAATTCTTTTAGTTTTGTTGGTTCGGTTTTTAGTTCTTCTAAATCCTCTAACGCTTCGGCAAAATATAAGTATTCCGAAACCCCACTAACCCAAAGTTCAAGACCTGCGATTGATTTTGTTTTGATATATTCTTTTAGAACCGTTTCAGCTTTTTTTTTGTATTGTTTTGGAATCTCTTTTAAATACTGATTCGTTTCTTTGATTAAACTATTTAATAGTTCTAGTTTTAGTTTTTGTAATTCTTTGATTTTGAACATTTTAATTCCAGTTCCAATTTAAAAAAAAGATTCTTACTCCAATGCTAAGTGGATTCATAATTCCTGTGTCGATAAATTTGATTTCGTTTTTTGAGTTCACAAAGATTGTAGTTGGAAAGGCATTGATTTTATTAGCTTCCAAGACTTTTTGATTTCCGAATAGAGTAGGGAAGGTTACTCCGTGTTTGTCGATGTATTGCTTTACATGTTCAGGAGTTCCACCACCTTCTTCAATGGAAATAAACTCAGTGTTCCATTTTCCATTGAATAGAGAATAGCTGGTTTTAAACAAAGGTAGATTGGTTTCACAAACACTACACCAAGTCGCCCAAAAATAAATGACTTTATTTTTGTTTTTAAAATCTTCTGGTATTTGTGTTTCGGTTAATACAGGTAATTCGCTTGGATTTAATACTAACTTTTTTCCTCCACCGTTGAACATAGAGAGTAAAAAAGTAAATACAAGTAGAACTAGGATATAAAAAGTATATTCTAGGATTTTTTTGATAGCTTTCATAGGACAGCAGGAATTTTCAAGTAGAGAATGGCTGTTACCATGATAACCCAAACCAGACCCGAAATCAAAACGCTTATGTCAGTAAGTATCGCCTTACTCGGATTATGCCCCATATTTTTGATATAGATAATATAAAGACTTCTAAAAATTGCATATACTACAACAGGTATGGTATACACTAATTTATCCGTTCCCATCTTGTGAATCGTATCGGGGCTAATGGTATACATCACATAACTAATCAAGGTCATCGTGGACGCAACAGACATCATTAAATTCAAAAACTCCGTAGAATATTCTTCTAAAATTTTTCTATGTGATCCCGCTGATTTATCTAGGAGGATAATTTCTCCACGTCGCTTACTAAATCCCCAGAATAGAGCGAGCATAAAAGTACAGAGTAATAACCAAGAAGAAAAACTAACTCCAATTACAACCGCCCCGGAAATGGCACGTATTACAAATCCAATGCTAATGCTCATAACGTCTAGGATTACGATATGTTTTAAATACTTACTGTAAACTAAATTGAATCCAAAGTAAAAACAACAGAGTGCAAAAAATGCAGGGTTTAAACTATAAGATAACGTTAGAGATAAAGGGAGGATAATCACTGTTAGTAGAAGCGCAAGACTTGCGTCGATTTTTCCAGAAGCCAGAGGTCTATGTTTTTTTTCTGGATGGAGTGCATCTTCTTTTCTATCTAGATAATCATTGATTACATATTGACAACTTGCAATCACAGAGAATAATAAGAATGCGAAAAAACTTTTCAGGATAGCATCGGGATCGGATAATTTACGACCAAAAATAACTCCAGCGAATAGGATAATATTCTTTATCCACTGATGAACTCTCATAAGTAAAATATATTGAATTAACATATCCTTTTTCCTTAAAATGCTTATTAGTCTAAAAACTTTTTCTTATTTTTTATATATCGAAATGTTAATACAATTTCTTTTACATCTTTTGTTTCTTCCATCTTTATATAAAAGGCTGGAGAGGAATCTATCGACTCAAGCTCTAAATATTTGTCAGGAAGTAGTTTTCCCGGCTTTATATCTTCCGTACAGCAAATTTCATTTGTTTTGGTATTTGCAATTATGCCTGCTTTATCTAGTTTGAAATTTCTTTCTTTGATGACATTCTTTTTTTCATCCAAGTATTTGATCTCTTTAATTTGGAATCTTGCGTGGATTTGATGAACAGGCTCTACTTTAATATCTTTTATACTCTGAGGTGTAGGTAAAACAAAGTTAACCTCTTTCCAATCTTCCGATGGTGTTACATCTGCGATTACCATATTGGAATCACTCGGTTTTAAAATTTCTTGATTCATGTAATAGATTTTTGCTACATCATTTTTTATTGGTTTAGTCTTGTGATAGGTTTTGATTCCAAAATGAATTAAAAAGGCAGAAACGATAATTCCGACTAGTAGTTGAAATTTTATCTTTTTATCATAATCATCTACAGGATTTTCGAATTGGGATTTATTTTTATTGAAAATAAATTTTTCTACACTCTGGAGTAGGTTACTAAGAGAAGATTCTATTTCTTCGCTTTGTTCTTCTTCTGATTTATAAGTTGTATCTTTTACTGTTTTATGATTTGTAAACGCGGATATTAAATCGGGTTCTGACAGAGATGAAATTTTTTCTTCCCATTTTTCGTTTGCGGTTATGATTGATTTTCCGCTATAAAAAAGAGCAAGGTTCATAATATCAATGATTAGAAAATTAGACAAAAGTAGCGCATCGTTTGGTTTAGAACTACTATTACAAAGTTCAATGGATTCAAGTCTAGAATAACAAAATTCCAATTGGGTTGTTATTCTATTTTTTTTTTCTATGATCTGAGCAATGGACTCACTCAGTTCTGGTTTTTTGAAACTGACTTTTAAGTAATCGACCACTTTCATCTAAAATCCATCCTTTCTTTCAACCAATATGGCTATTGGATATTTAGAAACAAGTTTTTTATTTGAATAGAATTTTTGAAAAGAAATGATTCGAAAAGTTAAGCGCTGGGCATTAACGCAATTAGGTTTCTTTCAATCCGCTTTCTATAATTTGGATTTTGTATTTTACGTCTATTTTTCACTTGTTTCAGGACAACAAATAAAAAATCTAACCTTAATATGAAACATTTTATTATAAAATTAGAGTATAAAGTCCCGATAGAAAAAATTGATAGTGTGCTTTTGGAACATCGTGCATTTCTAGATTCTGGTTATGAAAAACAAATTCTGCTTAGCTCTGGTCCACAAAACCCGCGTGACGGAGGGATTTTAATCGCGAGATCAGAAAGTCTAGAATCAATGAAAATTTTTTGCGAACAAGATCCTTTCTTCAAAAATGGTTTTGCGGACTATCACTATACAGAATTTATTCCTGTAAAATTTCAGAAGAGCTTTGCATCCTGGTTTGAATCTGAGTAACTCACCTTACGTTATCGCTATTATCATTTCTTTCTCAAAAAGAAATGATTGAGTTCGGGTGAACCAAACGTTCAAATGAAGTTTGCGCTTAGCGGCGGGCTTGACAAACTCAATAGTGTTAGCGTTGCTTCCGAGTGGGAGCAACATAAGGCAGGCTATTGAATTTATTAGTTTACTTTTTTTGAAAAAATATCTTTTTTTATTTGTCTACTGTTTTAAGAAAAGAAGACAAAAATGAATATGAAGAAAATTTTTTCGATTTTACTACTTACTATTTCTTTTAGTTTATTTGCAGAAGAAAAAGAAGAAATACTGAAGCTTCGCTCTAATTCTATTTATGCCGGTTACTCTGCATTAATCCCAGGTTTTGGACAAATTAAAAAAGATAGAGTTTATACAGGTATATTTATTTTTACAATATTTGGTGCAAGTGTATGGAATTTAAAACAGAATTATGAAAATTTTCATAGTAAAAGTTCTGACTACAGGCAGAGTATGGTATTAATACAAGTTGCTATACCGACTGATTCTGATATTTTGAATTCAATTTTGGTTGCCACAGTTGTTTCTAGGCTGTATTTTCCGGATTATGCTGATGCAGCTGCAAAAACCAACAATGCAATTCAATATATGGGTTTAATCTATTTTACACAAATCTTACATGCCTATTTTTGTAGTCCGGGTCCCGCATTTCAAAAAAATTTACAGAGTAAAGTTTCTGATCCTTCAAACTTTCATTTTTCTTTTTCTCCGACTAAAAATCAATTTGGTCAACAGGGAATGAATCTGGATATAAATTATACATGGAGGTTTTAATATGAAAAGGCTAATTGTTATTATCTGCATATTAAATCTTTTTTGTGTGAGAGCAACGCAAAGCCCTTTTGATCCCGGTTCACCTTTTGGTCTAGCCGCAACCCTGTTTCGAATTATTCTTACATCTTCCGAATCTAATTATAGAACTTTTATTACAGCTATAAATTATTCAGGAAATATTACTACAGCGGATAATTTATGTAATTCTGATTCCCTCAAACCGAATGTTGGAACTTATAAAGCTGTATTGGCTAGTTCTACTAGAAGAGCTTGTTCTACAGGTTATTGCACAGGAGGAGTTTCGGAAAATTTAGATTGGGTTTTTAAGCCAAATACAAGTTACTTTCAATCCGATGGATCCATTATGGTTGGCAAAACAAATAATTCAGGAATTTTTTGGGACGGAAATATCTCTACAATTACAAATTCGTTTTCAAATTTTTCTAATAGGTATTGGACTGGATTGAATGCAGATTTTACCAATAGCACAAATAATTGTTTGAATTGGAGTTCCAATTCATCTGGTGTGAGCGGAGAAACAGGTTTTTCGGTAGCAGGTGATTCCGGTATATCCGATATACCAACGGCTTGTAATAATTCTAATTTTTTATTGTGTGTAGAACAATAAAAAATTGAATAATAGTTAAAGGAACTAGAACCAAAGAAATGTTTAAAAAAAACCTGTTCATTTTTCTAATTTTAATACAAAATTGTGCGACTCTGATTTCTATTCCCGATTGGAATAAAAAAAATGCGCCTGTATTTTATTCGGGGGCTAGGTGCGAGGTCGGACTCATGATAGAAAATGGAATTTTACACGAACCTATTTACATCATTGATCTTCCTTTTTCTTTTTTACTCGATACAATTTTATTTCCAATTTCTTTGCCATTAGCCGCTGGGATGAGTCGTTGGCACAAGCAGATGTTTGAGTTCGCTCCTCCTTGTTATGATGGAGAAAGTGGATAATATTTAGTTTGCGTAAACTAGTTATTTAATTCTGATAAAATAATATGCAACGGTACTAATAATACAAACAACAAGTGAAATATTTAAATAATAAGGGATAATCTCTCCCGCATTCTCATCAGCGGCAAATCCTAATATACCAATCATTCCGATAAAAGAGCTTACAAATGAAGCGAATGATACTAAAAATAAACTTAAAATGATACGAAAAGTAGATTCATTCAGGAATTTATTTATGAGAAAGTGATTTATTAGTCCAGTTAAAGCTGTCCCAATGGCTGCCGTTATACTACCTACAAAAAAAATAAAAAGTATAATTAGTATGTCAGAATAGTTCATGAGGTATCATATTTTTATTGAAATTGTATAATACAATCCTTTTCTTGGAATGAGTTTAAAAATTATGATCACAAAAATATTTACAACACAACAAATCCGAAGTCTTGATGCAGATACGATTGCGAACGAGCCCATTACATCGATTGATTTAATGGAACGTGCATCGGTTGCATTCGTAAAGTGGTTTACATCTCATTTCGATTCAGAACATTCTGTGCGAATTTTTGTGGGACTTGGAAATAATGGGGGAGATGGACTTGCTATAGCAAGACTTCTTGCTGAAGAAAAATACAAAGTGGAAGTATATGTAATTTGGTATAACGATTCAACCACAAAGGACTTTGAAGTGAATTACGGTCGTTTGCCGCAGTCTGTCATAAAAAAGGATATTCGTTCAATAAATGAGATTAGACCAAATGATATTCCAAATCCAGAAGAATTGGAATTATCTCCAAACGAAACTATACTAATAGATGCCCTCCTTGGTTCAGGTCTTAGCCGTATACCGGAAGGGTTACTTGCGGAGGTGATTGAATACATAAACCAATCGAATAATAAAATCATTTCTGTTGATATAGCATCTGGACTATTTGCGGATAAGCCAACTGAGCATTCGATTGTGGTAAATCCTGATTATACGATATTCTTTCAAATTCCTAAATTAGCATTTTTACTTCCCGAAAATTTTAAGTATACAGGCGAATGGCATCTCGTTGATATTGGACTTTCTGATAAATTCATCTTGGAAGAAAAAACCAATAAATACTTTGTGCGAAGGGAGTTTGTAAAAAGCATTTATAAAAAAAGAGAAAAATTTTCTCATAAAGGAACTTACGGTAGAGTTTTGTTAGTCGCTGGTTCGTTTGGTAAAATGGGTGCGGCAGTTCTTGCGGCTAATGGGTGTTTGCGTTCAGGCGTCGGACTTTTGACGCTGCAAGTTCCAAGTTGTGGAGTGGAAATTTTACAAACCTCTGTTCCAGAGGCGATGGTGATGACAGGAAAATCTAAAAAAACGATAGAGCCTGTTGATTGGAAAACTATTTTACCAGATGCAATTGGAATAGGTCCCGGAATCGGGAAAGACAAAAAGACCCTGAAAACATTCACTAGAATTCTGCAAACTTATAAAAATCCCATGGTGATTGACGCGGATGCAATCAACTTACTTTCGGAAAATCCCAAACTTTTAGACTTAGTTCCGGCAAACAGTATTTTGACTCCACACTTTAAAGAGTTCGAAAGGCTTGTCGGGAAAGTAGAAAATGATTTTCATAGAATTGAGAAATTAATTTCGTTTTCAAAAAAGCAAAATGTATTTACAATATTGAAAGGAATGCATACAGCTATTGCCACACCAGAAGGTGATGTCTATTTCAATTCAACGGGTAATCCTGGTATGGCGACAGGTGGAAGTGGAGATGTTTTAACTGGAATTATTACTTCTCTGCTGGCACAGGGATATTCTTCTTTTGAATCGAGCATACTCGGGGTTTACCTCCATGGACTAGCAGGCGACTTAGCAGCTAAGGAAATCGGAGAAGAAAGTTTGATTGCGTCTGATATTGTATCTTATTTGGGTAAAGCATTTTTGAGTTTGCAAAATGAATCCTAAACTACTCAGTGTGTTTTATTTCTGTGGCAAATATTCCTTATGCTGAGTAGTTGTAATGAATCTAAAAGTAAAAAGTTTTATTTTTGGATAACTTGGCTTCGGTGTTGCCTGGAACAAAACCGTCCATTTGGATAGATTGTTTTTCCTTTAGTGCAAAAGAAGATTTGGTTACTTTCGGTTTGCCTTTAGCATTGCCTTCTGTATCGCAAGATTCTTTTGTATATTCCATGTTGACTTTGCCTGTGGATACATTGTAATCATAGGAAGTGGATTCTTCGCATACTATGCTGTATTCGATGGTTGCGCCGATGAGATACCAACCTTCCTTTTGAAATCTGAATTTGTGAGTATAACTCCATTTTTCCCTTGCGCCGCCGAAGTGATGAAGTACGATTGCTCCATTTTCGATTGTTACATTTTCGAAAGGATCTAACATCATACCACCTGCCATACTTGGAAGTACAACTCCAATACTTTTGTGCAGCAAATTCCAGTTATCCTCTTTTTTCTTAAATATATGAAGTTCTCTTTGTGTCCCCAATTCATCTTGTTTTGCGGTATCATATACGACTACTAGTTCAGGAATTTCATCTCCATCTAAATCTCCCTTTGCCTCTGCAATATTTCTAAAAGTTGCTGGACTTGGGAGAGATGGATTTTTAATTTCTTCTCTTGTTGGAGGAGTTTCTTCTAAATCGTTGATTGGTTCTTCCTTCGTAATTGGCTCTTCTGTATTTTGATTTTCCTCTTTTTTCTTGCAATCGCTAATAAATAAAATCAGTACTAGAACTAATAAAATTTTCGTAAAATATCTCATCTTGAATTCTCCTGAACAAACGACAATCTCTTAAAAAATCGGCAAATGAAATCGAATAGAGTAGACTATTTCTTGACAGATTCAATTCTTTACGATTTAATTTCTGTATGAAAAAATATTTACTACTTGGAATTTTCTTTTTTAGTCAAATACACGCAATGGACAAATTACCCGATACAATGCCGGAAGACATTAAGATCGTTTATTACAAGTCACTTGGTCATGCAGGACGTGGGTTTTCAATGGAGATTACACCCAAGAATTGTGTTTACAAAGATAAATCCATTCGTAAAGAAAATGAATTTAACTTTACTTTGGCGACTGAAGAGCTAACCAACATTTACCGCATACTTGCAAAAAACAAAGTCCACAAAATTGATTTTGCAGATGAAGGACTCATTCATGATTACGATGGAGTTTCGCTTATCGTTTCATGGGGGAATAAGTCTATTGATATAAGCCAGAGTGGAAGACGTGTTAGCCCCTCTTGGACTAAGGAATGGAATTCTATCACTGAATTACTAGAAAAAATAAGAGAACGAGAACTTGCCAATGCTACCAAAGAAGTGGAATTGATTTTAGATAAAAGTTTGGTTGGAAGTTTTATTCATATACAAATGGATTCAAATCATTTTACTTTTCGAAAATACATTGATACAATTACTCTCAAAGAAAATCCAATACGATTCAAATTGTTATCAGGAACTCATTCGGCTTTTTGTATCTTGTATAAAGACTATGATTTAAAAAAGAAAAAGGAAATGTATTCTGATTTTGATCCAGATAGATCTTCCATTTGGGACGAGAAACATAATCAGTATGTGAACTCTTTAAAAAGTGAAACGTTTGACCTTAGCCTTGATAGTAGTTCTAAGAAATTGTTTCAGCTGATGAAAAAGAAAGACAAGTTAGTGATTGAGTGAAATATGTGAGATTTTTTTGCCACGAATTCAGCTTACCAAAAAGTAACATTTCATTCATAATTGTTCTTTACAAAAATTTTGAGTATGTCAGGTTATTAGTCAAGAGGGATCTATTATGGAATTATTTAAAAAAGATAAATCTTCAGAAGAATACTACAAATACAAAGAAGCAAGGGAAAAGTTTACTGAAGAAAATGTAGAGATGAAAATTACATTAAATCAGAAAGTAAATGATTCCAAAAATATTCAATACGATAAAGTTCATATAACTATTTATGACCAATTAGGGCTTGGTGAAGATTGGAGAGTTGAACAGTCATTAGTCTCAGATGAAGTTGAAACTGCTGCAAATGGATTTAACAAAGTAAATAATTCTTTTAAAAAGAATTATCTCGATGGGGAAATTCAGTCTTCCAGTTTACTTTCTAAAATTATTTCTGTATTTAAGAAAAAATCATGAATGAAATAAAAGAGCACGGTTATATAGTTGCTGGATTAAAAAAAATTGATCCCATCTCTTATGAGGAATTTAAAGCTGACCCAGAAGAAACTCATATCCCAATTCAATTTATTTCTAGAAATTTGAAGGAAATCGACATACTGAAAGATAGTTTTTCTGTTCGAATGTCCGATATACAAAACGCAGATTTCGATAAAAGATACTATATCCGTTTTTGCAGACTAAATCAAATCACAAACAGATACTATCATTACCTATTAACCCATACCAATGATTCAGTTCCTAAAATTCTTGAATCTTCGAAAGACGAATTCGATCGAGTAATTATTTTTCGCTCTAAACATATAATTGAACACTATAATGAATTGATAAAAATATTTATGCTCAATTCCCTCTTGCAAAAGCGAATCGTAAAATCAGGCAAACTCTCAAATTTATTTTCCCGCTTTGGCTATATCAACAAGAAAAAGTTAGTTCAAGTTTTACAAGGCAAAGGAGAAGCCGTTAGTTCTTATACTTTTCAATCTATCGAACCAATTTTAGATAGAGACTTTCAGAGTAATATGGATATTATCCGCTATAAGCATTCGGAAAAGGTGGCGTTTTGAGTAATTTTAAAAATGATAACCAGTTTTAAAATGAAATAGTTTGTTTAATTATTTATCTATATTTTATATGAATTATTACTCATTCCTTTTACTCTTGCTCATGACTTTTAATGGAATCTTTTCGGAAGAAAAGATTTATTTTAGTACGGCAGATAATCTAAGAATCAGGGAAAACCCTAATGATAAATCGAGAATCATTTCCAAAATTAATAAGAATACGAGAATAGAAGTTTTAGAAAAGTCAAAAAAAGTTCAAAGTATTAAAGGATTTGTTGCTCATTGGGTTAAAATAAAATTAGCCGAAGAAGATAAAATAGGTTTTATTTTCGGAGCATATCTAAAAAATTCAAAAACAAACCGTGAAGTCGATTTTACGAAATGTAAAGTGAATAGTAAAGGTGTAAGAATTTATCTGAATAATTCTAAAGTTATATTTTTAAAAAATGAAGAGGCAAAAGATGATTCTGAGGCAAGTGGAATAAGTTTTGACGAATGTAATTATATTCCTGAAATAGATAGCGTATTAATTTCTTTCGGTCTGTATGAAGGATCGGGAAACACATTGTACAATCTTACAACGGGAAAAGATATAGAAATTTGGGGACATCCTATATTCTCACCTGACAACAAAAGATTCTTATGCATGTCCTATGATTTAGAAGCTGGATATGTTCCAAATGGGCTTCAAATTTTTAAAGTTTCAAAAAATCCGAAAAAAGAATTTGAATTCGATTTTCAACCAGATGATTCCAAAATGACAACCGAATATGGACCAATTGATGGAAAGTGGATTGGAAACAATTCTATTCAAATAATTGTCGAGAATTATGAAAAAACTAAGACAAAGAAATTAATTTTCAAAATCAAGAATAATTCATGGAAGCAAATAGAAAATCAAAAAGAATAACGGCATAATTCTTTTAAATAATACTTGCTACCAAAATGGGAACATTTTAGAATGTTTGTATGAGAATTATTTCTCGAAAAACTTTGAAAGATTTTTACGAAAAGGCGGAATACAAAGACTCAAAAACACCAATAGAAACTTGGTTTCGTGAGACTTTGAAAGCTGAATGGAAATC
The DNA here is from genome assembly GCA_017996175.1 of Leptospiraceae bacterium. GTDB lineage: Bacteria > Spirochaetota > Leptospiria > Leptospirales > Leptospiraceae > UBA2033. Next base: position 21,889 of record JAGOHK010000057.1, read on the forward strand.
TCCTAGTGATGTAAAATTAAAATATAGAAATGCGAGCTTTCTAATAAACAGCAGAGTCGTATTTAATATACATGGAAATAAATATCGTTTGGTAGTTAAGATTCATTACAATTTAAAAACTATTTATATCAGGTTTATTGGAACTCATGAGCAATATGATAAAATTAATGCGGAGGAAATTTGAATGAAAGTAGAAATAAAACCAATCCGAACAGAAAAGGATTACAAAGAAGCTTTGAAGTTGATAGATTTTTTATGGGAATCCAAACCCAATACTCCAAATTATGATAGGTTAGATATTTTAATTACACTGGTAGAAGTTTATGAAGAGAAAAATTACCCAATTGGTTTGCCTGATCCGATTGAGACAATTAAGTATAAAATGGAAGAGTTGGGATTAAAAAGAATTGATTTAGGTAAGTTTCTGGGTGGGCGGGGACGAGTTTCTGAAATCTTAGAAAAAAAAAGAAAATTATCTTTGAATATGATTCGAAAACTAAACCAAGAATTGGACATACCAACTGAAATACTAATTAAAGATTACAAATTAAAATCGAAAAAGACCAAAATGAAATCAGCGGCATAACCAAATTACCCCATGTGCATACTATTTTTAGCAATCAACCAACACAAAGAGTTTCCACTCATTATCCTCGCTAACAGAGATGAGTTCCAAGAACGACCAACAACTGCTGCCCACTTCTGGAAAGAATATCCAGATTTACTGGCAGGACGAGATGAGAAAGAAGGTGGAACTTGGCTTGGTGTAACACGCCAGGGAAGAATTTCTGCTTTAACGAATTACAGGGATATACCGCTACATAAAGAAGGAAGGCTTTCGCGTGGGCATTTAGTGAGAGATTATTTGGTTTCTGGACAAAATTCAAAAGAATATTTAAACTTTCTGATTCGAGAAAGGCAGAATTACAATCCGTACAATATTCTAATTGGAAACAAAGATGAACTTTTTGTGTACAATAACATTAGCAATGAAACGAACAAACTTGAAGATGGATTTCATGGGCTAAGCAATGCTTACCTCAACTCTCCCTGGCCTAAACTAAATCGAGGAGTTGAGAATATGAAAAATTACATTTTGAATAATGAGATCAATCACGACGAATTGTTTTCTATCATGCAAGATGAAACAAAAGCACCGGATGAGTTGCTTCCTGATACAGGAGTTGGGTTAGAAAAAGAAAGATTTCTTTCCTCTATATTTCTTAAATCTCCAGTTTATGGAACTCGTTCTACTGCGATTTTACTTTTTGATCGGCATAATACTGTTAGCTTCTACGAAAAATCTTATACTCCAAATGGGGATACTGTAGGAGAATTCCAAACTCGCATTTCTTTTGGTAGGGATTGAAAAATCATGAAGGAGCGAAAACGCTTTCGCTCCTTCATGATTTTTCGCACGTTCAAGATTTTTTTCTTCAAATAATCCTTTATTTTGTTTGATTAAAAACTCTATTTCATTTAGCTTTCCTGTCATGCGTTTTCTGGGCTTTCTATTTTTATTACTGCTATTGTCCTGTAATCCAAAACCAGCACCTAGGGTTGTTTCTGGGATTTTGGATTTGAGGGCGCATTCATTCGATGCAATAATTCGTTTAGACGGCGAATGGGAATTTTACTGGGAAGAATTATTATCTCCAAGTGATTTTATCAATTTAGAAGGAGAAGAAATTTCAGAAAGAAAGGAATCCAAATCTATATTCACAAAAGTTCCCTCTGATTGGAAAGGTGTAAATTGGTTTGGAAAAAAGCTTCCCGGTCATGGATATGCTACTTATAGGATGAAGATTTTACTCGGAGAAATTCCAAACGAAAAACTTGCCTTTAGCATTAAAGACCAAGCACATGCCTATAATTTTTTTCTAAACGGTAGCTTAGTTGTTCAATCTGGAAAAGTAGGAACTAGTTTTGAAACGATGGTGCCAGATTTGAATGTAGTGACCTATGAGTTTACTCCTGATAAACCGGAACTGGACTTATATTTCAAGTTTCAAACTTTCTGCATAGAACTGGGGGCTTACGTTTCCCCATTAAATTTGGAAAAGCAAAACAAATTGACATAGTTCGAGAAAGAAATTATACTTTTGATGCGTTTCTTTTTGGATGTTTTTTTATCATTGCTTTGTACCATGTTGCGATATTTATTTTTAGAAGAAAGAGCAAAGCTCCTTTGTATTTTTCTATTTTTTGTATTTCCATATTAACAACTTCTTTAATGGTAGATGAGAGATTTTTTCATTACCATTTTACCAACCTATTGAGTTGGGAAATGGGATACAGAGTCGAGTTTTTTGTTTTGTGTCTAACATTAATTAGTTTCATTTATTTTTTTAAATCCCTGTATCCTTTTGAAAACAAATACTTTGTCTATGCTAGTAAGATTTTAGTTTCAGTGCCCACCGGTTTTTTGTTTTTAGTATTTTTTACAAAACCAATCGTTTTTACAGAGTTTTTAATTTTATTAGATATTTCTATTATTAGTGGTGGGATACTCATAATTAGCCAATTGGCAATTGCAATTAGAAAGAATAAAGAAGGAAGTATATTTTTTCTAATTGGATTTATAATATTATTTACCTGTTCTATTAGCGATATATTCTCTGCAAAATCCATGATTGCTCTTCCAAGGCTTTTGAAGTTTGGGTTAACAGCTATGCTTTTTTTACAAGCAATCCTTCTTGCCAAAATCTTTACAGGAGATTTTTTGAAGTCGGAAATTCTTTCTGTGTCTTTGTCTGAAACCAATCGTGCCTACAGTCGATTTATCCCAACTGAATTTTTAAATCTGCTTGAGAAAAAATCTATTTTGGATATTAACCTGGGGGATCATACTCAAAAAGAGATGACGATTTTATTTTCAGACATACGCTCATTTACCTCTCTCTCGGAAAAGATGACTCCAACCGAAAATTTTAAATTTCTAAATTCTTATCTGAATCGAATTGCACCTATTATTAAAAAAAATAATGGTTTTATTGATAAATACATTGGCGATGCAATCATGGGATTGTTCCCAAACACGGCAGATGACGCGCTGTTAGCCTCGATTGAAATGCAAAAAGAAATTCATAAATACAACCAAGTTCGAAAAAAACTGGGAAGCACTCCTATTAAAGTAGGAATTGGACTGCATACGGGAAGTTTGATATTAGGAACCATTGGACATGATGAGAGAATGGAAGGGACAGTCATTTCGGATGCGGTAAACCTTGCCTCTCGTTTGGAAGGGTTAACCAAACACTATGGGAGCAATATTTTAATCAGTGAAAATACATTTACTAATTTATCTGATGCGAGGAAATTCAATTTTCGTTTGTTAGATAACGTTCTTGTGAAAGGTAAAGAGGACAGTATATTTGTAATTGAAATTTTAGATGGATTTCCAGAAGACTTACTTGAAAAGTTTATGGTGACCAAAAATGATTTTGAAACCGGAAATCTTTTGTATAAACAAAAAGCATTTGATGCGAGTATTGATTTTTTCAAAAAAGTTTTAGAGATTAATCCAAATGATACGGCAACTGCGTTTTACCTCAAACGAGCGCAGTACTACAACGTCCACGGTGCACCTCCAGATTGGGAAGGCGGGGAAGTTTTTTTAGATAAATGAGAATTGACTGAAATTACTCCACTGTAATTTTAAGTGAATGCAAAGTTTACTTGACAAAGCCTATTCTACTTTAGTAAATCGAGATTTGTTTTTTACGAAAGGTTGGGGGGAAATGGCAGGACTTGAATACATTCTAAAAACCGAGCCAAGTAAACTGCATCTTCGTCCAGTGCGAGAGATTTCGATTCACTGGGAATCTGGAATTTCAGAGAAAGGTCTTACCATTCGAAATGGTCATTTTGAATCTCCTTTTTTATTTGAATACACGAAGGGAAAAGAAAAAGTAGTAGTGGAACTCCCAGAAGAGGCTAAACGTGCATACCTGCAATTAATTCTTCCTAAACAAGTTCAGGCTGAGACACCAATTGTAATTCATTTTGCGGCAACTGGGGATCAAGGATTTTCCAGAAGACGGCTAACAATGGCTATCCCACTTGCCAAAATCGGAATCGGCTCTCTATTATTAGAAAATCCATTTTATGGAAGAAGAAAACCAAAAGACCAAAAAGGTGTAATGATCCAGAGGTTTACAGAGTTTTTACGCATGTCTCGTGCTGCAACAGATGAAGGAGTTTCACTTCTGCGCTATTTGCACAGACAAGGGCATAGAATTCTAGGGGTCACAGGAATCAGCATGGGAGGATACGTTTCCTTAACCGTAGCCGCTCGCTCTGAATTGGAAGTAGCGGTTTCGGCTTGTATACCTAGTCATTCCGGCTCTCCTGTTTACACAGATGGACTGATAAGTAAAATTTGCGATTGGTCTACTTTACAAAAAGAGTTAGGCGATATTAGGGATGCTAAAAACTTTATGCGAGATATTTTAGATTGTTCGGATATTCGCGTATTTCCAAAGCCTAAGCGACCCGACGCAGTTGTAATCGTCGGTGCAAAAAAAGATGCGTATATTCCTAATTATTCGACAGAAATTATCAAAGAGCATTGGCAAGAGGCGAGTCTACGGTGGGTGGAGCATGGGCATGTAGGTTCCTTTTTATTTTGTGCGAAGGATTTTAGGCGAGCCGTTGTGGATTCTTTTGATTTGCTTGCCAAAAGAAAATTTCATATTAAGGAGAGTAAATGAAAATATTTTTAGAAAAAGTAAGAAGTATGGTTAACTTCTCATTAGCCATTAAAATATGTCTTGTGTTATTTGGAATTTTTTCCGTATTTCATTTTGCGGTTATTATAGGAATTGTTGTTTTTAATATTGTGCCGCTCGAATATTTATGGGGTGGTCGGATGCAGACTAAGGATGAGTTACTCTTATTCGAAATCGTATCTTTAGTAATCCAGTTGTTATGTTATTGGGTAGTAGTATTAAAAAGAAAACATGTCAAAATGGGACGACGTAATCTAGTTGTGGAATCTGTAATATGGATTCTTTGTTTCGTATTTTTCCTTAACACTATTGGCAACTTAGTCGCCAAAACCATGATGGAAACATTACTCGGCACACCGATAACTGCTATTTTATTCGTTTTATTGTTCCGAATTGGCATCGAGAAAAAAATAGAATTAGCCTAATTAATTCCTATTGCCAGAAATAAGAAGTTTTGGAAAGTTAGGTTAGAGTAACGTTTTATTAATTACACGAGGGAATATGAATACAGAATTTTTACTAAAACAAATTCGATTGAGAAATTGCGCTTTTGCAATTGCAATTATTACGATAAACTTCTTCTTTACAAACGAGCCACTCAAAGCAGAGGCTCCACTGAAAGATGTAGTGGTGGTGGGAAATAACTGGGAAGGTACGGCGGATATATTTGATCCAGTTACATTTAAAGTTATCAAACGACTGAACATCGTTCCTGATTATGAAGAAAGAGTGGCGGAAGCGACTTCTACTCTCAAGGGGAAAATATTCTTTAGCCTCATAAAAAATGTGATCGGAGAAGGAAACGTTCAAATGGTAGATGATATGTTTACTTCCAATGACGGCAAATTCTTATTTGTCTCTCGACCTAGTTTTGCAGATGTAATTGCGATGGATGTAAATTCAGGAAAAATAGTTTGGAGAACAAAAGTAGAGGGAAATAGGGCAGACCATTCTGCTATTTCGCCTGACGGTAAAACATTCTTAGTTTCAGCTTCTACTGCCAAAAAAGTTCATGCAATCGACACGGAAACAGGAAAAATTCGAGCTGAGTTTGAATCAGGCGACCAACCACACGAAAGTAATTACTCTAAAGACGGAAAGAAAATCTACCACGCAAGTATAGGAAAAGTATATGTTCCCTTTATTTCTAGCTTCTTAGATTGGATCAAAGGCAAACGTTATTTTCAGATTGTAGATGCTGAAACGATGAAAGTATTAAAACGAGTTGATATGAAGGAGAAACTAATAGAATTTGGTCGTCCTTGGATTGATTCGGCAGTGCGACCAATGGCGATTGCCCCCGACGAACGTTATGCGTATTTACAAATTTCTTTCTTTCATGGATTCTTTGAATACGATATGGAAGCGGATAAAATAACAAGGGTAGCAGAACTTCCCATTCCTGATAACATCAGGCAACTCAACTTTAGCGGTTACCAGTTAAATTCCGCTCATCACGGAATCGCGATTAACTCTGAGGGAACCAAACTTTGTGTAGCAGGCACAATGTCAGCTTATGCGGCGATTGTTCATCGAGATAATTTTTCTTATAAAATTATTCCCGTCGGTCCAAAGCCTTATTGGTCAACTGAAAGCGCAGATGGCAAAAACTGCTATGTATCAGTAAGCGAAGAAGATAGAGTAGCTGTAATTTCCTTTGCAGAAGAAAAAGAAATCGCAAGTGTTAAAGTCGGACGTCATCCGCAACGTGTTCGAAATGGAAAAATGCGTTTAGAAAATTAAAAATATATAAAAAGAGAAATAGAATGATCATTAAACACCAACTAGATAATTCCCAAATTACAGAAGAAGAAAAGAATAAAGAAAAGCTTAAAACCAAGTCAGATGTTATTCTTATAGGTGCGGGGATAATGAGTGCTACCCTCGGAATCCTTTTGAAAGAGTTAGAGCCTAATTTAACTATAACTGTTTTAGAAAGACTAGATGCTGCCGCCAGAGAAAGTTCGAATGCGTGGAACAATGCCGGAACGGGACACTCTGCATTTTGCGAACTGAATTATACTCTCGAAAAAGAGGATGGTTCGGTTGATATAGAAAAAGCACTAAAGATTGCGTCGTGGTATGAAATTTCAAAAGAATTTTGGGCTTACTTAGCTGAGAAAAAAATTCTAGACCCAGACCAATTTATTCATGCAGTTCCTCATTATAGTTTTGTTTGGGGGGAAGAAGATGTTTCCTTTTTAAAAAAACGTTATGAGGTAATGTCAAAGGAACCACTCTTTAAAGGTTTGCAATATACGGAAGACAGAACGATATTAGCCTCTTGGATGCCACTTGTGATGAAAGGAAGAGACAAAAAAATTCCAGTCGCAGGAACTAAGATGGATCTAGGAACTGACGTTGATTTTGGTACACTCACAAGGGCGATGATTAAACATTTGGCTACCTTAGAAGGTGTAAGTGTAAAATACCACGAAGACGTAAAAGACCTCGAACGAGAAAAGGACGGCTTATGGAACTTAACCGCAACCAATGAAAAAACCCACGAAAAAGAACATCACGAAGCGAGTTTTGTTTTTATAGGTGCGGGTGGTGGCTCTTTGCCGCTACTTGAAAAATCGGATATTCCGGAAGCGGAGGGTTTTGGTGGATTTCCGATCAGTGGTCAATGGCTCAGATGTATGAACCAAGAAGTGATAGATGCTCATTTTGCTAAGGTCTACGGCAAAGCGTCAGTAGGTTCTCCTCCTATGTCGGTTCCTCATTTGGATACAAGACTTATCAATGGAAAAAAAGAATTATTATTTGGACCTTATGCAGGGTTTACAACTAGGTTTCTCAAAAGAGGATCTTATTTTGATTTGGCGAAGTCTATCGAGATTGGAAATATTTTTCCTATGATCTCGGCGGGTATGCATAATTTACCTCTAACCAAGTATCTAATTCAACAAGCTCTCCAATCTCACCGCGACCGAATGAAAGCACTCAAGGCATACTTTCCAAAAGCAAAAAGTAAAGATTGGAAGTTAGAAATTGCAGGTAAGCGCGTTCAGGTAATTAAAGCCGATAAAGAAGAAGGAGGCGTTTTAGAATTCGGAACAGAGGTTGTTGCAGCGAGTGACGGTAGCCTTGCTGCTCTGCTTGGAGCTTCTC
>JAGOHK010000058.1:0-9607 GCA_017996175.1 Leptospiraceae bacterium
TCGGTGGTAAAATCTTCTGAAGTAGTATATCCGTAATTTCAGGATAACAACCACCGCTTAAATGGTGGACGTCTACGAATTTCTGGCATTTGATTGTATTGGAATAACTTGCCATGTCTAGGACGGGTATATTGTTATTATTCGCTATTTCTACTTTTTCTTTCCACCATTTTTCATAAAAATCAGATTCGTCTAATAGTCTTTGAAGAGGTTTAGAAAGAATTGGTTTATAAATTAGAAGTTGAATATTGTTTTTTTTACAAGTCTCAATGAACTTAGTATAAAATTTCTTCTGTGTAAAAGATTCTGTGTAGGAACGTTTTCCTGTTTTTCTAAACGCTTGCGCAAAATAGACCTTAGACTCTTTTTCAAAAAAATCTTCTGGAATTTCATGAATGATTGGATTTGGAATTCCACCATTATTTAATTTCGTAGCGAGGTGGACTACTGAATTAAAATATTCGAATCCAGCGATTGCACTTGGGTCTTTTATCCTTTGTATTGCGGTATTTAACCTTGGCGGGAAACGAACTACGTTGAATAAATTTGCATGAACAAAATTTTCAATTTCGTCATTTGAAAATATATCTCGATTTTGCTGAATGAATTTCCAGTCGTAAGCAAATTTGAGCGCGTATTCATTAGCCGCCTCTTGGAAAGTTTCAGGAATTATTTCTAATACCGCATAATCTATCTTTGTCCCTGCTTTTAACACAGTTTCTAAATTATAGTACAGGTATGAAGGAGGAGCCATCGGAGCCGAGAAGTTATATGTTGTTAGCCGCTTATCTTTTTCTTGGATATACTTATGGGAAAACTCACCCATGTGAGAAGTTCCAAATAGAATTAATAGTTTTTCTCCTGGCTTTTTTGTGCTTTGAAAATTAAGCATCTGTTCTAGTAATGCTGGCTTCTCAGCATAAAATGCATATTCTATTCTAGATTCAGTATACTTCCGAATGCATGTTAAGCTAAATAGTTTATCAAAACCGAAAATAAAACTAGCTAGGAGGAGAGGATAAAATAAAAATTTATGTTTTAAAAATGTTTCGTTCATAGTTTAAAATTGGAAGTAAACAAATTCCTTTCCTGACTTGCTATAAAGACTTACCAGTAAAAGTAAAATTACATACGAGATGGGAATTAAAATTCTTTTGGATTTAATCACCCAATTAGGAATATGCTCAAAGTATTGAATTAGCTGAATTAGAAAACTCACAAAACATAATCCCATGATTCCATCTACTTCTGTTTTTATAATGGAAAGTCCGTCGCCTAACGTAAATAATTTAACAATGACGGCAAAGTAATCGGCAGTATGGTTGGAACGAAACATAATCGCTCCGAATATAAAAATATGATAGGCATAAAAAATACAAACTAATTTCCAAAGAAAACTTGTTGACTTAACCTGTAGATTGAGTCTTTCAAAAATACGTTCCAACGATAAAACAACTCCGTGGTAAAATCCCCACAGCACGTAAGTAAAATTAGCCCCGTGCCAAAGTCCACCAAGTGTAAATGTTATAATTAAATTGATATAAGAACGAATTTCACCTTGCCTATTTCCGCCGAGCGGTATATAGAGATAATCCCTAAGCCACGTTGAAAGAGTTACATGCCACCTTTGCCATAAATCTCTAGCGGAGTCTGCGAGAAAAGGAGAACGAAAGTTTTCTGGAATTTTAAATCCTAATAAAAATGCACAACCTCTTGCAATATCCGTGTATCCGCTAAAATCACAATAAATCTGCCACGTAAAACCGTGAATAACAAGTAATAAAGTTTCCCAACTGTAAACACTCGGATTTGCCCAAACCGGATCAATGAGTAAAGCAAGATTATCCGCTATTAATACTTTTTTAAGAATCCCAAGTGCAATAAAACTTAATCCAGGTGAAAGATATTCCGGTTTCGCTTTTATATTTTTTAATTCTGGCAGAAAATCTTGCGATCGCATAATTGGACCGGCTATGAGTTGCGGGAAAAATAAAATAAATATACTGAAGTCCATGAGACTAATTTCTTCACCGACTTTTTTTCTATATACATCAATGAGATAGGCTAACATTTGAAAGGTATAAAAACTAATTGCAAGTGGAAGAATAATTTTAAATGTCGTGCTAGAACGTAGATCGGTTAATGCAGATATGCCGCTTAAACTGGCAAAAATATCTGTAAAAAAGTAAAAGTATTTGAAAATCCCTAGATTAATTATATTTACTACGACGGCAGTACCAATTATTTTCTTGGATTGTGACTTGTGAAGCAGGTGCGCAAAATGGTAATTAATCCCCACGACTACAAGAAAATGAACAAGGAACCCAAGACTCCAAGAGCCATAAAATACGATTGAAGCAAGTAAAAGCCAGATTTCCTTTCCTTTCTGATTTGGAATTGACCAAAAAACAATATAAACAATCAGGAAAAATGCCGCGAATAGTAAAGATGTGAATAACATAGATTTACCGTTTCTCCCTTTCAATGAGTTGATTCATATTTTTTTTAAGGTAATCCCCAAGTGCTTCTGAAAATAAAACTGCACCTGCATGGTTTAAATGAATTACATCATAACAATAATCATCGCTATTTTTTTCATTGAATACAAATCTAAAATCCTCTGATATTGCATTTGGTGGGTTTATTTTGTCGAGTTCTTCTTTCCAAACTTTAACTCTACCATCTCCACCTAGTTGTGTATCGATGATATTACTGTAAGGAGCAAATATATTTATAATTTTGATATTTTTTTCTTTTATATGGGAGTAAATATGAGATAACCTCCGAAAATAAAGTTCGGTTTCAGGAGTGCGAGTTTGTACATGTGTAGAAAATTTTGCAACCCAACAAGTATCAAAAATTGCTTTTTTGTGATCTAGGTTTGAATTTGTCGGAATTGGTTCCAAATTATAATCCGGCGAAGTTTTAATCATACAATCATCTATATTCGAAATATTATAATCACTCATTTTTTCCGTTTTGTCATTTTCATATTCATAAAAATTCAGATTCGGATTTGCTCTTCTCCTAGAAATATATTTCAATCTTTTGGCGGGGTCAGCCAAAAAATCATTTAAATCTCTTCTGTATGCAATGCTTTTAAAAAATAAATAAGCCCATTCATCAAAATTATAAATATATCCTATGTAAAATTTCGATTCTTTCCAATTTTTAAAATCTATTTTGATATCTACTTTACTCGCATCATACTCAAAATCCTTAACTTTTTTGATTGCACTTGTTTTATCAAACTCATTGATCATCGCAAGGGTAGGGGGGCTAAGATCTGTTTTGCTCACCCAGGGCATTGTAATTTCCCCAACATAGATTACTAGTTTTACGTTTTTAAATTCCTGCAAAACCTTTTCTACAGCGAGGTTTTGTACGATTAACTCCGAGCCTGGGATCGCAACAGATTGAATTTTGTAACCGGTATCTTTTATTTTTTCTTGTAAAACAGGTAGGGATAATCCTTGGTAGGCGACGGACGTTCCAATGAGTAAAATATCAGGATCATGTTCTTCTTTTTTTTCTACAATATGCCCTATGATCTGATTCACATTGGCAGCATAGGATTTCTTTTTTAAATAAGGTCTATAAAAATCTGCAAAAATTTGAAAGGAAATTTCAAATACTATAAGTAATAGAATTGGTATATAGAATCGTTTGTCTTTGTAAAATTTATTAAACTCAGTCATAGTAATTCCTTAAAAGACAAAATACATAAATGTCTGGCTATCACTTACACCAAAAATCAAAATCAGAAAAACGGCAGCAATATTCGCATACAGGAGTTTATTTCCGTTATTTCCCATAGACTCTACATTTCGTTTTGAAAAAATAGAACTTGCAACAAAGCAGATAATTAACAGTATCCCGTAGTCATAATTGGAATAACTATCTAAGACTCTAGAGTTTTCAGTTATAAATAACATAGACTTTATCATCTGAAATGTATGATGCATCGCTGTTCCAGCAACATTCGTTTGCGCGCGAAACATCACGAACCCAAAAGCAAGACAGAACATCGTAAATATAGCTGCAAAAGACTTATAAACAAAGCCACCTTTTTCGTTTAGAGTTTTTCGAATATTGGTTTGCGAATACACTCGATGGATAGAAAGCATCACCGCCTGCCAAAGTCCCCACGCTATATAGTGATAATCCGCTCCGTGCCAAACTCCCCCAAAAAGCCAAGTGATAAAAATATTTCGATACGTGATTAAATTTCCCCCGCGCGATCCACCGAGCGGAATATAGATATAATCCCTTATCCAAGTAGAAAAAGAGATATGCCATTTAGACCAATGATCTGTGATATTTGTGATAGTCATTGGAAAATTGAAGTTAGGATCAAACTTAAATCCGAATAGTCTAGCAATTCCAATCGCAATATCAGTGTAACCCGCAAAATCAAAATAAATCTGCCAACCGAATGCAATTGCCCCTGTCCAAATTTCAATTGCGTTCATAGTCTGGTAATTTGCAAAAGTATAATTGACTACTTTTCCTAAGTTATCGGCAAATACTAGCTTCCGCATAAACCCAATTAGAATACGAGTGATTGCAACTTGAATATCTTCATTTGTAACAGAAAGTCGAAAGTCTAAGTCGCGGAAAAACGTTGTTGCCCGCACAATTGGACCAGCAACTAGTTGCGGGAAAAAAGCAACATAAAGAGAAAAATCCACAAACGACTTACGAGCAGCGATTTGTTTACGATAAACATCTACAGTATAACTCATAGACTGGAATGTATAAAAAGAAACTCCAACCGGAAGAACAATATGCTCTGTGAATGCATCTAACTGGATTGGGCTTAAATGGAATAAATTTACATAATAAGCAACTACGTTGAAGGTGCGTAACTTAGCTCCAAAAATAGTATTGATAATATCAGTTGTCAAATAAGCATATTTAAAATAACCTAGGATTAGTAGATTAAAGAAAACGGAGATAAGTAGGAATATCTTTCTTTGTTTTTCGGATCTGTTTTCGTTGTCGATTGCAAGCGCAGCCAGATAGTCGATAACAGTGGATAATATGAGTAATGCGATAAAATACGTATTTGTATAAGTATAAAAATAAACACTCGCCAAAAGTAAAAATACTCTCTGCCAAGTATTCTTCAAAATATTTCCAAGGAGGATGGAAACAAAAAAGAAAAATAGAAAATGTACGGAATTAAACTGCATTTTTTAGAACACTCGAATCTAGTTTTTTATGCCATTCAATTAAAAAGGATTCTTCTATTTGGCTCGCGGTCGCTATCCATGTCCACTGTTTTTCATCCCAAACCCTTCTTCTTTTTACAGAGTTTCTATCGGCAATTTTTAAAATTGCACTTTTCCATTCATTTACTTCTCGTGCTGATACGAGAATATCCGAGTCCGATTCTAAGATTTCTCTAAATACAGGGATGTCGGATGCGATACATACTTTTTGTTCAAGCATTGCTTCGAGTAGTGGCAATCCAAAACCTTCATGAATGGATGGAAATAAAAATAAGCTGCATTTTTTGTAGAGAACATTTAAGAGTTCATCATTGGGGCTTTCTAAAAAAACGACTCCATCTTTTTCAAATTCCCCAGAAAGTAATTTTTGGGTTAATTCCTCTTGTCCCCAACCTCTGCGGCTAGCAATTACAAGTTTGTATTCAAAATCAGGGCGTTCTTTTTTTAAAAGTAAATAAGCCTCTATAACAGTTGAAATATTTTTTCGTGGTTCAAGAGTTCCAATGGTAAATAGGAATTTGCCTGTGATTGCGATTTCTTCGGTTTTAATATTTTTTTTACTTACACCAGGGTAAACTACTTTTAGTTTTTTTGTGAATTCTGGTTTGTATTCCGCGATTTCCTTTTTTGTATTTTTTGAGAGGCAAAATACGGTATTCGCATTTTGTAAAGTTTTTCCAGATAAAAGTTTATGTTGAATAAAATTAGAACGAGTCATTGTCTCGGGGGCAGATTTGAAATTTAGATCATGGTAATTTACAAATTCAGGTATTGGAAGTTTGAAATAAGGAAGCAATTGGAGTGTTCCCCAAAATAAATCAATTCTATCTCGGTGAAGTAGATAAGGTAAAACAAAGTTTAACCAAAGTACGCCCGGAATTTTTTTGATCGGAGGGATTGGAACCGCGTGTTCTTTGAAAAAATCCATAAACATAGGATGAATTTCTTTGTTCGAATAAAGGTAGTATTCAAAATGAGAATCTTTACGAATTAAAAATTTTAAAACTTCAAAGAGATAACGCGAGTTACCCGTTAGTCCATAAGATAAAGGTCTGGCGTCCACTGCGATTCTTGGTTTGTATTTAACTTCCAACTGCATCCGATTTACCATTTTCGATTTTGAGTGAAATTAGATAAAATGTTAGGGAAGTATATAAAAGTAAGGAAAACATTAAAAAAATTCCTTCTGCAGTCGAACCAATTAAAGTCCTAGCGGTTAATACTGTTATGACGGAATTAACAATAAAAATCTTTTTAATTCCACTGGAAACTTCGTTCTCAAAAAGTCTATGCAATAGATAGGCAATAGGAAAAAGCAAAACAACAAAGGAGTGTACCCAACTGATCCCACTGAAAATTACGGAAAGTATAAATAAAACTGAAATAAGTCCTGCATCTGAAAATCCATTTTTTAATTTGTATAAAAATGGAATTCCAATGAGTAGAGAGCAAAAGTAAAATAGATAAGTAATAGTTTTTGCACTCAGGCTAACAAACGGCATTCTAAATAATGTTTGGTTTAATGGATCTGCACCTACTAGAAAATACTTTGCGATAGTCGCTATAAGGCTCTGGTTATTTTTCCAAGACCGAAAAGCTGGATTTTTCATAGCCGTATTTAAAACTAATTCGTTCCAGTTTGACAGAGAATGAAGATTGTATTCGTGGGAATAAATGGAAGGAAGGAAAGTCCAGCCAACTGAGAATAACAAGGTGTAGGCGAATCTTCTGAATTGACGTTTGTATAAAAAATAAAATAAAAATATTGCCGGAGTAAGTTTAATTAATATCGCAAGTGAAAGTAGGATTCCTGCAAGAGCATCATTTTTAACGTAAACCGAAAGTAACATGAGTAGGATTAACATAAACGCAACTTGGTTATTGGAAATATGACTTTCTAAGTAGCGAAAATTTATGAGTAAAGTAAAAAATAGAATGAAAAATGTATTTTTGAAAGAAATCAGTTTTGTAATTAAAAATAGAGAGGCTAACAAACAACAAAAATTAATAAGTATAAAAATGGTGGCGGCTGTCGCGTAGGGAAGCAGACCAAATGGAATTAATAAAAATGCAAATAGAGGTGGGTAGATATAAGTTCCCACATTTCCTTTAAGGCTTTCTAATTTTTTTAGATTTTCTAATTTGAATAGATCTTCTAGCTTAATCTCTTCCGCAAGATTCATAACAAAGTCTAAATTATAAAGATCTTTTTGTTCATAAAATAATTGAGAGGCTTTGTAATAGTCTTGAAAATCGCTCTTATTGGAGGCTCTCCCAATGCTTTGCACTAAAAAAAGCAATAGCAATAGTATTGTAAAATAAGGCAGTGCTGTTTTTAGTTTCTGCAACATAGTCGAAAATCAATTTGAAATATGGTATTAAAAAATCAATAGGAAATAATCTAGTCTTGCGAATTTATTGGATTGTATTTAACAAACTGGATGGAAAGCTCTGGTCGAATTAGGTGTGTGGTAATCTTAAAAAAAATCGCTTTGTCTGAGAGTTTCTTTTTCAATGATAGTCATGAGAACGAATTTGTTAAATTTTTGAAAAATACAATGTTAAACCTATCTGAATATAATTTTCATCTCCCCGAAGAGTTAATTGCTCGTTATCCGTCCAAAAAGCGGGATGAGTCGAAACTTCTAATTTTAAACAGGCAATCTAAGTCGATAGAAATGGAAATTGCATTTAAAAATATAGAAAAATATTTAGTTGCAGGAGATATTTTGGTATATAACCAAACTCGTGTAAGTAAACGTAGAGTTTATTTGAAAAATAAATCTGGCAGAGAATTTGAATGTATTTTTCTTGAAAAATTTTTGCATTCGGAAAATGAAAAATGGAAATGCCTAATAAAAAATGTAAGAAAACTAAAAATCGGTGAGACTCTTTTCTCAACCCAAGAAAATATTTACTTTACTTTGAATAGAAATGAAGCAGGGGATATTTTTTTGTTACCCTCTATTTCAATCACGGAAGAAATTTTTGATCAGATTGGAACTATCCCAATTCCGCCTTATCTAAAACGAAAAGCAGAAGAAGCTGATACGGAACGTTACCAAACAATTTTTGCCGAGACCCCTGGCTCTGTCGCAGCTCCGACTGCGGGTCTACATTTTACTGATGAATTAAAACTTAGACTACAAGAAAAAGGAATTTTATTAACAGAAGTTGAACTCTGTATCGGATACGGGACATTTTCCCCTATTACGGAAGAACAAATTAAAATAAAAAAATTACACGAAGAAGAATTTTTTATTCCTGAAAAAACAATGCAGCTACTAAATGAGGCGAAAGGCAAACAAAGAATTATTTCCATCGGGACAACTACTCTTCGTACGCTAGAGTCTGCTTACGATAGAAATAAAAAACAATATACCAAATCGAGCGGTATTACTAATCTATTTATTCAGCCCGGTGATCCGGTGGAGTCCATTGACGGACTCATTACGAACTTTCATCTTCCCGAGAGCAGTTTACTTCTATTAGTCGCTGCTTTTGCGGGAAAGGAATTTATACTCGAAGCCTACCGTAAAGCTATTGAAAATAAAATGCGTTTTTATTCTTATGGAGATGCGATGTTGATTTTGTGATGGATTAAGATTACCACCGATTACACCGATGGACACCGATAAAAGATTGGATATTCTAAAGGTATTCGTTTTAATCCATGTGGTTTAGTTTGGATGAGGTTAATTGTTATATTTCGCTAGCTAATTGTATTGCTGTTTCTATTAATTCGTCGCTATAAAAATATCTGTTTTAGCGGATATCTAACATTAGCTGCTTAAGACTTGGAATTAATTTCTTTTGTTTTGCAAGAAGTAAAACTCCGACGCTTCCAGTTATTTCTAAATTTAATTTACGAGCTGCATTTCTCGCTTGATTATCATCAATGATTAAGAGTGCGTTTAAATTATATGCAAGACCAATTGCGCCTTTTTCTCCTGCATCAATGGATCGAATTACAATTTCCACTTCTTTTGGTAAAATTGGTTTTTCTGTGATTTGAATAAAGTCAGAAAAAGCTTTTTCTAAGTCTTCAATCTCATTATCTAATTTTACAAAAACTTCCCTTGCCACGACAGGCGGAACTAAAATATTACCAAAGATTGATTTTAATAAGGGCAGTTGTCTAATTTTAGACAAAGCAATAATCGGACCTGTGTTGGATACAACAGTCACTTTGTTGTAAAGTCCTGTATAGTTTTTAAGTCTAATTCTAATTGCCTTTTAAATTCTTCTGGAGAGTAATTGAATAAGGATACTTTATATCTGCCGCATATATCAAAAAAATCTACGCGAGTCGTTCCTAATAATTGCGCCGCTTTACCGGAAGAAATTTTTCCCAATTCAAACATTTTGAGTGA
>JAGOHK010000058.1:9707-29703 GCA_017996175.1 Leptospiraceae bacterium
CTGGAGAGTAATTGAATAAGGATACTTTATATCTGCCGCATATATCAAAAAAATCTACGCGAGTCGTTCCTAATAATTGCGCCGCTTTACCGGAAGAAATTTTTCCCAATTCAAACATTTTGAGTGACGCCATTAATTTTATTTGGTATTCCAACTCTTCGGCAGTCAGTCCGATTGCTTGTTCAAATCCATCTGGATATTGTATCTGTAAAGTTTGCATATTTCTAGTCTTCCTTTAATTTTAAGAAAAGTCAACTGGAAAATTGTTTTCGTTCCTAGATAAGTTTCCAATAAACCGAACAGATACGCCTTGTTTACTTTTTTATCTCTAAAACAATCAGAAATAGTCTGAACAAGGATTAGATTCATTTGTATCTAAATAGAAAAAACAATCTATTTTTGTTTTTTGCTTTTCTTAATTGGCTCTAACCAGCCTACAACATTGAAAGGTGTTTCAACAAGTTCTCCATAACCGTTCGGATCAGCTGCATCTGCATATCGGATTAATCCTTTTTCGTCCTTGTATACTAAAAAAATTTTTGGGCGTTCTCAATTTTGTCATACAATGATGCTGCATGTTGGCGATGGTTATGTAAATCTAATTCTAAAGGTGTCATTGGAGTTTGACAGGATAGGAGTAGTAAGTGGAGTATAATAATTGTTTGTTTTATTTCGATAATTTTATTAGCTATATTCATCTAAATTTTGATGACAGTTCAGACATTGGGCTTTTTCTTATTAGTGGCACTTCGATACGATTGCTAGGAAGCAATCACTCAGTGACCGAATCTTATCGGTGTTCATCGTCTTCATCGGTGGTAATCTTTAAAGATTCACAACCTCATCCTTCAACTCCGATTTACCGATAGCGGATACTCTTCGTAATTCTCCGCTTGTATTCTTGATGACGACATCACCCTTTAAAACAAGATAAATATCAAATTCTACTTCACCTTCTACTTTTAAAGATTTACATAAAATGAGAGAAGGAGTAACTTTAAGAAGATTCTCGAAGGGTTTTAGTTTTTTGTAATACTTATCATCGAGGCTAACTAGGTTTTCACCCAAACCGGCTTTTTTTCGTTCTGGATTCATGGTGAGAGAGAAGTCTTCGTTTAATATGTATGCATCCGAACGGCGGATGAGATAATCTTCGCATTTTTTAACAGGTGCAAAGCGGTCTCGCGGTATGATAATACCTTTGGTTTTTTGAAAGCTTCCAATCGCAGAGCCCATTGCAGTTTCTAGTTGTAATACGTCTTTTCCATCGACTACTTTTGGGTTTACAATTAGAGAAAGAGAAGGAGGTTTTTTTTCTATGAGAGCGGATAATGCTCGTAAGTTTACCCAGAGATTATTTGTAGAGAAAGTTCTAAATTTTCCCATACCGGAAAATTCCGGTTCGTTTTCTTTTGGAACCTGTGCTGTTTCTAAAAGTTCCAAACCTACAAATTTTCCGTCTACAAGTTTGCGATAAATTGCCCCACCTTTTGTATCAGCTAACGTCTTAGGAGTCATCTCCATCGCAAACTCTAAACCTTCATCGACTAAGTATTCTAGAATTGCTGGTTCAATGGTTGCTCCCAGGTTATCTCCGTTCGAAATAAAAGCATACTCAAATCCATGACTTAAAAGTTTGTCTAAGATTCCTGTTTCTTTTAGAGAGAGGTAAATATCGCCATGCCCTGGAGGACACCATTCTTCTTTTTTGTCCGTGAGGGTAATCGGTGTTAAGTCCGATTGGTTAAGTCGTGGGACTTTGTTTTGTAAAAAAGAAGTAGTAATCTCTTGTTTAAAACCGGCATTCTTTAATTCTTCCAAAGAATCTGCTTCTGTATTATAGGAGTTCATTAGGATAAGTGGAATTTCCACTCCATATTTTGATCGCATGAATTTCACTTGGTTAGCTACTATTTTTAAGAATGAGAGTCCATCTTTAATAGGAATTAGAGATTTTGCTTTTTCTAAGCCCATCGAAGTTCCAAGCCCGCCATTGAGTTTAATTACGACTAACTTCGAGAGAGTTTCTTTTTTTATTTGGTATTTTTTGCGAAGAACTTCCAAATCAATTTCATCTTTTTCAGGATCTAAATCGCCTATCGTTTCCCATTTAACTTTGCCGGTTTCTCCGGTTCTAACCTTTTCGACTTTGTTTAAAAAGTCTTGGATGAGTAAGTCGCTTAATCCCTCGCTCTTCATTTTTTCTTTGATTAAAATTTCGTGTGGTTTCATTTGATCCATTTGACAACGTTTCCTTGGTAGTATTTTTCTGAAAATTCTCCCATTTCAATTCGATATGGTTTTTCGACATCGTTTGGGTTGTGAATTAGTTTAACAATAATTTCCTTTCCATCTTCCATTTCTTTTTTTTCTCCGTCTACCATGCTCACTCTCGGAATAAAAATTTGGAAGGAATACATATATTCCATTTGTTTTTGCTTATTTTTTACGACCATAATTCCTTTGCCAAGCAAATCTTTTTTTGTGATCTTTTTATATTCCACCGGATAAGTTTCGTCCCATGTTTTTTTTAGAGTATCGTCGATTTGTTTGTATGAGATAATTGGGTTTGCGAAAAGGGCTGTTATGCTGACAAAGTATCCTACTAAGAATAGAATGTTTTGTTTTTTTTGTAAAATTTTTTTCATATTAGGTTTGCATTGGCGGTTAGTTTTGCACAGTCTTGTCTTGCATTGTAAGGTCTTGATTAATCAAGACCTTACAATCAACTAACACTCTTAGTATGTTGATAGAGTAAGGCTCAAGTTACTCCTTCAAAAATGACAATTCTGTTTTTTCGTTTACGATGGATTTGTCTTTCATCTCGACCATTAGTGCGTCTTCGGAGGAGGCTAATTTAATTTTGATTTTACCGTCTACGTCAATTACAGGAGAGCCTTGCACATAACTTCCATTGAAAGTTTTCTTGTTATCAATTTTTACAGTAAAATTATTTCCATCGTCTGAGACAATTTCCATTACAACATTTTTAGTTCCGGTTTTACCATCCCATTGCATTGCTGTCCAAGTACCTTTGAATTTTTCCAGTTTGGAGTTTCCACCAAAACTTCTAGTTTTTGCTGCAACCTTAGGAGTTGATAATACTACAGAGGTTACTTTAGAGTAGTCGCTATCGGTTCCTAGTTGCGTTTTGGAAGTAACGGAATAAAGGTAGAACTTTTCTCTTTCGGGAACACTAAAGGTATAAAAATTTTTATTTGTGTCAACACGAGATTTGAACTTCCATTTAGAATCACCTTGGCGTTTTTCCCAAACATTGTATTCCTCTGCACCTTCTACTTTGTTCCATGTTAACGTAGCGTAACCGGTCTTTTTGTCTACTACTGCGCTAACGCCAATCGGGGGTTCTAGTTTGGTTCCGCCTCTTTTCAAATTTGGGTCGACATATCCTACAGCGTATCTAGAAAACGGTCCATAAATATTTTCTTTCGATTTTGTAATTACTGTGTAATATCGTGCTCCTTTTGTTGCGGGGCTATCTTCCAGTTTTTCTTCTGTTGTCTCGCCTAACGTTTCCCATTTGTTATCTGAATAACGATAAACTAAGTATCCAGCTGCACCAGTCACCTTACTCCATTTAACAACGACTTTGTCCCTGAACTGTCCCATCGATGCAATTACTCTTGCTGGTGCAGGTGGCTTTGAGGATAATGTTGTTTTTCCCATCACTGCATCCGAAAATGCGCCTAAGGTTGCATTATTTACTCCGGCAACAGTATACGCCTCTAATGCCCCATTTTTGCGAGCAGTTTTGTCTTCGAAATAGGGAGTTGTACTTTTTCCGATTGCTCGGTAAGTTCTAGAATTTCCATCCCATTTAAAAATTTGGTATCCAGTCACACCTTCGAGGGCTTCCCACTCTAGGACTACTTTATCGGGATAAAGTGCGTCAGACGCTGTTATGGAAGTAATTTTCGCTGGAGTTTCATTTTTTACAGACTTGGCATAACCTATAGCTGTTCCTTGGCTCATTTCTGATACATCGGATTCGGAAACTGCCGCTAGTTTGTAAGAATAGGCTACTTCCGGATAAATACCAGTATCCTCAAATTGAGTGTTTTGCGAAAGACCGACTTGTTGGTAGTTGTCTTCATCTGGAATACTTCTATAAATTTCGTATCCTATAGCATTTGGGACAGGAGTCCAAGTTAAAACAATTTTATTCGAAAAATTTCCTGTAGATGCATTGATTTCTGCTGGAGCTTCTAAAGTTGTACTTTCAGTATTATTCGCAGGTGGTTCAATGATAATCTGTTGTTCTTCTTTTTTTACAACATTGGTTTCGGGTTTTGTATCAACTAAATCAATCATCACGAATGCAGACCGGCATACTTTCGCAAAGTATTTATAATCTATATAACCGAAACCTCTATCGCCCCATTCTACGCCCCAAGAATTTTGGTATTTGAATGCTTGCGTCGAATCGTCGTAACCCACAAGAGTAATCGCATGTCCCCCAAGGTTTGCTCCTTTGGCTTCTTTGTAAATTTTCTTTCCTATTTCGTAAATATTTTCATTGATTAGAATCCCAACTACAACAGGTCTTCCTTGTGCCAGTTGATTTTTAATTTCACTGGGTTCATTATAACGCAGACGTTGAAATTCTTTCGCTTTAAATTTTGAGGCTAATGCGAATTGTTCGGAGGAGGGTTGTTTTGTGTAATTCTTTTCGTTGTATGGCATTGTTTCCCAGGGAACTGCTCCTTTGGATACGATAAGCGCCATAGCATCGGAAATAGAGGAACCTTGGTCTCTTCCCCCGTTGATTTGGTTGTAAATAAATGCAGGCGAAAAGAGTGTTTTGTAATTCGGAGCGTTTCCTGATTTATAATTCCATGTCCCAATACTCTTGCGCTCTACAAATTCCTGATAGGATTTATTGGCATAAGCCGTTGACCAGGCAACACAACTACCTTGTTGTCCTTGGTTGCCAATTGGTGGCATTAAATCGGAAAAATCTACTTTGTCAGGAAGACCACGGTGTGCAATTCGATTTGGATTTGCTTCTTTAATGGATGCGACTAGATCATAATTGTCTGGCTTGAGTCCTGTACCATTTAGTTTGGGACCAAAGGTTTGAGCATCTATGGATAATATTGTTATTACGCTAATGAGTAACGTAAGGCTAATTTTGATTAGTTTCATATAAAATCTCCTGTAGGAATTTTACTTAGTTGCTTCTAAAAGTCTTTTTTCTAGTTCTTCTGTCCACTCTCTAAAGGCAAATACATGTGGTTCGTAGAGTGTAATGATTTTGCTTGTCTTTCCTTTCCCATCTTTGACTTCTTTATTGATGTAAAAAATTACATATTCTCCTTCTTTAGGAGGGGCTTTTAGCCATTTGCCGTAAACCTCAGGCAGAACAGTAAATGCTAGGTCAATTTTATTTGGAAGTGGTGGATTTGCTTTGTATTGCTTTAAAATTTCCGCCGTTGTATTAATGGCTATTAGATTTTTATTGAGTTGTTTTTCTTTCAGATTTACAAGTTTCGTTTTTGCGATAAAATCTGATTTTTTAACTAGCTCCTCGAATGAGGGTGGGGTAGGTGCCGCAGTTAAGGTTATAAAAAAACTTAAAAAAAGAAGGCTAAATCGGGTCATAATCTCTCCATTTATAATTCTAGTGAATTCTATCTGGCTAGGAGAATTAGGCAATAATTTAATTCTATTTCTCTCTCTTTTATTTAAAATGGAATTATTTAGCGTACCTAATCTGTCTTTATTTCTATATGCCAACGTTACCAAAAAATTAAATTTGTCTCAAAAAACTGCATCCTTTTTCTCAAGATAAGTCTAAAAGATTAAGTTAAAGCATAGTATTCATAAAAGAATAGTCGCTAATTAAATATTAAAAAGGGTTAGGAGAGAAGAATGAAAAAAATTTGTACATTCATTTTGTTGGCTTTTTTTACTGTTTCCGTGCATTCAGTAGAAGATATTGAGAGATTGATGGTAGAAAAAGCAGAATCTGCGCAAGAAAAAAAAGCGATTTATAGCTACTTAATGAAAGAATCAGCAGAAAGAAAAAAAATGGCAAATCGGTTACGTGAGATCGCAAAGACCAAAAAAGGTGGAAAAGCTCAATCTCAAATCAAACATGCGCAAGAAATGAAAGAAGAAGCTGATTCTCTTGATGCAATTGCGAAAGATTACGAAGAACTGGCTCAAAAAGTAAAACAGTAATTCAAAAAAGTAATTGTATCACAATTTAAACTCAAAATGATTGGAAATACTTTTTACAATGAGGTAAATATGTTACAATTCTCTAAGCTTTCTATTCTTTTTCTTTTTTTAATTTCGTGTTCTTCTCTTATGAAGAAAGAAAAAAAAGTAGAGTTTGATTTACAGGCTCCCAACATTCGAATTGAAAATTTTCCAGTGACGTTCAATTTAAAAGGGAAGGGGGGAGTTTTGACTCGATGTGCGGGAAACAACTGTTTGCCGGAAGAAATAGCTAAGTTAGACGCAAGTTCGATAAAAGGTTTCACGAAAGAGGGAGAGTGGGAAGAATATACCGAGATCGCAGATGAAGACGGAAAAAAAAAGCAAAGTTATCTAAAGTTCAAAGGGACATACAAGTCAGGAAAAAAAGAAGGCTTTTGGGAAGAATACGAAGCAAAGTTAGATGTGACAACCAAAACCAGAAAAGTAGTAAAAAAGCAATCGGGGAATTATAAAGACGAAAAAAAAGAAGGCGTTTGGACACTCTGGGCAGAGACGGGAGAGCGTTTAAAAGAAACAACCTACGTAGCTGGCAAAAAACACGGACCTGAAAAAAAATACTCTCTAAAAGGACCTCAAACCGAAGAAACAAATTATGTAGAAGATGAAAGAGAAGGTGTCTATTGGAAAAAAAATTCCTCTGAGTTAGCCGAATGTGAAGGTGCTTTTACAAAAGATAAAAAAATAGGAATTTGGAAAGAAT
Organism: Leptospiraceae bacterium; assembly: GCA_017996175.1. Classification (GTDB taxonomy): domain Bacteria; phylum Spirochaetota; class Leptospiria; order Leptospirales; family Leptospiraceae; genus UBA2033. Next base: position 16,654 of record JAGOHK010000058.1, read on the forward strand.
ACAATACTGAATCTAAAAAACCAGATAAATTAAAGGCAACTTATAATTATGCGCAAGACAAAAGAGATGGAGCAGCTACTCTTTACCAAGAAGACGGAGTAACAAAATTAGCCGAAGGAAATTATAAAGAGAATTTCAAAATCGGATTTTGGAAACAATTTTACCCGAATGGAAGCGTTGAGTCAGAGGGAAACAGAAAAGCAATGCCACAAGAAGGTGTTGAATTAAAAGAACAAGACTCATCTTGCCCAACCCCGAACGTCAATGGAAAATCGGTCAACACAGGGGAATGGAAAAAATACTACCAATCTGGAGATTTATTCTCAGTCGGTTCTTATGATGACAAAGGACAGCCAGTTAAGGATTGGAAATTTTTCTACAAAGGAAATAAACTTCGCTGCAAAGGCACTATGGCAAATTCTATTATGATGAAAAATGGAGAATTATTTGACCAGTCTGGTGCTTTACAAGGGAAAGGAAATATGATGCTTTCTATGTTTAGCATCGATGACAAAACCGATGAAATGAAAGAAAAAGTGATCCCAGCACTTCCCTTTACTTTTTACAAAGATGGAAAAAAATACTTAGAAATCCTACCTGCAACGATTGCGAAGGAGCCAACCGATGTAAAAGCAGTTGATGTAGAACAAGAAGAGGTTCGAAAAGAAACCACTGCCATTGAATACAATGCGAGCGGCGCAAAAGTAGGAGAAGGTCCTTATATATTTATTCCAACGCAACCTTACGGTGGGAAAAAACATGGCTGTAGAACAGAGGGTGGTAAAAAGGCTTATTATATCATGGGAGTTCTCAAGGAAGGTACAATTGCCGAGATGTCGAACTGTAAATAACGTAAATTTGATTTAAGGAAAAATATCAAAGAGCGGGGATTTAAGGGGTGCTAACCCCTTAAATCCAGCCGTAGGCACCTCACTTTTTGCATCAAGTTTGCTACGTGATTCAAATCATTATTATCTCCAAATGGACCTCTCAGAGTATGTATTTTTAAATATGTATCATCTTGCGCTTTTTTTACGAAATCGTAATAATCCCCGATATTGCCGAGAGTAGGACTATAAGTTAAACCAGGAAAATTTCCCATGAGTAGGACATTTTTGTCAAAAAAAAGTTAAAAATTCCTGCTCACCGTCAGCGGAAAGATGAGTATTGCAAGCTCCCGCACCGATGGTGTTATCTGAGTAGGCACTGGAAGATAATAAAATGTAAATTAAGAAACTAAGTAATGTTGTTTTCATAAGTTTTTCCTTTGTTATGGTACTTTTATTGTTACAGTACCGTTAGAATTTTTAAGTTTAATTCCCATTAGATAATACCTTGAATTATTATTTGATGGAAAAAGGGCTTTTAGTGGGTAGAATCCGCCTACGCTTGTAGCTACATCGCTTAGAAGATAATCAGGAGTATACTGTGGAGTAGGGTAAATAGATTGTCTTAAACAGTTTCCATCAAAGAGATAGAATGTATTAGAAGGTTCATATTGAATTTCTATTTTATAAATGTAAGAACTTGTTATTGCCTTACTTAGATTTCCTTTAGCGGTGATATCAAACCAGTATTCCTGTCCATCTGCGAGATCAATTGTATGTGTGCCTGAGTCTAACACAGCGTTTACAGGCGGGCAGTTGTTGTAATAGCTGTTTACGGTAAGATAGTACAACCAGAAAGACTTAGCATTAGAATCATCTGGTTTTTCTTCGAATATTTTTTTTGAACAAAAGTTTACATTTAGAATGATAATGCTCAGCACAAATATTGGAATGGACTTGCGTATCCATTGATAGACTTTCATAAGTTGGTTACTCCGACCGCCAGATTTTGCGTTCTCCATTGAACGTCTGGTCTTTTCGATCCTAGAAAAGCATTCCATCCTACGAGTCCATGAATCCTTTATGGTGCTTGAATTGTGATTAGTCCGTTAGAACCTTTTAGCTTGATTCCGATTAGATAATAAGAAATGTTACTGTTTGATTCCATTCTAGCTGTATACTTATAAAAGCCTCCGGAACTTATTGCATTTGGATAATTTTTGTTTGGTGAAAAATTAGAGCGAGTATCAATGAAATTTTTCATACAATTTCCGTTAAAAAAATACATAGTAGAAAATGGCTCATATTGGAAATAAATATCGAAAGATGTTTGATATGATTTTCCGTCATTTGCATAGATTTTTTTTGCAGTAATATCAAACCAGTATTCCTGTCCATCTGCGAGATTTATTGCATGTGTCCCTGAATCCAACACTGCGTTTACAGGTGGACAGTTGTTGTAATAAATATTTGTCGCAAGCCAAACCAACCAAAAAGCATCTGCAGGCCAATTATCCTTTGGTTCTTCGTATTCTTTTTTTGTGAATGGTTGATTTGAACAGGCTGTTACGGTTAGAATCATTATACTTAGCATAAGTATTTGAAGAGACTTTTGGTAGACTTTCATAGGCTGGTTACTCCTCTGTTCACAAGTTCTGTATTGATCTCCTGACGGAGTTTCACTGTTTGGTTTTTTACATTTTCTAAAAGTTCGATTGGAATTCCATTGATTGGATCATTGAAATCTCTCATCAATTTATTTAGGATTAAACTAATTGTGAGATTTGCTCTAAGTAGTTTTAGTTCGTCTATACTTGTTTGTGGAAAACTTGCTTTCAATTCGGAAAAGTATCTTTCTCCGGCAGCAGTTCCTCTTCGAATCACTTCCTCCCTTGGTTCTCTTTTCCTTGCTGGAATAGGTTTTCCTAATAATATCTTATCATTCATTTCATCCAATTCGGAACTAGTTTCAGGAATTTCTGAAAATAGATTCATCGTAAATTTAGAAGAAGCAGCTAGACTTTCCTTGCTCGTCAGCCCCATAGATTATTTTCCAATTTGTCATATATGTTCTTTTTTAATTTCAAAAAAATATTTAAACTTTGGTAATCCATTTTAATAACAAGAAAGGCAGTTAATAAATCTTTAGGTAAACCTATAGATTATTCAACTTGCTGTAGTGTGCATGTCAACTAAAAATTTAAAAGTAAGCCCACTTCGAACCGCTTCCTCGTGAAAAATCTTTTCCACTTTGCGTGGTATGTACTTTGCTCTTACTCGGTACTAGTAACCTGGAGAAAAAATAAATTTTGAGCCAATTTTTTTTTACTAAAGATTTAATAGTTTCGGTATATATATGATAAGTACCTTGACGAAAAAAAAATATACTTTTTTATGGCTTAAACTATGAGAGAAATAATTAAATTAGCGTGTACTGGTTGCGAAGTTCCGGGAAAATCGGCTTATTTTCAAACAAAAAATAAGAAACTGAAGTCAGATAAGTTAGTAACTAAAAAGTTTTGCAAGTTTTGTAGAAAACATGTAGATCATAAAGAATCTAAAGCATAAAAATGGCGACCAAATCTTCACAATCGAAACAGTCCTCAAAAGGCTTTGATGAATTAAAAGAAGCCCTTCTTGAGAAAAAAAATGATCTTCTGATTAAATTGAACACATGGGAAGACAAAAGTTCCCCTTCTGGACTCAAAGAAGTTGGAGATATAGCTGATATTGCCTCCGAAATCAACGAAGAAGCTCTTAGCTCTGTTCTCACGGAGAATGAGATTGATCTTTTGAACCAAATTGAAGTTGCTTTGGAAAAAATAGAAAAGGGAACTTACGGAATCTGCGAAGGAACTAAAAAGAAAATTCCTATTGCTCGACTCAAAGCCATTCCTTGGACTCCGTATACTGTAGAGTATGCAGAAATTGCTGCTAAAAATAAATCAAGAAATACTTCCAGATCAATGGACACCGGCTCTTATCCAGCACAAGCGATGGATACTGAACTACTCGATTAATCTTTCGCGCATCTAAATCCAAAATGATGGTATTCCGGAAAGTTTTTCGGATCGTGATGTCTGCGTTTTGAACCTCTAGCATAATTTTTATCCCACCACCAAGAACCTCCTTTTAAAACCCTGGTCTTAAATCCAGGGCAGGGCTCTTTGCCATCACAGGGTCCTTTAGGATCTTTCTTAGAACAATCTAATCCACAGGTTTCAAAGGAAGGAGTATAATAATCATTTACCCACTCCCAAGAATTTCCAGCCATGTCGTACAATCCATATTTGCCGCTTGTTCTTGTTCCAACGTCTGAGGTAGGTAGGTCTTTGTCTTTTCCGCAACCTTTCTTTCCATTTTCTTCGATAACAGCCCGACTACAGTCGGCAGGTTCTTTTCCCCAAGGGTAGATGTCACCCTTTGTCCCACGGGCTGCTTTTTCCCATTCTGCCTCTGTAGGAAGACGTTTCCCTAAAAATTCGCAAAATTCCTTTGCCGTATACCAACTAATTCCTACAATTGGTTGCTTTGGTGCCATGTAAGGCTTGCCGTATCTCGGTCCTACATAATTGCAGGTATTGTTTTTGAGACAATCTTTACATTTACCGACTTCTATACACTTGTTAAAATCCTCATTCGTTACTTCATACGTATCTATATAAAATTCTGATACGTAAATTGTTTGCTCTGGCTTCTCGTCTTTTTCGTGGACGTTACTCCCTCTAATAAAATTTCCTGCTGGAATACATTTCATATTTGGATATAGTTTTGTACATTCTTGAGCTATAGGTGCAGGCTGATTTTCAATTTTTTGGCAATTCGAAATCGAAAGGATTGTTTGCACAATAATCGCTAGTGTCACAAATGCACGGAGCATTGCTTTAGTCAGAATTTTAACGGATAAATATTTCATATTGATTACCAATTTTATTTATTGGATTTGTTATGAAATGAAAATAAATTAAGCTTTTAATTTGTGGAATAGAATTATGGTAGAAGTTGAATGCAAATTAGCCGCTTGAGCGCTAGAAAGAAAAAGACAAAATTCGACTTGATGACTCCTATAAAGATTTTATAGGTGAACTAAAAGATTAAAGAGGCAGAGCATGAGATACTTATTAACGGTACTTCTATTATTATCTATTAGTTTTAGTTCATGCGTAGATTTATCAGATCCATTTGTCAGGAAAGATATCAAGGAAGAGAGGGAGGAGAAAGATTGCTATAGACGTTTATTTTTATATATTACATTAATAATGCATAGTAAAAAATGTAATGACCCGAATAATTCTTCTGATAATGAATGCCTTGGTTTGAATCTTTTAAGATATAACTCTATGAGAATGTGCGGACGTGCCCAATTTTAGTGGGTAAATCTTGAAATGATGAACCTACCTCTTTTTTAGAATGACAATTTGCATTTTACCTAAAATCTGACTGATAAGAAATTAACTTAACTGAACCAGTCCAAAGCAAAAATTGAAACAGCATACATTTAATCAAACAATCGGTCTTACAAATGCAATCATACTCATGATGGGAAATATGATTGGGATTGGAATCTTTGTTTATCCAGCACTCATTTCCTCTCTACTTCCTCATCCAACTTGGTTTTTGCTTTTTTGGTTGTTTGGAGGAATCATTGCACTTGCAGGTGCGCTCAGTTCAGCGGAGCTTGCGACCGTCTATCCAGAATTAGGCGGAGATTATGCTTATCTTAGAAATTCGTACGGACGGCGATGGGCTTTTTTATATGGGTTCTTTACTTTTTTTATAACATTTCCGGGCTCGATTGCGCTTGGGCTTTCTCTTTCTGTTCATTACCAGGGAGCGATTATCCTTGGGGATTGGGTGAATACTGTTTGTTATTCGCTACCAGAATTTGGATTTGTATTGCATTATTATCAGGTAATCGCTGTTATCCTTCTTTTGGGACTAACGGTTGTAAATCATTTTGGGATAGAATCCTCTATTCGGTTTCAGAAATTGGTTACGTTTCTACCGGTTGTATTTTTAGTAGGGGTAGGGATACTCACAATTATCTCCATTCTATACTTTGTATTAATAGGAGATCAGTCTAAATTACTACTAGCGACTAATATGAATATACCATTCTCCTTTCCTGATCTATTACCATCAGGGACAGCTTTAGTTGCGATATACTGGACGTATGCGGGATGGAATTCTCCACTTGCAATGGGAGAAGAAATTAAGAATCCTGAAAAAGTAATTCCCCGTGCAATGATTTTTGGACCGATAGTGGTTATGTCGATTTATCTACTTTTAGGATTTATATTTATTGCACTTCTTCCCTTTGAAAATTTGCAAACTGGTAAAGATCCATTTTTCATTATTGGAAAATACTTTTTACATAACTTATTGCAAATAGAATCACCTATTTTTGTGGAATGGATTCCGCGTATCATGACATACATTATTATTTTCATAATTTTAGGAAATACAAATTCTACAATCATTACAGGAAGTCGAATCCAAGTTGCGATGTCTAGAGATAGACTTTTTATTGAAAAATTAGGACATCTTCATCCAAAAACAAATACTCCCGTGCTTGGAATCTGGATGCAATCCGCTTGGGCTGTTTGTATGATTTTATTTGTGAGTAAGGAAAGTAACCTGCTCAATTTTTCTTTTATATGTATCATCGCACTTTCTATTCTTACCATCTACTCCGTATTCCGTGTGAAGAAACAACACAACCGACCACATTTGATCCCTTACTTGAGTTACCCTATCGCGCCTATCGTATATATTTTGGCGACTACAATGATTTTATTTTTAATTATAGGAAATTATATTAGAGAAGGGAATTATCTAATTTTATTTTTTGCAGTTATTTCTGCTATTACAGGTTTTTTACTGTACGAACTCTGGAGAAAGTTTAAGTTTTAAAATATGCATTCTTGGTTTTCAAAATTTCTAGGTGTTCTACTGATTCTAGTTTGTATTTCTTGTAGCTTATTTTCCCAAGATATTCGTTACCCGAACGTTCCGATTTACGAAAACAAAGAACTCGTTCCCTATAAAATTCAAAATAAAGATTATAAAAAATTTAAGAAGTTAGTTCGGAAATATTTTTTTTCAATGCCGGAGACTTCATATAAAGGAAAGACATTTACCGTTTATCTACTTACCAAAAGAGAAATGAAAATTTTAGAAAAATCTAATCTTCCTTATGAGAGTTATCCGTCGTCTGCGCCTTTCAAATATTACGATATAGGATATGATGCACGCTCTAAAAAGAAATTTAAAACCCTAGAAGACTTACACGCTGGTTATAAGGATGAGAGGATAAATCAAATTTACCTACAAACAATTGCAGAAAAATTCCCAGATAGAGTTAAATACTTTGAGTTAGGAGAAACAAGGCTAGGTAGAGTTATCCCCGCCATACAAATCACTTCGAGTAAACCGTCCGAGTATAAAATTCCCATTCTATTTACAGGGGCGCATCACGCGAATGAATTAATTTCAACCGAACACTGTTACGATATTATCTATCATTTGCTAAATGATTTTGAAAAATACGAACCGTATTTAGAAAATATCTCTGTTTGGATTGTGCCAATAGTAAATCCTGACGGGAGCCATTTTTTCTGGAACAAGTCAGTGGATATGGGAAGGAAAAATGGATATTTGCCGCTAGATATGAATGAAGATGACCCGACACGCGGAGTAGACTTAAATCGAAATTATCCGTTTCGTTGGAATTCGGGGAACAAAAGAGCATCTTCAGGATATACAAATAATGTTTTTTATCGCGGACCAACTGCTGCCTCTGAACCTGAAACAAAATCTATGATATTACTTGCAAAACGAGAGAGATTTTTATTTTCGATGAGTTTTCATTCATTCGCAACTGCTATTTTATTTCCTTATACGATTGACAATCTTACAAATCCAGAACCAGATTATGTAAAAGACTTGGCAAGTCGAATTATAAAGTATGCAAAATCAGTACGATTAAACAAAGAATTTCGACTTTTAAAAAACCTTTATCCTGTAGATGGTACAGATCAGGATTATTATTACCATACCTTTGGAACTAACGCATTTATTGCTGAGTCCTCTCATCAAAATGTAGAATACAAAATTGTAAAAGATATTTTAAGGGGATTTAAAGGTGCATGGGAAAATATTCTATTTGAATTTTTTAAAGGAAATAAGGTAGTCTTAAGAATTGAAGATAACGAAGGTAAACCGCTTGGCGCAAAGATAGTGACAGAAGAAATCACACAGTTTGAAAAGGAAGTATTTACCAGTAACCCAAATACTGGAATTTTCGCCAAAATGTTTTTAGAAGAAAAAGAATATACTTTTTTAATTACTAAAAAAGGGTATGAAGAACAGAAAGTTATTTTAAAAGCAGGAAAATCTCTGTTACCAAACCTGGTAAAATTGCAAAAACTATGAAGAAAATTTTTTTACTCAGTTTATTGACTTTAGTTGGATACTATTGGATTTTATTTTTCCGATTTTGTCACCCTTATCCTAAAAAAGAATTTTTTACGGTCATTGGAATTCAGTTTGGGATTTCATTTATTGTTTATATTTTTAGTCACAGATGGGGTAGGATAATAACGATTATTTCCGGTTTGACTCTGGTTCGAGTGGGAGCAATTCTCGGAATTGAAAATCAGTTTGTTACTCTAATGGGAGTTTTTTGGGGTGCGATAACTGGAATTTTATTTAGAGAGCTATATACTTTTTATAAAAATAGAAATTCAAATCAATCAGAAGAGTTTATTAGTTCATTTTCTGGCAACTTACTCTTGGTTTTATTTTTAATTTTAATTACTGCGGAGCGATTTATTACTTATTTCAACGCACCGTATTTCAATGGATTTGGAATTTTAGAAACGATGTATGTTAAGGGAGTTTCTTCCAAAGAAGCATTTGCTTTAAGTACAGAAAGCATAACGCATATTTTATTTCCTTTATTGTATTTTTACTCAGAGGAAATTGCTGCGAAGAATAGAGTAGAAAAAAAGAAAGACTGGCGACTTGGAATACTCTTTGGACTCGGAATTCAATTTTTTATTCTTCTTTTGCAGATATTATGGGATCGAAATTTTTTTGCGGAAAATACAAATTTGTCTCTAGAAGCAAATCGAGTAATGGGACTTTTTAGAGATTCTGGAAGTTCTACTTGGATTGTTCCAATTTTATGTTTTCTTTTTTATGAAGATTTACTTTCAGTTAAGAAGTTTCTTTATTTTCCTCTAATTAGTTTTATTTTACTGGAAGGATCAATTGGTTTTTATCAAGGTAGGGGATACTGGCTATTATTCCTACTTAGTATTCTTTTTCTTGGGATTCTAACTTGGAAAAAAAATAATTTAAGATTTCGTATGGTCAATTCCATTGCCTTGGTTGCAGTATTTGGCATAATAATGATTATCCTTTACTTTATTCCGAAAGATCCGAATTCTAGTTTGGGTAGGTTATTCTTAATTCCAGTTCGACTGATTGATTTTTTAAAAACAGGAAACCTATCTGCCCTTCTTTTTGACCCACATCGCTTTTATTTTAATTTGGGTGCTTGGAAAGTTTTCATGGAAAATCCCTTTTGGGGTAGCGGTTTTGGTAGTTTTATAGTAAATCTAAAAGATCCTAGTTTGCAGCTTTATACTCCTGAAAATAAAATAGATAACCCGTCTTTTTATTTGGGGTTAATAAGCGAAGTCGGAATTCTTGGGGTAATATTAATTACTCTTTCTTTATTTGTAAATTCTTCTTTTCGAAATAAAGGAATGATTCTTATATTGTTATTTGTTGCGTTTAGCTTCGGGTATCATATTGTGCAACCAGACAGTGGATTCGTAGTTGTTTTCATTTGGATATACTTTTTTGGAATACAAGAAGAGGCAAACGAATATAAACCGCATTTCGCAATTAAGTATTTTTCATTCTTTCTTCTATTTCTTTTTTTATTAAATATAATCGTAACTATTTTTCGTGCTCCAAATATTGCAGTATTTAGAAAAGAGAAATTGGAGTCTTTCCAGCTTCTTGCTTATTTCCCAAATAAAATAGAGGGTGGAAATAGATACCATATATTTAAAGGGAAAACGATTTGGGTACTAACCCAGACAAATGGAATTGAATTGGATGTATTCTTGGACAATTCCACTTCTAAAAATTCCCTTAGGCAAAAATGGTCACTCTTAGATAAAAATAAAATTCCCATTTTCGAATTGGAAATTACAGCCTATAAAAATAAATCTGATTACAATTTAATTCGAATTCCGAATAATGCCTATTATTTACAAGTAGAGGAGTTAGATGAACAAGGAAAGTCCAGATTTTTTGGAGATATTCCATTTTGTATTCCAACCACTCATTTTTCCGATAAGAATGAATTCAGATAACGATTTTTTTTATTTTATTTTGGATTTAGAAAAGTCTGATTAATATATCAGATACAGGAGTAAACATTGATATTTAACTTATTAGAGAAAGATATAGTCCCCGATTTTTTGATTCGTTTAGGAATTAGAAAACTTTTAAAAGAAAGGCTCGCAGAAGAAAACAAAGGCAGCAAAGAAACGCAGCAAAAACATTTAATTGAGTACATTGAAAAATTAAAGGCAAGTCCGATCGCAATTAATACTTCTGACGCAAATGAACAGCATTACGAAGTGCCAACAGAATTTTACAAGTATGTGCTTGGTAGCAGAATGAAATATAGCGGAGGATACTGGAACGTAGGCGCAAAGACGTTAAACGAATCAGAGGAAGCTATGCTAAAACTTTCCTGCGAAAGAGCCCAATTAAAAGATGGACAATCGTTATTAGACTTAGGTTGCGGCTGGGGGTCTGTGTCGCTTTATGTGGCTGAAAAATTTCCAAATTGTAAAATCACAGCAGTTTCCAATTCGAAAACGCAAAAGGAATATATAGATTCAGTTGCAAAAGAGAAAGGATTTAAGAACCTAACAGTGATTACCCAGGACATGAATGATTTTACTATTAATGAAAAATTTGATAGAATTATTTCGGTTGAGATGCTCGAGCATATGAAGAATTACCAGAAATTATTTGCTAAACTATCAGGATTTTTAAAACCAGATGGACTTTTTTTTATTCATATTTTTACACATAAGGAATTTGCATATCCGTTTGAAGTAAGAGATGAGACTGATTGGATGGCGAAGTATTTTTTTACTGGTGGAATGATGCCTTCTCATAATCTATTTCTATATTTTCAAGATCATTTAACAATTCGTAATCACTGGGTTGTAAATGGAACTCACTACGGCAAAACAAGTGAAGCCTGGCTCGAAAGTATGGACAAAAATAGAAAAGAAATTTTACCTATCCTAGAAAAAACTTATGGGAAAGAAAATTTAACTAAGTGGTGGTCTTATTGGAGAATCTTTTTCTTGTCCTGTGCAGAACTTTTTTCATATAATAGGGGAGAAGAGTGGTTAGTCTCTCATTATTTATTCCAAAAGAAATGATTACTATTTATTATTTAAAGGAAAATGAATAGTATGCGCTTGAACAATAAAGCCTTGGTTCGGTACGTTTGGAAAATACTAATTAGTTTTATCCTTACCATTGTATGTATGCAGTGCAGTATGAATAGTGCTGATATTAGAAAAGGGGAATACTTAGAACGAGCCAAAGAAACTTCAGTAGATGATTTTTTTGAAAAAAGAATGCAAAACAGAATCAAAAAAGTCCTAGGTGCAAATTGGGAAATTTTGTTTGAGTCGACTGAGTTTGTTTATTTTGGGTATCCCTTAATTTCATTTTTTAGAGAGGGGACATTTTTAGATGAGTTCTTCAAAGTCAAAAAAGTCCAAATAGAATTAGACTTTCCTTCTTACAAAAATTTCGACGGAATTGAAATGAAAAAACTTTGTTACGAATCCATGAATGAATTTAAACAGGTAAACAGGTATCCTTCGACAGATTGTAAGGCAAAGTTAGAGATAAATCGGATTTTAGTTTATGCGAACCTGAGTCACAAGGTAGAACAAAATCAATATAAAACGGAAAAATATTTAATCGAGTTTGACAAGAAAAATCTAAAAAGACAATCTATTAACAAGTTAGAAGAATAAGTCTAACTTACAAAGAGGAGAATTTAAAAATTATGAAAAAGATATTGGCAATCTGTACGATAGCTTTCATCCTGAATGCTGCGGTATATGCAGAAGTAGTCGACACAGCAGGAATGTTTTCCTCGTCTGCCATTCAAGCAGCTAACCAGAGGCTGGAGGACGTTAAGCGCAAGTCTGGAAAAGAATTAGTGATAGAAACAATCGAAGAAGTAGGGCAGGCAGATGCAAATGCGCTTGCAATAGAAAACGCAAAGGCACGCAAGGTAAACGGCGTGTATGTGCTAATTTCTAAAAAGGATAGAAAGTTAAAAATAGAAATAGGCAACAAAACCAAACAAGTATTCGGAGACTTTGAACGAGACACTCTCCGATCAAAAATCACGGAGGAGTTTAAAGCCAAAAATTTCGATCGTGGACTTAACTCTTCAGTTGAGTATTTTTCGGGAGTCATGGATTCAGCAGTGGCAAATAAAAATACGTCTAACTCTAATTACCCACAAAGAGCTAATGCTCCCATTCGAACAAATCAAACTACAGGAGGGATACCCTGGATGACAATTATTATTTTTGCAGTGATTGCGTTTATCGCATTTAAAATTATTACTTCTCTTATGGCATCTAACCGAGGAGGAGCGGGTAATCTAAATCAGCCATACAATGCTGGTGGTTATGGAAATTCAGGTCCTGGATTTATGGGAACGTTTCTTACAGGTATGTTAGGTGCAGCTGCTGGAAGTTGGCTCTACGATAAATTTACCGGTCACGATAGTGGGTTATATGGAAACGATCATTCTAGTGGTGACTCTTTTCGTGGGAATGGAGATTCTTGGTCTCAATCTGATACGGATTATTCCGGCGACTCATCTGATTCTGGTTGGGGTGATTCTGGTGGATCTGATTTTGGTGGTGGTTCGGATTGGTAAAAGTTTAATTTGAGCGCTACAGCAGTAGAGACAGGTTTCAAACCTGTCTCTACGAAATAAATATTTCCTTTTTGTTATCTTTCACCAAACCTAGACTTTTTGCTTTTTCCCAGAGAGTGGTTACTGCTTCTTTGCCTTCACGCCCTAAGTCTTTAGTAAAATCATTTACGTATAATCCGATATGACTTTTTACTACTTCTTCGTCTT
>JAGOHK010000059.1 GCA_017996175.1 Leptospiraceae bacterium
GTTGGTGGTACACTTACTAAAATTTCCGAAGAAGACAAATTTAAAGAATTTATAAACCAGATTGTAAATCAGCAGAATGTAATGACGAAGTTTGTCAGTTTATTTATCAATATTCCGAATATCATCAAACAATATGGAGAAAAACTCAAATCGGGAGAGGGTACTTTTTCCGAGAACGAACAATTTTTGGATGAAATGGTTACGATTGTTTCGATGAGCGCAGATAAATATATTTTATCATGGGAGTCTCTTTCCGTAGAGCAAAAAACTGCCGCTGTAAAAGCACTTATTTTTCAATTGAGAGAAACTTTACTAGAAGTTGCTGCAAAATACATCATACTGCATAAAAATCATATCAAAGCATCTAAAACTCTTAGAAATTATATGCCTGTTAGAGAATTTTTTGAATTTCTAGAAGATAAAATTGATGACCAAGTTTCCAAGTTCATTGGGGAAAAAATTTCTGTGCGATTAAAAAGCCAAGATCCAAAGGACTTTCGCGTTAATATTGAATGGAAAACTAGAAATATTTTAGAAAGTATTCGTATAAATGGCACTATACTTGGTTTCGTTTTAGGATTAACAATTGCGCTTGTAAAACTAACTTTCTAGCAAACATAAAATATTTCTCTATGTCTCAATGCCTGTGAGGCATATTCCTCTCTAAGTTATTTTTTTAAATAAGTTAGAAAAAATTATGATAATGACTTGCCAAATTTTTTTAAATTATAGAGCGTCAATTTTGAGATACAAAAATATGTATCTTTTAAGCCTTTAATCTTATATTTTTTGAATGTATTATTGGCATATTTTAAAAATATTAAAATTTATTAAGGGAATTAGCCGGAGGTAAAAATGGCAGATTTAGAAAAAATTAAAGCGATCATCGTTGAGCAACTCGGAGTAGACGAGACCGAAGTAACACCAGAAGCACACTTTATTGATGATCTCGGTGCAGATTCACTAGATACAGTGGAACTAGTTATGGCATTAGAAGAAGAATTCGGAATCGAAATTTCTGACGAAGATGCTGAAAAGATTCAAACTGTTGGTGATGTTGCGAAATACATCGACAAAGCAAAATCTTAATCAGATTCTAACTTTTTTTAGTACGAAATTAGTAAGCAATTATTAGTTTCGTACTAATTTTACTTTCCAGTTGACAAAGAAAAATACTGACAACGCAAACCAATTTAAATACCTCACCCAAGAAAGAACGAAAGACCTAAAAGACCTAATCAAAAAAATTGGGATACCTTTTCATAACTTAGTTTTATTAAATTCTGCATTTACACATAAGTCATTTCTAAACGAAACCACATTACCATACGAAGACAATGAACGATTAGAATTTTTAGGAGATTCTGTTTTAAGTTTAGTTGTTAGTAGTTATTTGTTTAAAAGATTTTCTACCTATTCCGAAGGAAGATTATCTAAAATAAAATCCAGAGTGGTCTCGGGCGTGGCATTAACAAAAATATCGACATCACTTGGGTTAAGTCGGTATTTGCTTCTTGGAAAGGGAGAGAGAGCCAGTGGAGGGGAGACTAATCGGAGTAATCTCGAAAATCTTCTTGAGGCTTTGATTGGAGCAATCTATTTAGAGAATGGAATTCCTTCTGTGGAAGAATTTATCATTCCCCATATAGAAGATATGGTAGAGAATGAAATGCATTCTTATAAAGATTTCCAAACTGCACTTCAGGAATTTTGTCAAAAGAAATTTAAAATTTTGCCTGATTATGAAATTCTCTCAGAAGAAGGACCGGATCATAACAAGGTTTTTAAAGTGAAAGTGAAAATAAAAAATGTTGGTGAGAAAATTGGCTCGGGAAACAGTAAACAAAAGGCGCGCCAAGATGCGGCGAGTAAAATGCTCAAGTCGATGAAGATTCGCTTGAAGTCAGACTAAGATAGGTAGCCTCAATGCTTGATTTCTTTTTAAAATCTAAAAAACTTCGCGTTAGAGTTGCAGCTCTTATTCGAAATGAGAAGGGAGAATTTTTACTTATCAAACAAAGGAAAAAAAATAAGGATTACTGGTTGTTACCCGGTGGTGGAGTTGAGTTTGGCGAGAGTGCAACAATTGCCCTTGCACGTGAACTGAAAGAAGAATTAAATTTAGAAGTCAGTACATGTGAATTCCTACTCATTAATGAAAGTATTGATCCAGATGGGGGACGACATTTAATACAGCTTGTATTTGAAGTGAATGTAAAAAAATTTAATCCTTCTATTCCTAAAAAAGAAAAAGCAATTATCGAATTTGCCTTTCATTCTGTAGATGAAGTATTAGAATTAGAACTCAGACCGGATATTAAAAGTTATTTCAAAGAAAACAACAAAGAAAAACCTAGATTTATCAAAAGCAACTGGGTGGTGGGCTAATGCAGATTTCCTCCGAAAAAGTAGAATTCGGAACTACAGATTATAATGTAGTCTTATATGAAAATTTTGAAGGACTCGCAGAAGAAATTCAAAAGATTCAAAATGTATCTCGTTTGATTATCATTACTGAAAAAAAAGTAGCGAAACTTTATTTGGATTCAGTTCTTTTAGAATTGAATAAGATCAATTTGCCAGTCGGTGTAATTCTAATTAAGGGAAAAGAAAAAAATAAACATATTGATCGATTAAAAAAAGTTTATAATGAACTCATTGAATTAGGAGCCGATAGAAAATCAGTAATCCTCGCTCTCGGGGGTGGGGTAATAGGAGATTTTTCTGGTTTTGTTGCTGCAACTTTTTTAAGAGGGATTCGATTTGTACAAATTCCTACCACACTGCTTGCCTGTGTAGATTCTTCTGTTGGCGGCAAAGTGGCAGTAAACGCTGATAAAGGAAAAAATATGATTGGTGCGTTTCATCAACCTGAACTTGTATTTGCCGCACTTCATAGTTTAGAAACTCTTGAAGAAAAAGAATGGAAATGCGGGCTCGCTGAGGTTCTGAAACATTCTCTTCTTACTGGAGGATCTTTTTATGAGACAATGAAAACTTCTTCTTTCGAAAATATTTACGATAAAAATTCTCTTACGGTATTCATCTCAGAGTCAGTTAAATTTAAAACTAGTATTGTAGCAGAGGATGAAAAAGAAACGGGGAAACGAGCTATTCTAAATTTAGGTCATACACTCGGACACGCTATAGAATCACTTACGAATTATAAGAAATATTCGCACGGGGAATGTGTTGCGATGGGACTTGTTCTTGCGCTTATTCTTTCTAAACAAAAAGCGAGTCTTTCGGAAGATTCTTTTTTAGAAGTATTAAAAATTATGAGTAATTTAAAATTACCGACGCAAGACAAAAAACTTTCTCCAGAGAAATTAGTGGCGCACATGATGCATGATAAAAAGACAAGCGATAGGAAGATAAAATTTATCTTATTAAACCAAATAGGTGCCGCTAGTTGGGGAAATGTCATTAGCGAAGAAGAGATAGTATCCGCTATTAAACAGCAAAACTCTTTATAGCACTATGGATTTTTTAGAACCATTTAGTTTATTGAAAATTCTCGCCAAAGAGGAAAGAAAAGTTTCAGAGGATTTTATTCTCTATTTTTATATCATTTTCTTTTTGGTTTTGTTTTATAATATAACTGTATTTTTTTTAGATAAATTGAATTCTGATTCAGATATACAAAGTATATTTACGAGAAGGAGAGCTACACGGTATACATTTGTATTCTTTGGATTATTTTGCTCGGTTCCTATTTTTTATACTAAGATTTCTTATTTGCCTACGATTCTTGCTTTTACCGGCGCCGGTTTTATGATTTCTGTGAAAGATATTACTTTGAACTTTGCCGGTTGGTTTTTAATTCATGGAAATAGTGGATTTACGATTGGAGACAGAATTGAAATCGGAGAAGTCAAAGGAGAGGTCATTAATATTGGGCTAATGCGCTTTACCCTCTTGGAAGTGAATACAGAGCATGGAGCAGACCAGTCTTCCAATCGGCTAGTTCATGTTCCTAACCATCATGCCATTATTCATAAGGTATTTGTAGTATCGCAGGAAATGAATTTTATTTGGGATGAAATTTATATTTTCCTTACAATTAATTCTAACTGGCAAAGAGCAAAATCTATTTGTGAGGAAATTCTTTCAGAAACAATTTTGGATGAACATTTTTCTAAGACATTTGAACGAAATATTCGTAGACTTTCTAAAAACTATCTTGTTAGACTTGGTAAAACTACTCCGATTGTGTATGTGACTATCGAGGACGGCAAAATTATGTTAGCCCTAAGATACCTTACTCACGTACATCAAAAAAGACAAAACCGAGCTGTGATTTGCGAGAAGACATTAGTTCGATTTAAAAAAGAAAAATCCATTCATATATTTACTCACGGACTTTCGTAATTCCACTCGCTGATTTTGCCGCACGCCTGATATACGATTCGTTTAACATATCTCTATATTGAAAAAGCTGTTTGTCGTGAAAGTAGGGCTCTATTTTTTCTTTTGGAAAAATTTCTTCTAAAATAGAATAGAATTCTTCTGCGACTAACTCGGTTCCATAGGGAAAATAGTTTTTTAATTCAAGGTTTTCATTCTTGTCTTTTTCTTCTGAAATTTCTAGAATTCGCGCTTTTAATAAATGGATTAGAGTTTTGATTCTAAGTATTTTTTTTTGTTTACTTTCCTCTTCTTTTAGAATAGAAACTAGTTCTTCGTTTTCTTTTATCTTGTCTAAGGTGAATTCCGCATAACCACAAAATACCGCAGCGAGAGAAAGCATTTCAGATAAACGTAAATTTTCCGCATAATTTGAGTAATCAAAAATTAAAATCTCAGAAGCCTCAATTTCTACGTTTTCAAATTTGATCTTACAATGAGTAGCCTCAACTGCGAAAGGAAGAGTAAACTTAGTAATTTGAAGTCCCGGTTTTGTTTTATCTAAAATCAATACTCTATAGTTTTGATCTAGTTTTACAACTACTAGGTAGTAATTACAATTGTAACCGTTTGTGAAAAACGATTTTTCTCCGTTTAATAGGTATTTTCCGCTCTTTGTTGGAATAAGTGTTGATTTGAGATTAGAAAGTCTACCTTTCCAATCTGGTTCAGATACACCTAGGGCGATTATAAGTTTGCCGTTTGTTATACCTTCTAATTTTTCTATAATGTTTGGGTTTGTTTTAGAGACAATTTGTAAAACTCTACCGGCAATGTTGACTTGTGCCATAAGGGAAACCCCAAGCCCAATTCCGTGAGGGAGTTTTGCGAGCGCAAATAAATTCTCATGAAATTCTTTGTACCCGATTTGGTTAGATAATACATTTAAATAGTTTTGATTTACTAAGTAGGGAAGAGTTTTTTTATAAATCTCTTCCCTATCAAAATCATCTGGAATCGAATGTAAAAATTCGCTCAGACTTTGCAAGGGGCTAACTTCGTTTGTCTACAGGTAAATAGGATTGCCCAACTTTACCGATATAAATTTGTCTCGGTCTCGCTTTTTTGAAGTTGCTTCGAATTCTGAGTTCTCTCCAGTGTGCGAGCCAACCAGGAAGTTTTCCAATTGCTTGCATTAAAGTAAACATATTCTTAGGAATTCCAATGCTATTAAATAAAATTCCGCTATAGAATTCTAAGTTCGGATAAAGATTTTTGTCTTTAAAAAAACTTTCATTAGAAATATAATCATCAACGTTAAACGCTAGATCCACGAGCGGACTATGATGAGTTTTAAAATACTCTTGGAAAATTTCGCGGGCTACAATTGCTCTAGGACTTTTTACCTTGTATGCTTCATGTCCCATAAAGTTTGCTTTTGCTAAATCCGCCCTTACAGTTGCATCACTCAAATAAGTTTTATAATCTTTCCCTGACTTGAGGATATTCTCCAGTAACTCCACAGCAGCTACACTTTGTCCACCTTCTCTTGATCCCCAGAGAGCAGAAATTCCGGCACTAATAGATGCAAAAAGGTTTGCTTTCGTGCTACCTACGAGTTGAACGGTAGTAGCTGCTACGTTTTGTTCATGGTCACCGTAAAGAATCCAGAGCTGATTTAAAAGTTTATCGTGGTCTTCTGGAACTTTGTAAGGCTCGGATGGAACAGAAAATAACATATGTAAAAAGTTGGTGCAATAAGGAAGTTTGTCGATGGGGTAAACGAAAGGTTGCCCGATCATTTTTTTATAGGAGAAGGCTGCTATCGTTCTAATTTTACTGAGTAAGCGAGTGACTTGGTCTACTCCTCTATCTACTGATTCTTCATAATCATCTGTATAATAACTAGAAAGTGCCATAATCATAGTTGAAAGTACTGCAAGTGGGTGCGCTTTTCCGGGAAACCCGTCGAATAAATTAATCATGTCTTCATGGATCATTGAGTGCTTGGATAGGCGATTAGAGAAGTCTTTCAGCTCCGTTTGTTTTGGAAGATCGCCGTAAATTAAAAGATAGGATGTTTCTACAAAAGTAGAATTTTTTACTAAGTCAGCAATTTGATAGCCACGATAACTGAGTTGTCCTTTGTCAGGATCGCGCCTGGAAACACTACTTTCTCCGATAGCTGTATTAAAACATCCGGGATCAACGGTGACTACTCCTGTCGAATCATAGAGATCCTTGATGTCAATTCCCTGTTTACCATCCGTGCCTGTAATTAAATTTAGTGGAAATGTTTTTCCATCCAAGTTTAGCTCTGCTTTATTATAACCGCTCATACGTTTTCACACCTTTTGTAATCTTTATCACTCCATAGAACTTGGTTCTGTTTTTGAGTCAATAAGCAATTTGGGTAATTCTGCTTGACCAAAGCAATCGAATAGAACTCAATCGTTTTATGGATTCCGTAAAAACTATTTATCTTTTGAGACATGCAAAATCGGATTGGGCTGCTGAATTTCGTTTGGATCATGAGAGACCTATTTCCGAGCGTGGTAGAAAAAATGCGAAGTCCCTTCGTAGTTTTTTGAAAGATCGTGGGATACGAGTGGATTTAGCTTACGTATCTGATGCAACAAGAACAGTTCAAACTTTAGAGATTGTAAATAAGAACCAGGAACTTTTTCGAGAAGTAGAAATTACTTCTATGCTGTATGAAGCAAACCAAGGAGTACTATACAATTTAATTACTTCTACGGAAGATAAACACAACTCGATTTTATTTTTGGGTCACAATCCTGAGTTAGAAGAATTAGCAAATCAACTTATCCTAAGACAAAATGCGTACAAAGACTTTTCTTTTTTTCAAAAATTTAGTACAAGCTCAATCATAGCACTTTCGTTTTCTATTTCTTCCTGGAAAGATATTTCTACTTCTCCGGGTAAATTAACTTTATTTTGGACACCGGTAAAACAATGAAAACATTAATCACTTCTGCAAAATTAAAAAAAAGAGTCAAAGAACTTGGAAAAGAAATTTCTGCCCATTATAAAAAAGATGAGATAGTTGTTCTTTGTATTTTGAAAGGCGGATTCATATTTGCCGCTGACTTACTTCGTGAAATAAAATCGGAGCCTGTGATTGATTTTATTGAAGCCTCTTCTTACGGAGATGGAAAAGAATCCTCCGGTGCAGTTTTAATTAAAAGAGATGTGGGACTTGATATCAAAGGCAAACAGGTATTAATCGTAGAAGATATAATTGATAGTGGGTTTAGTTTGAATTATTTGATAGGATACTTAAAAAAGAAAAAACCAAATTCAATTGAAGTATGTTCTCTTTTAGTCAAACATAAAAAACATAAGGCAAAAGTCAATATTCGGTTTGTTGGATTTGATATTGAAGATGATTTTGTAGTTGGTTATGGAATGGATTATAGAGGAAAATATAGAAATTTAGATTATATAGGAATTTACGAGGGCGTAGTATAATGCAAGTTACAAAAAAGGATATTTTATTTACACCGACGGATGCTCATGAGGAGTTAAGGGAAAATGTTTCCAAGTTCGCAAAACAAGAATTAGACGCACAAGCTAAAGAAAATGATGAAAACGAAACATTTAACAAAGATGTTTTTAAAAAAATAGGCTCCGAAATTGGACTTCTAGGAGTTACCGTTCCCGAAAAGGACGGAGGTCTTGGACTTGATGCAGTGGCTTCCGTGATTATCCACGAGGAAATGTCAAAGTATGATCCAGGGTTTACACTTTCTTATTTGGCACATGAAGTTTTATTCGTAAATAATTTTTATTATAGTGGAAATACAGAGCAAAAGTCCCGTTATCTCCCAAAAGTAATTTCCGGAGAATGGATTGCGGGAATGGGGATGACCGAGCCGGGTGCTGGAACTGATGTACTAGGTATGGCGACTGTCGCTACTAAGTCAAACGGCAAATACATAGTAAACGGAACCAAACAGTATATTACAAATGGAAGTATTGGAAGTATATTTTTGGTCTATGCCAAATTACATAAACGAGATATTAAAAAAACTACTGCGTTTCTTGTAGAATCCAAGTTCAAGGGATTTAGTGTAGGAAAAAAAGAAGAAAAAATGGGAATGCGATCTTCCCCTACAACTCAATTGGTATTTGAGGATTTAGAAGTCCCAGAAGAAAATCTAATTGGAGAGGAAAACGGTGCTATATCTCACATGATGCGCAATTTAGAAATTGAGCGTATCACTCTCGCCGCTCAGTCTCTTGGAATTGCAAAACGATGCCTTGATATAATGGGAGAGTATGCCATTATCCACAGAGAAGCATTTGACAAAAAGCTTTCTGAATTTGGACAAATCCAGCGAATGATTGCAGAGTCTTACGCAGAGTATTCAGCAGCCAGAGCTTTAGTTTATCAAGTTGCTGCCAATATTAATCCGCAGTCCAGAAATTCGTTGGGTGCAGCGTCTGCAAAATTATTTACCACACAGATGGCAGAGAGAGTTTCTAGAAATGCAATCCAAGTTTTAGGTGGTTACGGTTACTGTCGTGAGTATCCCGTTGAAAGACTGCATAGAGATTCTATTCTACTTTCGATCGGTGGTGGAACAAATGAAGCGATGCAAAAAAATATTATTTCGGATTTAAAGAAGTTATATGAATCAAGTATTTGATTGTATTGCGAGTGTTGTGGTATATGACACTTCGCCGCAAGTTTTACAGGAATGCATTCAGTCTTTTTTAGATACAAAACTAAAGGTAAAAATTTATATTATAGATAATAGTCCGAAGCAAGGGAATTACTCTATTTTTAATGATGATAGAATTTTTTACCATTTTAATCACGGGCGAAATGTCGGTTATGGTAAGGGAAATAATATTGCCATCGAAAATGCAGAAGAGTCCAAATACTTTTTAATTCTAAATCCAGATGTCTTTATTAAAGAAGATACACTTGAAAAAATGATTCAGTACATGGATAGAAATCCAGATATTGGGATTGGAATTCCTAAAGTACTTAATCTAGATGGCACTCAACAGTTTTTAAATAAACGTTATCCTTCTATATTTTCTCTTTTTATAAGAAGATTTGTTCCTAAGTTTTTGCATTTTTTATTTTCGGGGACACTCGAAAATTACGAAATGCGTGATTTGAATCAGGATGAAAACTATGAAGTCCCATTTATAAGTGGGGCATTTATGTTATTTAGGCGAGATGTTTTAGATAAGATAAATGGATTTGATCCGAGGTATTTTCTATATTTCGAAGATGTGGATATTTGTCGTAAAGTGCAAAAAATTGGATTTAGAACTTCCTATTATTCGAAGGCGAGCATTGTACATTTATGGAAACGAGCATCTCATGGGAATTGGAAAATTACCTTTGTGTTTATTGCCAATATGATTCGGTATTTCAATAAATGGGGTTGGAAACTTTTTTAAATACAGTAAATACTAGTTCGTTTTTATTTCAAAAAAATGCGTTAGGAGAATTGGAGGTTACCGAATTAGATCGAACAGCTTATTGTAATTTTCAATGATCTCTTGTGTCTTTTGATGCCCTTCTTTGTTTACATCTGGGTGGTAAATGAGTAGTAACTCCTTAAATCTTTTCTTCAAGTCTTTTAGAGTTGCATTGTCTTCTAACTCGAAAAAATTTAAAAGTTGTTTTGTTTCAGAATCCATTTTCCCCTCACGTTTTAATTTTCCAAATAACTCGTAATAAAATCTATGACGGTATTCTTTTGTGATTTTTTTTAGCGAGATTTTATTATATGTAATCAAATCCTGTAAATGTTTTTTTAAAAAAATTTCAGCTCCAAAAGACGTATCAATATTACGAGAGTTCGTAAAAATATTAATGCTTCTTTCGAAAAGTACTTCTAAATCAAATTTATCTAGAAAATAAGAATCAAATGCATCATCAAAGTATTTTGTAGAACTTATAAGTAGGTGTAGTAGTTCTTTGTCTACTTTATGTTTTTTGAGCGTAGATTGGGTAAGTTCGATAAAAATTTGTCCTAACTCTGATAAAGATGTGTCAGGAAAAAAGATTCCTGAGCGGATAAATTGTTCTTCGATGTCATTTCTTCGAAAAATTTGTTCAAGCAAAAGACAAAGCAGGTCTGCATCTTTTTCAGTAAAGGACCGTAGGCTAATACTCCCAGAATGATTTCGTTTGAGTGAATAAAGATTTCTATAGAAATCCTCTTTGCGCATTCCAATCACGTCGATTAATTTTTCATGGGAAATATTCCAGGTACAATCGAAGGAATGCATTTGGATTTCAGATATTACTTCTTCCAATGCCTGCTCTGTCAAATACATGGTGTTCATCCAGAATATTTTTCTTTGAATTCTTTTTCGGAGATAAATTGAAAATAAGCTGTGAGCCCGGCTACTTTAAATATTTTTTGTAAAGACTCTTTTAAGTTTGCAAGTTGCAACTGTCCATTCCACTCTTTCATATAGTTTAGACTTTTAATTAACATCCCTATTCCGGAGGAATCGATGTAATTCAGTTTTTCCATATTTACAATAACTTTGTGATGCTCTGAATTTACATTTGCCTGCAAGAATGTTTTAAAGTCAGGGGCAGTATATATATCTAGGCTTCCTGCTAAATCAATTACAATTGTATCGCTTGCTATTCGTTTGGTTATTTCCATAAGTATGACATCTAAACTTATATGACCTTATCTTTTTTACAATCATTAATTGGACTTTAGGCTCTGAAAAAAGCAATATTTTCCGATTAGTTGCGGAGGGGAAAGTTAAATCGCTTGAAAAATCTTTTTAAATCTATAGGATACTCAAATGCCTCTGCTCTTTAAATTTATATACTAGGAAAAAATAATGCTTAAAGCTTATATGTTTTTATTTTTTAGTTTAATTTTAACCGTTCAGCCAAGTGACTGGGAATATCCTGCCTTAATTAATCCAGATGGAACGATTCAGCCGAGGGAATTTACAAAAGAACAAAAACATATATTTGATTTTTTAAAAAAAGATATTTTATACTATCATACAGAAATTTCTAAGATTGTGCCATATTTAACTCATACAGGGAGAGTAAAAAAACAATACGTTTACCAAAGAGATTAGAAATTTCATCGAAACCCAACCTGGACGACGAAACCAGCACTTTGTTTCAGAAAGTTTTGTTTTGAATCTCAAAGAAGGGAAGTTAACATCGATTAGCTTTTTAAAAAGAAGAACTAGGCTGAGTTCTAAAATGGAATCGGAAACAGTGATTCGCACAATTTCGAATGATACTACAAATGAATCAATGACAGCAATTAAATTACAGATAGATACGCATACAAACTACACAGATACCAAAGTTCCCATTTCGAGAGTTTTTCCAATTAGTGAAATTCCTTACGGCGCAGATAGACTCAAGCTAATCCGCGCTTATCGCACAAAAGTAGAAGAAACACTTCGTGAGCTAGATCGTATAGTCGAACGTAAAATGATGAACAATCATACTACTATTTCAAATACGTTAGGCGATGTAGAGATTGAGTAAGAATTTAAGTTGTAATTGTTTCTCTATGATTCTTTGGGGCAAATCCTTTTATCCGCTTGTAAGCTTTTGAAAAAGCGAAGGCTGAAGAGTAACCAACTTGACGAGCAACCTCTTCAAGAGTAATATCTTTTTTAGCGAGCAGTTGTTTTCCTTTTTCAATTCTTAGTTTTGCTAAATAATCCATGGGTGTTGCCCCTAGAGTTTCTTTAAATCGGTTCGCAAGAGTAGCTCTTGAAATTCCCAATGTATTTCCCAGCGAGTCTAGAGTCCAAGACCAAGATGGATTTCGATGCAGGGCTTCTAGAGCAGAAAGAATTTTTTCATCTTTCAGGGCAGAAATCCAACCAGGTGAATTGGTCGGATTTTTTTCCATCCAATGGCGGATAACGTAGTATAGTAGAATATCGGAGAGTTTCTGTAGGAGTATATCAGAGCCAATTCCTCGATCCAATTCTTGAGAAATTAATACAAGTGTAGTTTGGAGTGGATGATAGGTTGGGATTTCATCTGACTTAATGTGGATAATATCTGGTAGCTCTACAAAAAATGGATGAAGTGGGGCATCGCCGATTTCATATCGAACCGACAGGAAGCTTGTTATTAGATTTTTTGTTTCAGTTTGTTTTTCTATTAGCTCTCGGAATTTTTTAATATCCATTGCTTTTTGGTTTGGATCGGAGGCTAGTTCATGATTAAGACCCCTAGCAATAAATAAAATATCACCTTTATTCAGTTGCAAAATTTTATTCTTATAGCGAACGAAGCATTTTCCTTGTGTCACTATATGAAATCCTGCGCTTTTATCACATGGGAATTTTAAACCCCAGACTCGATGAAAAGAAGTTCTGGAAAGTAAATCTCCTTTCCAGCCAGAGTCATTGATTATTTCTGATAGAATATCCATTTTTATATTCTATCAGAAAATATCTATCCGTCTAGTAAATTATACTTTTGGATATGTATTTTTTATGATGAGATATTTTAGAGAATAAATAAACCTATCTAATAAAGTAAATATTTAAATTAGTGTAAAGAGTAATTTAATCAGGAGAAATCAATGAAAGTTTTTGTTTATGGTGCGAGTGGTAGTATTGGAAGTAAAGTGGTTCTGGAATTATTAGAAAGAGGACATGAAGTGTATGCAGGAACAAGATTTCCTGAGAAGGGAAGAAAAGCGGCTAATCTAAATTGGGTGTTTGCAGATGCATCTAAAGCAAGTCAAGGGATTGAAATTTTAGAGACGGTGGATGCAGGATTTTTTATTTCTCCACCAGGGTTAACGGATCAGTTTGCGATTCTAAGTCCTTGGCTTGAAAAAGCAAAGTTGGTTCATTTAAAGAAATTTGTCTTAAACACAGCAATGGGTGTAGAGTATGCACCGCCGGAAGCGCCTTTTCGAAAATTAGAATTAGCTCTCGAAGCCTCTGGTCTTAGTTATAATATCATTCGTCCGAATTGGTTTATGCAAAATTTTCAAACGTATTGGATTTCTGGAATTTTAAAAGATAAAAAAATTTATTTTCCAGGTGGAGATGCGAAGGTTAGTTTTATTAGTGTAAAAGACATTGCGGCTACTGCCGTTAGTCTACTTCTCACTGATGAGTTTAAGAACCAAGCGTTTACTTTGACTGGACGAGAAGCAATTACACATTCTGAAGTAGCGGCTAAACTGTCTAATGCGACAGGACTTGTCATTTCTTATATTGATATTACATCGGAAGATTTCAAAAAATCTCTTTTAGGTGCTGGACTCCCCGAAGACTATGCTGATTTTATGGTATATATTGCTGGATCTTTAAAAGAGGGAAATTCTTCTCCGATTCTAGACTCTGTAAAAAAAATCACTGGAAATGACCCGATTAGTTTTGATGAATACGCAGTGGAAAATAAAAAAGCTTGGCTTGGTTAAGGTAATATTATACGGCTAATGGGAATTTGTCTGTGATGTAGGGAGAAATGTTTTCTCCCCGTTTAACTTTTTCGTATAGTTCTTGGAATCTTTCATTAGGCGCCGTGCCTTCTTCGTTTGCCGATAGTTCTGGTTTCAAACGATCTAAAAAATACATATGAATTTCACCCTTGTTTTTCGCACTTACTTTCCCTCTATGTTCGCAGACGAAGAAATCTTTTACTAGTTCGTAAGTTGTTTCTGAAATATTGATTCTTCCAGGAACACTGGATGATTCAATTCGACTGGCTATATTTACGGTGTCTCCCCAAACGTCGTAGGCAAATTTTGTTGTTCCTACAATTCCACCAATGACAGCACCTGTATGTAAACCAATTCGAAGCTCCCAGGGCATCATTTCGTCTTTAGAGCTTGAATTTAATTCCTGCATTCTTAGAGCAAAATCTCTAAATTCGATTGCTGTCATACAAGCATCTATCGCATGAGTCTTGTTAGCCGTCGGTAGTCCTCCTGCGCACATATAAGCGTCGCCTATCGTTTTTAATTTTTCGATATTGTATTTTTCACAAACGAAGTCAAAGAAAGTAAAATAACCATCTAGCTCAATTAGAAGTTGTTTCGGCAAAAGTGATTCTGCAATTTTTGTAAACCCAACAAAGTCAGTAAATAAAATGGTTACAGACTCATAAATGATAGGAACTACTTTACTTGTATTTTTTAGCTCAGTCGCAATTTTAGGAGGGAGGATACTTAATAGTAAACTCTCTGACTTGTCTTTTTCAGATTTAATATCTTTATAAAGACTTGAATTGTGAATTACTCCTGCCACTTGCTCACCTAGGCTTGCAATGGTTTTTAAATGTATTTTACTAAGAGATAATTGTGTAGGGCTAAAAAAATTTAAGATACCAATAATTTCGTTTTTTACTTTGAGCGGAATCCCAACCATGGAGGAAATACTTAAATTTCCAAGTGCCTGTCTTTCTTCTTCACTTGATTTTTCCAAATCTAATTTTTTGTAGAAAACCATTTTTTTAGATTTGTAAATAAAGGAGAATGCACCGCTTTGTGTTTGTATGGGAATGAATATTTGTTTAATTTTTCTTTTTTCTTCGGAACTTACATCATCTGGAAATTTTGCTTCTAAAAGTTTCATTTTTTCTTTGTTATCGGTTAAAATATGTAGAGAATAAAATTTGATTCCATAATGTGTTTCTACAAAGTTCATAATTTTATCCATTATAAATTTTAATTCTAAATTTTCATTGATACTCCGCGCCAAACTATTAATTGCCTCAATTTCTTCTTTGGCTTCTTCTGCTTCTTTTTTCGCAAGTTCTGCTTTTTCCCTTTCGCGTTCAGCCTTACTTTTTTCCTCTTCCATCGCCTTTAGAAGTTTTTCTTTTTGGATGGCTGCTGTGAGTTGATTCGTAAACATAGATATAAATTTGATTTTATCTTTGTTTAAGTTTAGCGGGTGGTTAAATGTCGCTAAAAAAAAGATTCCTTGAAATTCATTTCGAATTAGAACTGGAATATAAAGGGAAGAGAGTAATTCCGATATACCTTTTCCTGTATTTTTGTCTCGTTTACGAGTATACTTTGTTTTTGCATTTTCAAAATAAATGGTTTTCTTTCTTTTGTAAGCGATGTAAGATGCTCCTGCTTCTTTTGAAACAGGCATCCGAGCTTTACTCATAAACTCTTTAATTTCTTCGGGGATATCCTTGGTTACCCCACGATAAGGAAAAAATTCATTAGTTGCTGGGTCAATAAAATATAGAAATGCAATATTGGCGCGGTAATATGTCATTATATGGGAAAATATTTCATCTAGAACTTCATCAATGTTAGCCCCTTCTAATAGATGAATGATAAGTTCGTTTAATTTCTCCATTTCTCCTGTTTGGATTTCTAATTTTTCCATATAGGTGACCATACTAAACGACCTCTCGATCAGTTTCTGGTCAAATGCTTTTTTATTATCTTGTAATTCTTGTAGGGTTTTATCTAAATCTCTTTTATATTTCTCAGTGTAATTTTTTACACGAGCAAAAGAACTTGGTCCGTATTGATAAAAACGGTAAGTAAAAATCCCAAATAGAAAAAGTAAAATTCCATTTGCAATTGTTTCTGAATAGGCAGGTAGAGGTAAATGATAAGTTGCCATAATGCATGTTACCAATATTGCAAATACAATCGTTGCAAAAATTCGAATCCATTTCTTAATTGAACTTATTAAGGCATGGTAAAACAAATAAGTAGAAAATAAGAAAATTAGAATTTGTGAAATAGTTTTTAGAATGAATAAAATTCTTCCGTCTGCTTCAGGACTTATAAGAAATAGAGGATAAGAATCTGTAATCCCTATTAGAAATAACATACAAATAGAAGAAATTCCTAGAATAATGAATACTTTTTCCTTTATTTGTGTTAGGCTATAAACAAAAATAAATAAAAATGGAACTGCGAGACTGAGACTAAGTAAATAATCTAAGTTAGTTTTTTTTTCTAAGTCAGGTAGTATGCCAAGATCTATAGTTCCGTTAAAGCCAATTTTTCCAGAATGAAAATCAGAAATTCTTAAAATGAATTCAGCTTCCTTAGAATCAAACTGAATTGGAATTATTTGAATTCCCATCTTTGGAATTGAGTCTAATTTTGATTTTCCCAATTTTCCTTGATAGGAAATTACTTTTTCTTTTATAGATAGGGAATACGCACTGTTAATTCCTTTTAAACGAAGGAAGAGTGGGTACTCTGGTGTATTCTCTGGAAGCAATATTTTTAATTTGAAACTTGCAAATGAATAGTTTTTACGTCTTAGATTTTCAAATTCTCCCAAAGAATAAGATATTTTTATTTCGTCAAGGGGGATATCTAGCTTGTCGATATTTTCAGGGTAAAATTCCCAACTTTTACTGAGGTCTGCACTTCCATTTTGACTAAAAATCCAATTTTGTAAATCGAGAATTCCTTCTTGAGTTGTATTGTTTTTTTTACTGTCTGTACAGCTAGCCAAACATAAGACTATAGACAACAACAAGACTGCAGATATTCTTCTAAACAAAATAAATTTGTCTCCGTAGGGTGTAAAAGTGGCAAGAGATTATGCTTTGTTAAAACATTGTCAAGCAAGTTTTAAAAAAATTCTTTAGTTCTATGAATGTTTTGCCATGTTTCGACGCTGCTCAGCATAAATATCGCGGCACTAAGACATAGAGGTTAATAGATAATCAGCTCTTAATTTGTCCAAGCCAGACAAGTCCGTAAAATGTGATTACTCCGGTTGGGATTAGGTATGCCATTGCTGGTTTTAAGAAAATGCTGGCTAAGATGGTAGTGATTAGGCTTATAAAAAGAGAAAAAATAAGTAGACTTGCACTTAATCTTAGAGAAAATTTTTCCTTGATACGAACAAGTAGAAATAAGGCGATAAGAGGTCCGAAGGTGAAGGAGGCAATTTTAAGTCCAATCTCTACTAAACCTTCCGAGATTTTTCCTGAAAAATAATAGGGTAGTAGGGAGCTGACAAACAATACGAATCCCCATATCAGACTAATCCATTTGGACTGGACTACGCGGTGGTGTTCGTTTTTGTCTTTCTGCATCCAATCAAAAATGACAGAAAGGGACATTGAGTTAATGGAACTAGAAAGTGTTGACATTGCACTCGCGAGTATCGCAGCTACGATTAAACCTAAAACTGGAGTCGGAATATTTTCAATAATATATTTCGAAAATATTTTATCAGGATGAATTTCTAAGTTTGTGTATTTGTAGTAGAGTAAAAGTCCTATTCCTAAAAATAAAACGAACTGTAAAAAAACCAAAACCCCCGAGCCGATGAGAGCGAGTTTACCTTCTCTTTCCGTTTTACATGCAATTAGCCGCTGGGCAAACATTTGATCTACACCGTGTGTTCCAATGGAAAGTAAAATTCCACCTAGTAAACCGTTGATGAAAAAATAAGGCTTTTGATAAAAGTTGGTAGCGGTTACTCCCTCTAATCCTTGGTAGATATTTAGTTTCCCTGAATTGAATGCTGTGTTTAAAATTTGCGAAAAACTCGTATTAGAACTTAAATCATTTAAAAGATAAAGAAAAGAAAAAACTCCTCCCCCTACATAGATAAAAAATTGTAGACTATCTGTAATTACAACGGACTTAAATCCACCGAAAACAGTGTAAAGAGTAGTAATCATGGTGATTGTAAAAAGTGTTAAAATTCCAGTAGTTTCTTCCGTAAACGAATCATGTAGGTAAGCATGAAAAATAATCGCAATTGGAATTGATGTAGCATAAAGCCGAATTCCATCTCCTAAAACGCGGGTAATCAAAAATATACTCGAAACAGATTTTTGAGTAGAATGTCCAAATTTTTCTCCAATCCATTCGTATACGGAAGAGTATCCGCTTTTGTAATACATCGGTAGAATGAAATTAGCCACTATCGTTCGTCCTAAAATATAGCCAAATGCTACTTGTAAAAAACTAAAATTTCCTTTAAAACTTAGGCCTGGGATATTCAAAAAAGTAAGGCTGGAAGTTTCAGTTGCCACAATCGAGAGCATGATAAAATACCAAGGAAGTTCTTTGTCTGCTAGAAAAAAACTCTTAGAAGTATCATTCTTCGAAGCGTGTAGACCAGCATATAAAACAACGAATAAATAAAAAACTAAAACAAAAAAGTCTAAATTAGAAAATTGCATTGCGCCTTCTTACTTTACATCATCTAGTAAAATTTTCATATCCCCGAAAACATTTTCTGAACCGAGTAAAATGATTTTCCATCTTTCACTGCCTTTTACCACAAAACCGGCGAAACATTTTCCGGCAAGTTTTGTTGTTCCTGTTTTTCCGAAGATTCGAAAGTCTTTGTAATTAGGCATTTCATTGGTTGTAGTGAGATTTTGGATTCGCCCTTTTTTTTCTTTGATTGTGTAATCTGTAGTCGAAAGAATTTCGTAAAGTGTTGGATTTTTTTCTACCATGTCTAGAATTTTAGAAATATCTTCGACAGAAGATTTAGAATTTTGCGACAAACCAAACGTATCCCCAAAACTAGTGCTTTTTAATTTTTTTTCTTTCGCCCAATCATTCATTTTTACAATAAAATTTTCCGGATTTCCTGAAATTTCAGTACCAATACTGATAGCTGAAACGTTAGTTGAAGACACAAGCATAGTAAGAAGTAAATCTTTTAAAGAATAAAATTCTCCCTCTTTTAATATTGCACTTTTGTCGCCTTCATTTCGGAGGACTGTACTTTTGTGGACTTTCATACTAGTTTCTAAATCCCGATCTGATATAGAAATTAAGGCAGTAATTAATTTGGTGATACTAGCCATTGGCAAAATAGAATTAGCCTCTTTTTTTTGAATCACTTCCCCACTATTTATATTTTGAAATAAGTAGGATTTGGAAGATAGTTTTGGTTTGGTAGTATTTTCTGCATAAATGGACAAAACTATTAAAAGAAATAACAAATTAAATTTCATACTAAATATACTTAATTTATGCAGATTCATTCTATGCAACTAAGTAATTATACAAAGACTGTTGAAAAGCAAGGAACTATTAATCAGTCTGTTTCGACTTATTAGTGTATTTGCAGCAATATACTTCTCATCCTTCGGAGTATAAAGTTATGGAATATTCAAAGATTCCCAAGCAGCGCCCAATGTCATTGAGTTAAGATTTTTTCACCACGGATGGATTTAATAATCCTTAATCTGTGTCCATCGGTGTTTATCCGTGGTAATCTTTAAGGATTTAACATAAAAAAAGTATGACTTAATACCAAACAAAGAAACTCTGTCCAAAGAAAGTGAGTACAATATTCAAATGAAAAAACTTAGCATAGGACTTATTGGAGCTGGCACTATTGGCTCTGGTTTAATAGAAATTTTACATTCCAATCAAAAAGAAATTTTAGAAAGGTCAGGGATTGAACTAAATTTATTACTGGTCTGCGACACAGATCCTTCGCGGGTTCCTTCTTATTTTAAAGGAGAGGTGGTTTACGATTATAAAAAAATCACAGAAAATCCTTCTATTGACATCGTAGTAGAACTAGTTGGCGGGACGAGTATTGCTTACGAAATTGTCAGGTCTGCTTTAGTGAATAAAAAAACTGTGGTTACTGCCAATAAGGCTCTTCTCTCTGAGAAAGGTGGTGAACTGTTTTTGCTTGCCGAGGAAAACAAAGTAGAAATTGGATACGAAGCAAGTGTTGGAGGGGCAATTCCTGTTATCCGCTCAATTAAAACAGGTCTTATTGCAAATGATTTTTTATCCATGTATGGAATTTTAAATGGAACCACAAATTATATCCTTACCAAGATGGAAGAGGAAAATATGGATTATGCGGATGCATTAAAACAAGCACAAGAGTTGGGATTTGCCGAAAAAGACCCAACCTTTGATGTAGAAGGCGTGGATGCTGCTCATAAACTTTCTATTTTAATTGGAATTGCATTTAACCAAAAAATTCCATTGAAAGATATTCATATCGAAGGAATTTCTAAACTCACAAGAGCAGAAATCCAAGCTGCCAAATTACTCGGACTTAGGATTAAACTTTTAGGTGTTTGTAAAAGACGGGGAGATCATTTGGAAGCGAGAGTGGAGCCGACGATGATTCCTCTGACTCATCCGATTGCGAGTGTTCGAAATGAAATGAATGCAATTTATTTTTCTACCAATTTTTCCGGTCCTTCTATGCTTCTTGGAAAAGGAGCAGGTTCTTTGCCTACTGCTGCTGCTGTTGTATCGGACTTAGTTTACTATGGTTCCAGAAGAGGAGAGGAATCTAACTTTCGGGAGAAAAATATTTTTCCTTCGGGAAGTTCAATGCCTGTTGGTGAGAATAGGGCACGATATTATTTGCGGTTTAAGACTGTTGACCGCCCCGGTGTATTAGGAGAGATAACAAGTATTATCGGACGTAATTTTGTTTCTATTTCTTCGATGAGACAAAATGAATCCAATGAAGAACCGGTTGAGTTGATTATCATTACCCATGAAGCAATGGAGAGGGATGTGCATCATTCTTTACTAGAAATTGATAAGAGGACAGATATTATAAAAGCAAAGTCCATTATGCTCCGGCTCGAAGATCTGGAGTAAATCATTTTGCTGTTCTACCGTTGCACTATTTCGCTTCACTTAGTGACGTTAGGCGATGGACATTTGGATATTTTTTTTGAAACAGAAGGGGATTATCTAGAAACATACGAGACTAGTGCGGAAAACTTTCAAGATTTACTTTCGGGAAAGAAAATTTTATGTAGTAAGAAAAAACCGCACAGAAATTCTTACTTAGATTACGAAGGTGAAATTTCGAATGGTAGGGGAATCCTTAGAATTCTATGGAGAGGTACTTATTGTAAGGAAATTGGCATTTTTCCAGAGGTAGTGAAGATATTTTTATTTAACAATAAAAATTTAACACTTGAATTCTAATCCATTCTAAGAATTCTAACATCGATGAAGAAAGTAGGTATTATGAGAGAGATTAATTTTGATTCATTGGTAGTAAAAGAACGGATTGAGGTAGTAAATGATTCCAAACTACAAGTCTTGTCATTTGTGGGTCAGATCAATCAAAACAACGCATACAGTATTTCTGATAATATCAATTCCTTCTTTGAGTCGGGGGTCTTTGATACAATTTTGGACTTATCTAACTTGGTATATATCAATAGCATTGGACTTGCTGCTATTTTAGCCATTATTAAAAAGATAGAAGAACATTCGGCGAGACTTGTCATCGGGGGAATTAACCCTAAGATTCAAATGATTTTACAACTTATAGATATTACAAATCAAGTAGAGATTTTTTCCTCTGCTGAAAAAGCACTTGATTCTTGGTAAAATCATTTAATCCTGTAAATCTTGTCTATCCTGTCGCAAAGAACGCAGACCTATATGTACTTACATTTGTTTTTCTTCATAATTTTCTTTTCAATTAAACCTCATTTTTCATAAAGGCTGTATGCAAAAGATAATATTTCCAAAGGATTTTGTTTGGGGTACGGCGACGGCTGCTTATCAGATTGAAGGCGGATATAACCAAGATGGAAAAGGGCTTTCTGTTTGGGATGACTTTACTCATAAAAAAGGAAAAATTAAAAATGGGGATAATGGCGATATAACCTGTGACCATTATAACCGCTACAAAGAAGATGTCTCTCTTATGAAGACGTTAGGATATAAAGCTTATCGTTTTTCGGTTTCTTGGTCTAGGATTTTACCAGAAGGGAAGGGGAATATTAATCAAAAGGGTTTAGATTTTTATGACCGATTAGTAGATGAGCTTTTAAAGAAAAAAATTGATCCATTTATTACTCTATTCCACTGGGATTTGCCATTAGCCTTAGAAAAAGAGGGGGGATGGTTTAATCGAAAAACCTCTGAACACTTTGGGGATTACACTGAAATAGTAGTTAAAAAGTTAGGCGATAGAGTAAAAAATTGGATAACTCTAAATGAACCCTGGGTTGTATTTGTATGCGGATATTTGTTAAAAGTATTTCCTCCTGGAGTTTTTAGACCATTCTCTGCATTTAAAGTTGCGCATAATCTACTTTTGGCGCATGGAATAGGACTTGCTCGGATAAAGTCTCTTTACCCCAAGTCTTCAGTTGGTCTTACCAATGCCTTAACTCCAGTGCATAATTATCGTTTGACCGAAGAACCTAGTTCTACTCTTCGCGCTGACGCAATTATAAATCGACTCTGGCTTGATCCAATTTACAAAGGAAAATATCCAGAAATTATTTCTTCTTTTGTCGAGTC
Source organism: Leptospiraceae bacterium (assembly GCA_017996175.1). Classification (GTDB taxonomy): domain Bacteria; phylum Spirochaetota; class Leptospiria; order Leptospirales; family Leptospiraceae; genus UBA2033. The sequence goes on from JAGOHK010000059.1 coordinate 22,587, forward strand.
CCAGAACAAAGGAAATATTTTGCCGGAAGATATGAAACTAATTTCTGGAAAGACTGATTTTTTAGGTGTGAATAATTATTCTCGAACAATTGTGAAATACTTTCCGTTTCCAATTTATAATTTTCGCCCTGTGAACCCTTCTTACAAAGGCGCAGAATTTACCAGTATGGGTTGGGAAATTTACCCAGAAGGGTTACTTGAACTTATGCGCATGATTCGTAACGAATACGGAAACCCACCGGTACATGTAACTGAAAATGGTGTAGCTTTTAATGAGTCTCCTGCGGCTAATGGTATTGTGGCGGATAACAATCGAATAGCCTTTTTACAGGATTATCTCTCTTATCTGCATAAGGCGGTTCTAGAGGGGTCTGATATTCGTGGGTATTTTGTCTGGTCGTTTATGGATAATTTTGAATGGGCGGAAGGATTTGCAAAAACTTTTGGTTTAGTTCATATCGATCGCAATACTTTAAAACGTACCCCAAAACTAAGCGCGAATTGGTATTCTAAAGTTTGTAAAGAAAATGGATTTCTCTACGGTATTTAAAAAAAGGATGTACAATGTATTTTAGATTTATTTTAGTATTTGTGTTCTTGTTTGTTTCTTGTGCTAGTGCTCGAAGGGAAGTGCGAATGGAAGTGCATGGTGCGAGTTATTGTGTTTCTTCTCAGATTCATTTTCAATCTCCACTACCATCAGATTCTGAAGTAGAAAAAATTATGAATGACCCAGAGTTAAATGCTCGTTTTTCCCCGAAATCGATTCGCCTTGCTATTGCTTATGGAATTTCCGGAGACTTAAAAGAGTATGTTAAATTAGAACAAAAAAATAAACTTTCTAAATCTGCAAGACCTTCCCCGGAGTTCACGACTTTAGAAAGCAAAATCTATAGAAGAATTCAGCTTATGAGTATGGACGTTGTTGCCACTGCTTCTGAATTTCGTTGTTATGTTGATAGGTTTACTGAAATTGTAAACCAGATGAAGTCGACGGAAGATGATATAGTAGAGGCTAATACTCTTTATGCGATACTCTCTGGTGCAATTTTTACACTTATACAGGGGGGGACTGTTTATAACGATCCTGCAACGGTTGTAGCGACAATTACCGGCGGGGTTTTAGTTACTTACTTTAGTTATCGCGCGTATCGTCCCAATATCACGATCGAGTTTAAGCCTAAGTCTACGAATTTAAAAGAACTTTGGTACAAAGCAGAGGTTAGTAAAAATTATTCGACTGCTATGTGGTTTATCATGACAAAAGATATTATCAAAGGTGAACCACCTATGCGCGACCTTGTTGTGAAGAGATGGATTGAAAATGGATTTTTAGGAAGCGAGGAGAAAGAAGATCGGGATCGTCACATCAATTTATTCTTTGGTGAGGGTGGAGTTAGTACTCTACAAAATATTTCAAATCGTAAAGAAATGAACAACGAATTGAAAGGTTTAATTCAGTTAATTGAGCAAGATGTGAATGGATTCCAGATTGAATTAGTCTCTGGGGCTAAGGGCTAACGAAAGGTACTTTTTATTTCTAATCCTATCAAATTTCTGTCTAATAGGAAAGGATTTTTACATGTTGCATAAAATCAAGTATGACTTACCCGCTAGTATAGTAGTATTTTTAGTTGCTCTTCCTCTTTGTTTGGGTGTCGCATTGGCTTCAGGAGCACCCTTACTTTCCGGTTTAATTTCTGGGATGGTTGGTGGCATCATCGTAGGTCTTTTGAGTTCTTCACAAACAAGTGTGAGTGGTCCTGCGGCGGGTCTAACGGCTGTTGTCCTCAGTTCTATCAATCAACTAGGAAGTTTTGAAGTATTTTTGGCTTCCGTCCTCATTGCAGGAGTTTTTCAAGTTTTATTTGGTGTTTTTAGGGGAGGATTTATTTCTGCTTACGTTCCTTCCAATGTGATTAAAGGATTGTTAGCCGCTATAGGAATTATTTTAATTTTAAAACAAATTCCTCACGCTGTTGGTTTTGATAGGGATGCTGAGAATGATTTTTCTTTTTGGCAACCTGATGGGGAAAATACTTTTTCAGAACTGATGAAAGTGGTTTACTATGTATTACCCGGCGCTCTTCTTATCAGTTCTATCTCTCTCGTTGTTTTGTATTTATGGGATAGAACACCTCTCAAAAAATTTCGATTTTTCCCTTCTTCTCTTTTCGTGGTTTTACTTGGTGTTGGATTGAACCAATTATTTATTAGGTTTTTTCCGGGTCTCGTTATCGAGGAAACACATTTAGTAAATATTCCAAAAATCAATTTCCATGAATTGGGAAGTGTTATCAAATACCCTGATTTTTCCCAGTTAGGAAATTACAAAGTTTGGCTTGTTGCCTATACCATTGCAGTGATTGCTTCCCTTGAAACACTTTTGAATATAGAAGCTGTGGATAATCTAGATCCACAAAAAAGACATTCATCCCCTAATCGGGAACTCATAGCACAAGGATTCGGAAATATTACTGCTGGGCTAATGGGTGGTATCCCCATTACGTCTGTGATAGTTAGAAGTTCGATTAATATTCAATCAGGAAATCGCAGTAAGGCTTCTACAATACTGCACGGAGTTTTTCTTTTAGTCAGTGTATTTTCTATTACACATATTTTAAATTTAATTCCTTTATCATCTCTTGCGGCTATTCTACTGTATACCGGCTATAAACTTGCGAGAGTTTCTTTGTTTAAGGAAATGTATTCTAAGGGTAAAAATCAATTTTTCCCTTTTCTGGCAACTATTATCGCTATAGTATTCACTGACCTACTCATAGGTATTTTGATTGGACTTGCTATTAGTATTTTATTTATACTTCGTAATAATTATAAAAATCCTTTTACGGTTGAAAAAAAACAACTCCATGTTGGAGAGACACTTCGATTAGAACTTTCCAATCAAGCTACTTTTTTAAATAAGGCTACTATTAAAAGTACACTTTGGAATGTTCCGAATGGTTCGAAGGTAATTATTGATGCAAGTTATTGTGATTATGTAGACCATGATATTTTAGAAGTGATTCACGATTTTCAAAATACGGTTGGTCCTGAAAAAAATATTCAGGTAAATGTAATCGGAATTCGAGACAAATACCAATTAACCGACAATATTCAGTTTGTGAATGTTTTAAGTAAAGAAGCTCAAGAGAAATTAACTCCAGATGAGATTTTAGAACTTCTAAAGCAGGGCAACCAGCGTTTTGTAGAAGGGCAAAGGACTGAGAAATATTACAAACACCAAGTAAATGCTACCTCGGATGGGCAGTATCCTATGGCGGTTGTAGTGAGTTGTATTGATTCTAGAACTTCTCCTGAAATTATTTTTGACTCGGGGCTTGGGGATTTAGTTTCTATTCGTGTGGCTGGGAATATTATCAACGATGAAATTTTAGGAAGTATCGAAATAGCTTGTGACAAACTTGGTGCTAAACTCATTATCGTAATGGGTCATTCTAAGTGTGGAGCAATCAAATTAGCCGCAGCCTCTGTTCACGATGGAAAAATTTCGACTATTACTGATAAAATTGATCTTGCTATTTCCCAATGCGAACATCATCCTAAAGAATCGCAAGACGAATATATTGATGCTATTTCCTGGTTAAATGTTCATAATTCTGTCACAGAAATTATTGAAAAAAGTACTTACGTTCAACAAAAAGCAGACGAAGGAAAAGTAAAAATTGTTTCTGCCTTCTACGATGTTGAAACCGGAAAGATTAAGTTTGAACGTTAAAGTAGAATCATAAGAAGCTTATTTTTTTTTGCTTCTTTATCTCCTATTTTAACTCCACCAATATTTATGATTCCGGCATCTTTTATTTTACATTGAATTTGAGCTGTTTGACCACCAACGATAAATCCTGTTAATGAAATTATTTTTGAAATGCAGTCATCAACAGATGCCTTATCGTAGATTTTGTTGTCGCTAATTTGAATAAGTGCTGGTTGTATATAGGCGTTTATCATATTATTGTAAGTGATTTGCTGTGGCTGTTTGACAGAGGTATAATAATAGGAGTCAATTTTGTTTGCAGCTTCTAGAATTCGCTTGTAAGCTTCACTTCCAAGTATGGTTTTTTCTCCATCGGCAATCGTACTTTGCGCACAATTCACAATTAAGATTAGAGAAAGTAAAATTAATATTCTTTTCATATCTATAGGGTATTTTTTACCTCTTTTTTCTGTCAAGTTAATCTAGGAAAACTCTAATTTTCCCTTGTGTTATTTGCAATTTAATATGGAGTGGGGTTCATTTTGAAAAAAAGTGAAACACTCCTCTGTCTCAGTAAAGTCAGAGCAGGATGCGTTAGACGAATTAGATCGGTCTAACGCAGCAGATACACATTCATTACAACATTCGCTTCGATAGTTTCGATTGAGTGCGAAGCCTTGGAAAATATTTTTCATGATAAGAAAATTTTTAGGAAATAAGTTTGCATTGGTATATGTATGAATTACTAGAAGATGGATTCCATCGGTGGCATACACCAAGTAGCCGTGAATTTTCTTTTTGTGTTTATAACCCATTGTCCTTGCCCAGTAACCTTTTAGGTTAAACGAGGTAAATTCCGCGACTTGTTCAATATCTGTATAATTTTCCGCCCAGAGGTGATGATTTTTTAAGGTTTGCAAAAATCCTAATTTTAAATTTAAATGATTCCTTTTGGGAGTAAATATTTCAAGGGAAATATTTTCTTCTTTACTAGCCGCAAGAACTAATGGTCTCCCCTTAGATTGCTCGAAGTCTTTTATGATTTCCCAATAGCTCGGTAATTGGATTCTAAAATTATGAGTTTTGAAAGTATGAGTGGTCATTTCTTTGGAAAAAAGAGCCGCGGAAATACTCAGATAGAGAATTACTGAAATCTTTATCTTCATTCCATCTAGGATAACAAAGAATTTAAAAAAGAACAGAATAATTTTTATTTTTTGCAATTTTACTTTTTGACTCATAGAAATAGGAATTTTAGGTTGTTATCAGATTGAAATTTTGCCCTAATTTTTTAGGAAAATTCGCAAACGGAGCATTCAGATGACAAAAATTGCAATTAATGGTTTTGGAAGAATTGGAAGACTAGTACTTCGCGTAGGTTTAGAAGACCCGAACTTAGAGTTTGTGGCAATCAATGACCTTGTAACCCCTGATAATTTAGCTTACCTCTTTAAATATGATTCTACTCATGGAAAATTCAAAGGAACTGTTGAACACGATGCAGAAAATATTATCATCAATGGAAAAAAAATAAGATGCCTAGCCGAAAAAGAGCCTGAAAAACTTCCGTGGAAAGCAATGGGAGTAGAATATGTAATTGAATCTACTGGTAGATTTACAGATAAAGAAGGCGCGGGTAAACACTTGTCAGCCGGTGCGAAAAAAGTAATTATCTCCGCTCCCGCAAAGGACAAAGACGTTTCTACTTATGTTTTAGGAGTAAACGAAGAAAAATACAATCCTGCCACTGAGCATATTGTTTCCAATGCTTCTTGCACAACCAATTGCCTTGCTCCAATCGTAAAAGTTGTTCTGGATAATTTTGGTTTTGCAGAGGGGCTAATGACGACTGTCCACGCAATGACAGCAACCCAACCAACAGTTGATGGACCTTCTAAAAAAGACTTCCGTGGAGGACGTGGGGCAGCGCAAAATATCATCCCATCTTCTACAGGTGCGGCAAAAGCAGTTGGGCTTTGTATTCCTGAAGTTGCGGGAAAGTTAACCGGTATGTCTTTTCGTATTCCAACTCCAGATGTATCCGTAGTAGACTTAACTGTGAAAACAGTAAAGCCAACTTCTCTAAAAGAAATTAAACAAAAAATGAAAGAGGCTTCGGAAGGAAGTCTAAAAGGAATTTTAGGATACACAGAAGAAGCAGTTGTTTCTTGTGATTTTACTAGCGATCCACTTTCTTCTATTTTTGATGCGGATGCTAGTATTGAGCTCAATGCAAACTTTTTCAAATTAGTATCCTGGTATGACAACGAGATGGGTTATTCCAATCGAGTTGTTGATTTAATAAGATATATGGTAAAAAAAGGATAAGATGAATCTACCTCGTATAGAAAATATTGACGTTAAAGGCAAAAGAGTATTTTTGAGAGTGGACTTTAACGTCCCTCTTGATAACGGAAAAGTAGGCGACGAAACTCGTATCACCAAAACTCTTCCGACCATTGAACTTCTTCTCAATAGAGGAGCAAAACTCATTGTAGCCAGCCATTTAGGACGACCAGAGGGAAAGGTTAATCCTAAGTATTCGATGAAACCTGTCCAAGAAGCATTTGCGGCTATTCTAAAGAAATCAGTACAATTTTCTGAAAAGATCATTGGCTCTGAGGTCGAAAAACTTTCTCATGACTTGGGTGATGGAGAAGTTTTACTTTTAGAAAATCTTCGTTTCCACAAAGAAGAAGAAGAGAATAACGCTGATTTTGCGAAAAAACTTTCCCAATTAGCTGACCTTTATATCAACGATGCATTCGGTGCGGCACATAGAGCACACGCTTCTGCAGAAGGGATTACTCACTATTTACCTTCGTATGCAGGAACTTTGATGTACCGAGAAATTGAAATGCTGACCGGTTTAATCACTAAACCAGAAAAACCATTTGTGGCTATCATCGGTGGAGCAAAAGT
>JAGOHK010000177.1:0-5526 GCA_017996175.1 Leptospiraceae bacterium
CGAAGTATTAAAAGCAAAATTAAAAATTGGACATTTCCAAATTAAAGCAAAAATTTATTCGTTGGCTTTGGCTAGTAGCTATAATGCTTTTTCTATGATTTCTCAGAATTTTGCGTAAGGTCAGTTATTTAAAAAATTTTACAGTAGACTATGTTAAAATTGACGGAAGTTTTGTTAGGGATATGAAAGATGATCCACTTGATTATGCAATTGTAGAATCTATCAATAAGATTGCGCATATCGTTGGTCTTAAAACAATTGCAGAATTCGTAGAGGATTTGAGCACAATGGAAATACTAGAAACGTTAGGAATCGACTACGCGCAGGGATTTGGAATTGCACGTCCACATTCAACTTAAAAAAATATGCACCGGCTAACACTGTTAAACTCCTATTCCGAATTAGACATTAACCTTGAACTGGGTGGACAGATCGAAAGACTTACACTAAAACATCCTAGATCCGACAGGAAAATACCCGTTATCCTCCCATTTAATTCAAATCTATCTTTTTTTCAAACAGGAAATTTTCTCATGTACCCGTGGGTAAATCGTCTTGAATCGAATAAAATAAGTATCCTAGGTAGAAAAATTACAATCGAACCTGAAGAAATTGATTCAAAGAATCATCCAATTCACGGACTTTACTTCAAAAGCAAAAGAAGACTCATTGATGTAAAAAAAGATTCGGCGCATATTGAGCCAGCTCAGTTTAATAGTCATTTCCCTCATTTTACTGAATCGTTTGTATTAGAAAATAGTTCTCTTGTCATTCGTACCGAATTTTTTAATCCGACAGACCATATACAAGAATTTGCCTACGGCTATCATCCGTATTTAAAACTAAAAACAAATTTAGAAAATTGTAATATTAGAACAAATTTAACGCATTACATTCCACTAACTGAGGATTTATTACCCAATAAAAACTTAGTCAAAAGTGAAATTTCCTATTTATTCTCAAACAATTCGCCCATCGGACAAATGAAATTAGACCATCTTTTTACAGGAAGTCCTAATGAGCCTTACTTCGGTATAGCGGACGAAAACGAAAAATTACTTTTACAAGTTCGCGTAACGCATAATTCTCAAATCCCACTACCTTACTTTCAAGTCTATACTCCAGAAGATAGAAAATCCATCGCAATAGAGCCAATGTCTTCCACTGGAAATGCTTTTTTTACTCCAAACTCCGGCTTATGCAGATTACACGCTGGGGAAAGGTTATTTGGAGAATTTGTGATTGAACTTGTGGGACTATAACTATAGACTCTTCCTATTCTCTTTGGTGAGTTTAAGATTTAATACCATATAGTTTTTTTAGTTCATTATTAATCAAACATTTCAGAAAAAGTCTACTTTTTTGTTTCACCTTCTTTCCACAAGTTTAGAAATTTCTCTGGCTCAACCTCAAGGCAAAGTTCAGGTTTGTATAATTTTTTTACCGGTGGTTTGGGGTAAATATGTAATTCATCAACATCAGGAATAAAAGTTAACATACGAAGAATTTTATCTTCACCTTCGATTTCATACATAGTATAGGACATTCCTTTCATAGGAATAATTTGAGAGCTTTCCAAGTATTTCATATAATTAGAGTTTTTTGATTTGACCTTTTTGTAAACAAAATTCATCTTTCAGTCAGATATATATCGGTGAAGAAAAAAATATTAGACAGGAGTAACAAGATTTACAGGATTAGAAAATCGAAAACGACTCCGGCCTGAACAGAAAAAGGAATTTAGATTTGAAATTATGAAAAAATTAAACTTAATCTTCCAAATTTGTATTTTACTAATTAACATTCAAGTTTACGCAGATTCAAACGAAACTAGCGAAAAAAAATCAATCGAAGATTTGATAGATAAATATTTTTCCGCTTGGTCAAACCAGGATATGGAAGGTTACGAGTCCTGTTTTCATCCAGAAGCAATTATTCATTTTGAAAGAAATGGAATTGTAAAAGAAGAAAGACTTGAGCCATTCATTGAAAGCCAAACCAAAGCGCATTCGTATTCATTCGACAAAATGAAAGAAATTCCTATTTCCAAAAAAATACAATTTGATAAAACAATTGCCCAAGTTAGCGTTAGATGGAAATTAACCGCTTCCGGGCGGGAACAATACGGTTACGATTATTTTACCCTAATCAAACATAAAAAAAAATGGAAAATTATTTATCTAATATTTAATAATGATTAACTCACCTTGCGCAAGGTGAGTGCCAGCGTTCCAACTTGGCAGTGGTTAAAACCTCTGTGTAAATTCCAGTTCGTATTTTATTCCTCTTTCTGGAATTCGACTAAGGTAGTTGGTATCCGCTTTTGTTTTTATATTAAAGCCTGTAGGTTTTAAAAGTTCTTCGTTTGAGTAATCTCTAGGTTGCACTTTTGACCATTCTACTCCTGTGAAATAGGAATGAACTAATTGCACGACATATAATCCGATGGCAAGATTTAAAAAATTACTAGCTAATTCCCGCTGCGAATTTATTGCACTCATAGTTGTTTCATAAGTCGCATAGCCGTTTAAAACAAACGTACTAGAATAACTCGCAGGTACCCCAATACTAGAATATTGATATGTCTTCACAACAGCATCATTAAAAAGAGCTACTTTTGCTACGTCCTCTGCGGCGTTCGCCTGGTAGTTAATAAAATATTGTAAACCGAAGAGTACGATGATAGTAGTAGAATACGCATTACCAGTATATTCCTCTCGCGCATAACGATGCCCCCAGCCAGGAAATAAAGCTGAACGCCAAACAAGATCCCAAGGACTTCTTTTTCTCTGATAGTATTCCACCATACTTTCGTCCATTCCGAGGTATTTTTCTAAACGGCGAATTCGAATTTCTAATCCAGCCATTCTTTTATCTAAAGTTTTTTTAAATTCATCGTCTGCGTTACTTAACTTTTGTAGTCTTTCTTTTTCTTTTTTTAAGTATTCTAACTCTTCTTTTAAAACTTGTATTTCCGAACTCGTAGCGTCTAATCTGCGTTTGTCTGCGTCTTCAAATTTCTGCATTACACTGTTTGTCAATTCTTTATCAACTGTGATTTTTTCTGTTTTTTCGACTAACTTTTCATTATTATTTATTTGCACTTTTTCGTTAGAACTAAATAAATTTTCATTAAACTCATCTTTTGATTTATTTTCTGGTTTGTTTGGAGTAGTATTTGCAACAGCCGGTTTTTTGTTTTCTTTCGGTTTATTTTTTGCAGGACTCGAAGCATATATCATAGAAACAATGTCTTGTTTTTTAATCTGTTTTGTCTCACCACTGGATGTGATAATAGTCACTATATTATTTTCTTGGTTTTTTACAACACCCTGGATACGTTTTCCATTTTTTAAAACAATGCTATCAGAATACATAAAAATAGGAAAAAGAAAAATTCCTAACGCGATAAGTTTAATGCTATTTATTTTCATTCTGTCTCTCCCCAAACTATAATACAATTCGAATAATACAAAGGTCCAAATACACTAAAAGAAGAATAATCCACTACCCCGATTTTTGTAATTTTTCCTTCCCTTGCGATACTTTCCACTGATGACGGCTTACCATGATAAAACGCTGTAAATAAAAAAGAGTTATACGTGCAAGACTTTTCCATTTTTAAAATTCTCCCGCTTCCCAGTTGGCTGGTTGCTCTATCTTTATAAACATGCTCTGCTGTTGAATTATAAAATAAACCAGGAGAAAGAGTGGTAATACAAGCAGAAAAGAAACCAGAGATTATAAAAATTAAAATTCTCATCAGTAAGTAGCCCCTGTGATAATCGTACAATTTTGCACAAAGGCGATATGTAAAATTGAGAATATAGAATGGTCGATAGTCGCAATACGTCTGATCCCACTGTTCATCGCAATTTGTCCGGCACTTGAATCACCAACCGAAAAAATTCCCAATACTGAAATCTGGCAACCTTTTGCTTCTGCTAAAATTGGTATCGACGAATCAGGATTAACCTCACCTGCGTATTCGGTATTTGTATAAAGAAGTCCACCAACTGGACCGGAAGCACAATTTAAAACCAAAAGAAAAACTAAGACTAGGAATTTTTTCATTTTGCCTCCCCCACTACAATTGTACAATGCCTGTGATAAACTCCACCGAGTATTGCCATTACCTCTTCTTCGATCATCCCAATATGACGAACGGCACCGTTTACCTTTGCATCGTAAATCCTAGAACTTCCAAAAGCAATTAAATACAAAAAAGACTGGGAACAAGACTTTCCAGTCTTTTCCATACGAGCAGCTCCTGAATACAAAACATGCGAGTCGTTATGATAAAAAAATCCACCTTTCAAAAAAACTCCACCTTCAGCGTAAGAGGAAGAAGGATGTGTGTTAGGGGATAATGGCAAAGGCCAGGCTCTGAGGTTAAGTCCCGTACACGAAATAAAACAATTTAGAATCAAAAAAGATAGGACAAGGAAAATAAGATTTCCCCGACAGCAAAAGAATTTATTTGAAATAAAATTCTTTTTGAGAACAATACTTTGTTTGCCCATAATGAAATCACCTTTCTCAAAAGAAAATTTAGAGTAAAGATTTTTTTAGGAATTAGATAAGAATTTTACAAAATATTACGCAGTAGAGCTTTTTGTTATGGCTATTTCCTCAGTTTTAAAATATCGCCTAACGTTAGTCCAGTGAGATTCATTATTACTTCATCTGAGAGACCCATCTTGATTGCATTGATAGCGGTTTCGATTTTACCTTCAGCTTTGCCCTTTGCCTCTCCTTCGGCTCTGGCAGTGTCGATCATTCCTTTGGATTCCCAGTAACCTAAAAGACTTTCTTGGTAATTCTCGTATTCTTCAATTCCCATTGCTCCGATTTCACTCGTTTTAAATGCTTTCTCGAATATCGGTTCTCTAAGTATCTCAGGGATACTATCAAAATCTTCCAGATATTTAAGAAAATAACACCATTTATCAAAATGCGTCTTAAGCTCAGTTTCTTTTTTTGTAAAAAGTGGCATTTGCAGAAATTTAAAATGCAGCTTGTTGTAAAATACTTCTCCATCTTGGTCTTTTAATTGAATGTATCTTTCAAATTTTTTACGCTCTTCTTTTTCATCGTATTCAAAATCTAATATCGCTATGAAATAGATATGAGATAATTTAAAATTCCACTCTCCCTTCTTCGCCTGCTCTTGAATCGGAAAACTCACATAAAACAAAGACCGATCTTTGAAATATTCGAGTTTCTCTTTTTGCATTTCTACAATAAAACTCTCTCCGTTCGCCCCTTTGCAATGAATGTCAAAGATTGCTTTGCGTATAAACGGAAGCTCTGCTAAACTTTCCGGATTACGAAAACTCAATTGCTGAATTTGGTGTTCGGGTGGTAATACCTGATTTAAAAAGTCTATGAGCAAATCTCTATTTGCCTCAATTCCAAAGAGCCTCTTGAACCCGAAATCAGTATACGGATTCATGTATTTGGGTTTTCTTTCTGGTAACATAGTTTTAAATTAATTTGATTCTTTGGTTTGTAAATGATTTTTTG
>JAGOHK010000177.1:5626-7692 GCA_017996175.1 Leptospiraceae bacterium
AGATTTTACAATTTTAAAACTATCTTTGGATTCCTTAAAGAATTTTAAATAATCTCGCAACCACTGAATCACAGCCCCACCGATAAATACAGATCCTTCAAGAGCATACACAGTATTACCCGTAGGACCGCAAGCGAGAGTAGTGATGAGACCATTTTTGGAGATTTGCATTTCATCGCCGATATTAAATAATAGAAAGCAACCTGTACCGTAAGTGTTCTTAGCCTCACCTACTTCCGTACATAATTGTCCAAAGAGCGCACCTTGTTGGTCACCAACTAGAGCAGTGATTGGAATTCCGTCGGGTAATCCTTTTACTCCTTCTGTTTTACCAAAATCAAAACGAGATGTATGAGTCTCTGGTAAAATAGAAGCTGGAATATTTAGAATATTCAGTAAATCTACATCCCATTTTTTATCTTTGATATTATAAATTAAAGTTCTAGAAGCATTTGTATGATCGGTCTTATGTGACTTACCTTTTGTGAGTTTATAGAGAAGCCAAGTGTCAATTGTACCGAAGAGCAAATCGCCCTTATTCGCTTTGTCACGTGCTCCGGCGACATTGTCCAAAATCCATTTGATTTTTGTTCCGCTGAAATAAGCATCGATCACAAGACCAGTTCTATTTCTAAACTCTGATTCAAGACCTTTGTTTTTTAAGTCAGTGCAAATATCAGAAGTTCTACGGCATTGCCAAACGATCGCATTATAAACCGGTTTAGCAGTTTTCTTTTCGAAGAGCACTGTCGTTTCACGTTGGTTTGTAATCCCGATACAAATTGCATTTTTAGGATTTAGTTTTCCTTTTTTAATAGCTTGCAAAATTAATTTCTCGGTTTTTTGCCAGATTTCATTTGCATTATGCTCCACCCATCCCGCCTTTGGAAAAATTTGTTTAAACTCTTCGTAAGCAACCGAGATAACTTTTCCTTTTGTATCAAAACAAAATGTTCTAATTCCAGTAGTTCCTGCATCAATTCCGATGATATAATTCTTCACTTAAATCTCCTTCTCTACAATTTATAACTCGCCTATCATTATCATTTCCTTGCAGGAAATGATTTAGGATATGTGAGCTCCACCGTTACTCACACAGAAGGAAGGAGAGGTGCACCTAGCGGTGGGCTTGCTGCCGCAGGCTATTGATTTATTAGCATTTCCTAATATTGTCAAAACTAACCTCCTTCCATTAATTTTCCAATTTCGTGTAAGATGAGTTATTAGAAATAAAGTTATTTCTAATAAAAGTCTGTAAACAAGAAAAAAAAATTTACGTATTAAATCATTTCTTTTTGCCACAGAGACACAGAGTTTTTGAAACAGTAGATTCCTATTCAAAAAGAATTCACTATCTTTTGGATATCAAGCTTTTAAAGGATGTAATTCATTTTCAATTACTGTGTAGACCTCATTATAATCTACTCCAAAGTATTGATGAATTAAAACATTTCGGAAATTCTTCATAATCCTCCAAGGAATATGACTATTTTGCTTTTGAGTTTCGTCCGAAAGAGAACCAGCAGCCTCACCAATAATTTCGAATTGTCTTACCACAGCACTATTCACAAGTTTATTTCGAATGAACTCTTCTCTATTACATGTAATAACAAAAGATTCTATATCTTCCATCGCTTCCAAAATATGTTGTAATCTTATTTTATCACTTTCGTTCATAGATTAATTGCCAATCCTTTTGAATTAAAGGAAAAATCAATGGAGAAATAGATGCGGGTGTTACCAAATCAATCTTTCTATGCAACTTATCTTCTAGGTCTAATTTATATTCAATAAGCTTCATGAACCCTATAGATTCACTTAATTCAACGAGTAAATCAATATCACTAGTCGCTATTTCTAAACCCTTAGCAAAAGAACCAAAAAGATAGACCTTATTTATTTTTTTGTCCTTAAAGTATTCAGAAATAGTTTCGGCGATATCAGAATTCATAAAGAAATTATTCCTATCCTATCTTATTTAGCAAGCATAAATCCAAATCAGTAGAATACATTGAACTTCCCTAAAGCAGCCTGTTTACAATCTACAATATCTAAGAAAGTTTTTG
>JAGOHK010000178.1 GCA_017996175.1 Leptospiraceae bacterium
CTCTAATAAGTAAATACCTAGAAACAAATCCGAATACTACTAAAATTTACGAAGAAGTTATAAAAAAATCAATGTATCGCGTTGGGGAAATGTGGGAATCCAATCAGATTTCTGTGGCTACTGAACATTTGGCGACATCTATTACCGAATCGTTATTGAATCATATTTTCCAATCAGTTGACTCCGACAGAAGGGTTGGTAAAAAAGTAATCATTGCAGGCACAGAAAAAGAAAATCACCAAGTTGGAATCAAAATGGTTGCGGATCTTTTTGAAAAACATGGATGGGAAACTTTTTTTCTTGGTGGAAATGTTCCTACCAAAGATTTGATTCTTTTTCTAAAGACTACAGAGCCTGACTTACTTGCACTTTCTTTAAGTATTTACAATAATCTTCCTAATCTGGAAAGAATGATCGCAAAAATCCGAGAGATCTATCCAACGCTTCCCATTATCATAGGTGGTCGTGCATTCCTAACTGGCGGGTTAGATGTTATTTCTAAATTTAAAAGCGCGTTTTATATTCCAGACATGTATATACTAGATATATTTATTAAAAATCAGAATGAGTATACATGAAAAATTTACTTAATTTTGGCTTATGGCAAGATTGGAATGATATAGTCAGACTTGCATTTCAAAACTCCCAATCCATTTATATCGCATTATTTAATTTATCCGGTGATCTGTTGTATTCCAATTCAGCAATGGCGAATGTTTTTACTGACAAACCAAAAGAAAGTTTTTTAAGTCCAACCTTTGATATATTCCTAACGGCTAATCCAAATGATTCTCAAGTTTTTGAAGGATTGATAACTATAGGCAATAGAGAATTTGCAAACAATACAACCATCAGAGGCAAAGTATTTAGAAGAGAGGATTTATTACTTATAATTGGAGAAATAGATATTGGAGAGCTAATTTCCATTAACCAGAAACTATTTGAACTCAATGCTGAAATAAACAAATTGCAGAGAGAATTGGTAAAAGAAAAAAAGAATGCAGATGCGGCTAATAAAGCTAAGTCGGAATTCTTAACAAATATGAGTCATGAAATTCGAACTCCTTTAAATGGAGTAATTGGATTTATTGATCTAACTTTGAAAACTGAATTAGATGAAACACAAATTCAGTATTTGCAAACTGCAGAGCGTTCTGCTGGTTTTTTATTGGATTTGCTTAATAATCTTTTAGATTTTTCGAAAATTGAATCAGGAAAATTAGACCTCAATTTTGAAAAAATAGACCTAATAGAATTAATCAACCAGGCATCCGATATTGTAAAATATAAAGTAATTGAGAAAAAGTTAGAACTTGCAGTTTACATTTCTAACGATGTACCAAGATATATTATTAGTGACGTAACAGTATTAAGGCAAATACTAATTAACCTCATCGGTAATGCTGTAAAATTTACAGAGAAAGGTAAAATTAAAATTGGAGTGGAAAAACTAAATACTACGAGCGAAAAAACAAACGAAATTAATTTATTTTTCTGGGTTGAAGATACAGGTATTGGTGTCTCGCAAGAAAATCAACGCAAAATCTTTGAAGCATTTACGCAAGCTGATTCATCTACAACACGTAAATATGGGGGCACAGGACTCGGACTTGCAATTTCGAGTAAACTATTGACATTAATGAATAGTAAACTAGAAGTAGAAAGTGAACATGGAAAAGGTAGCAAATTTTATTTCCTACTCCCAACAAAAATAGTAGAAACAAATCAGGATAAAATAAATATTTCGGCTAACGTACTAAATGAAAAAAATAAAAACATAAATTTTTTACTAGAACCAATCATTTTAATAGCAGACGATGACCGAATAAATACTATTTTAGTAAAAACAATAATTGCAAAACTGATACCAAAAGCAATTATAATACAAGCTGAAAATGGAAAGGAAACAGTAGAACAATTTAAGATTCGCAAACCTGATATTATCCTCATGGACATTCAAATGCCGGAGATGAATGGTCAAAATGCAACAATCGAAATTCGAAAATTAGAAACAGGCAAAAGAACTCCTATTATTGCTTTAACAGCAGCTACAGCAATAGGCGATATAGAAAATTTCATTGATGCTGGCATGGATGACTATTTGACCAAACCAATTAAGAGAGATGCTTTTGAAATTATCTTAGCAAAATGGCTAACTAATTAGTGCGACTTTGTAATGTATTGAAATTTAGATATAATATTATTAGAAAAGAAAACTGGGATTTTTAAGGGCATTGCCCTTAAAACCCGCGCGGTAGCGCCTCCAAATCACTCGTCAACGGCGTTAGCCGTTGCAATTAGTATTCGCATTTTCAAATCATTCTAATGCGACTTGACAAAGTCGCATTAGAATATTAAATTTACTCCAAATCGAAACTCAGTTGCCTTTTCTAAATAAATATTTCCAGCTACCCAACCGCGCGATTTAATCGATGGGGAAATAAATACTTCTAAGTTTTCGAATAGAGGAAAAGAAAGTGTAACCTTAACTAAGCCTCCAGCTTCTTTTTCGGACGTCCAAAACTTTTGTTCGGATGGTTGCAGCCAGAGATGTAAACCTAAATTCAAAAAAACATTTTTCCCAAAAAAAATTACCGGATAACGAACTATTTCCGCTTCTAGTCCGGGTAGTTTATTAAAAGCATTTATATATGTATGGTAAATTAGTATTAGATTAAGGTTATCCTGTTTTAAAAAAAATTGTAAATCTATGGAATAGCCGAACGAAGTTAGAAAATGGGCAACTCCAAAATTCCAGTAAAATTCTTTCCCGTTGTAAGGATTGATTGCGGAAAATCTGGCAAAACCTAACAAAGCAGGATTCAGTAAATTCAAATACGACAGGCGATATTGTTGATTCAAATAATTCTGCTCTTGGCGGGTTAGATCCGCATGACGATTACTACTCCCGTACAGTAAAGAATTTTGAAAACGAATATTTAGATTTGTTTCATTGTTATACTTTATATACCGGTCAATCCCCATTCCTGATGGATGAGTTCCCCGCATTTCATAAGGTTCATTTGGACGAAATAAATCATACACCCAGGCATTACAGTCTAGACCAACGAAGTCTCTTTGTGCAACATTCCTCTCTTGTAGATTTATTTTAATTGTAAACTTATCAGCACTTCTACCAGAACAAGTCTGCAAATAACCAATATTATTCGCAGTATTAATCCATAAAGTCGGAACGTCTAAATAACTTTCTGTTCCATAAAAAAAAGTATCTTTACGAAGCTGCAAATTTAAGTATGTCTGCGATTCCATTCCGGCTGCCGAAAGTCTTACCATTTCGGCAGGATGATCTTTTTTTATTCTTGCAAGTTCAGAATCCTTAACGTGGCTAACACTGATTGATTCCGAAAAAGGTTTTGCAGTATATACATCGTTAAATGAGGATATATTTCTGTTCCCCATCACAGCCCTATGCCATTCTTCATGTAACCACGAAATATTTAAAGGAATAGGGATTGAATAGAAAAGAAAATCAAACGTAATCAGCCCCAATCTCTTTAAACCTGGATTGTTATTCATTAGTTCGAGTTTGTCAAATCCATAATAAAGAGCCCGATGTGATAACTGAATTGTATTCTTCGTCAAATGTAAAGACTGCTCCATACTTGGGACAGGGGAATTATACTCTGTCCGAATGGAACCCCGACTTGTATTAAAAGGTGCATCGAGTATAGGAAAAGAATAAACAGACTTTTGTTCTACCGGATTATTCTGATTTACCTCTTGGGAATACAAAGTAAAAGAGAATAACAAAAATAGGAATATAAATCTGCTACAGAAACACGAAGACAGAGATGGGTTTGGAATTATAGAGTCGTTCATATCCGCGCAAAACCTCTGTGACAATTTTTAATCTTTAGTATTAAACAAAAACAAAAGAATCGTATTGCAATTTCGGTTGCAATCTTCTGTACAGATATTTACACAATCTATCTTAGAACTTGTAATCGAAGTAGAGTCAATTCCACATTTGCCGTCACAAGAAAGTTTACAAGATTGAATGGAGCCACCGGTGCAAGAAAATACATATTGCGTCAAAGCAATATTTTGCGCATCCTTGTAGGATTTATCTTCCGTGCATTGATACAATAGGAAAATACTGGCGGCGACTAAAATGATTCTTTTTATCATCTAGTTTCTTTTTCTAAGGCAAAATCTATATACCTAATTTTGTTTTTAGCTCTGCCTTGGTCTCTTTCCATGCGAGAGGGAATTTGGTAGTTTCGGCTAATGCAGATTGGAGGTTGTTAGCTTTGGCGAGGTTTTCTGCTTCACTCGTAATTTTTCGTAAGGTTTCTAAACCAAAATTCGAAGTAACACCTTTCATTTGATGTAATAAAGCAATGAGCTTTGCATTGTCTGGATTTTTTATAATTTCGTCTAATTCTACAAGTCGCTCTTCATAATTTATGATAAGAGTCTGAATCATTTCACGAAGCCATTGCATCTCTTCCTCGTCCCCTTCGGCAATAAATGAATTTAACCTAGCCCAATCGACATGCATAAAGCCAAACTAATCAGATTTCAGAAAAATACATTCATAAAAATTATTTAGATAAATAAAAAATGATTTTCTGTAGAAAAAATGTAAAAAAAGTGTAAATAATTCTCAGATTTGCCGATTAGATAGATAGGTGAATTTCTAAATATTTAGGAGAATGTTTGGAGTCTTAGGAGAGAAAAATGAATCTAGCTATTGGAACTTTAATTTCATCCCTCGATAATATAGTTAAAAATAAGAATGCATCCGAAAGAAAGGATAAATCTATGTTATCCGATACGAGCCCTTTGTCCCAACCAACGGTATTTAGTAGTTCCATTCAGGCTAAGTATCAGGTCTTACAAAGTAAACTTAGCAAACTCCAAAACGAATTGACCAGAGAGCAGGCAAAACTGGGAATTCTCGAAAAAGAAAGTATTCAACCTTCCGAGTTTTCAACTATTTTATTCGGCGAATCACCGTTATTCACTGAGTCCATTGACGAACTTGTACAAGAGAAACAAATGGTTGTCGAAAAAATAAATGCTCATAAAAATTTAATAGCAGATCAAATTAGAACTGTAGAAATTGAATCGGAAAATATTCACTCTATTGGTTTTGGAAATACTGGAGATGGGTACGCAGAAAAATTAGAGATGATTAAAAAGTCACAACCACCCGTAACAAGAATTTCCCAAAAAAGCGTAGAACGTTTGATTAAAGATTAAATTTCTTATACAACCCGTAAGATACCGCAAAGAAAAAGATAGAAGTAGACCAAACTGCAAACCAAGGGGGTATACCCCCTGTTTCCCCCAAAGACTTTCCAGTTGAGTACATGATATAGTATAAAAACACAACCCCTACACTAATCCCTAAAGACATAACTCCAGCCGATTTAGTAGTGTAAGCTCCCGCGATTGCTCCAATGATTACAACGATTAAACACATGATCGGTACTGCGAATATCGCATGACGTTCAACTTCTAAATCAGCGTAGGGAACTCCTTTGTTTCTTCTGATTTCAATTTCTTCTGATAACTCGAATAAATTCATTTCCTCCACTTTCTTTCGCGGTTTAGAGAAATAATCCGCTGATTCGGGAAACTCATAAATTTTTTCGGTGTAACTACTAAAATTTTTTACTTTCATTGTTTCATCAAAACTAATCTCTTCGATTTTTTCTAGTTTCCAATTTTTTTCAGCTTCATTATAAATAGCATTTTGCGCTGAAATCACATACTCTGCTAAATTATTTTTGTTTAGCTTTATATAATTAAACCCGCCCTTGACGGATTTAGTAGGAGCATCATACCAATAAACATAATAGAATCCTTCTTTTCCTTTGATATGCAATTGATAGACTAGGTCTGTCTTAGTTCCAACCCCTTTTAATATTAGCGATTGCTCATATAGGGCAAGGCTATTAAAAGGTCGAACCACTACCTCACTTAAAAATAACATAAAAATCCACATAAAGGCACCAAAAACAAAAATGGGAGTAACAATTCTATAGAAAGAAACGCCGGCAGCCATACTAGCAACAAGTTCTTTATTTGTGCTAAACTGCCCGACCACAAAACACACCGAAAACATAAGCGACATGGGAATCACTAGTGTTGCCATTTTAGGAAGACTGTAAAAAAGAAATAGATAGATATGAATTGAGGATTCTTTAGACGCTATGAAATTTTTCATGTTGTCCATTACTTGTGAAATAATCAAAATTCCCACAAGCATGATAACCGTTCCGATGAAGGTAAAGAAGAATTCAGAAAATAGATATTTATCTAAAATACGGATAGGAAAAAATTCAGACTTGATTCTTTTTAAATACGCGCTCACAGATACAGAAACTTTGACGAATAACTTTAGTCTATTCCTTTTTCAAATTGAATCGCCATCATATCACCCTGGTTTGACCATTTTACGAACCAATCTAAAAATCTTTTAGAAATTTTGTAAAATACAGATGCATTTTTTTTTGTAGTCATTCCGCTTCCATAAGTAATAGAAGATTTTTTTTTAAACCCAATTTCCTCACATTGTCTGGTTAACCCGGGAAGTGAATAATAGTAAAGGTGTTCGGGAACATTCATATATCGCCAGTTAATTCCTGTTAGCCTCGCTAACATTCCATAACGGCAAGTGGATAAGATCATTCTACCACCAGGCTTTAAGTGGGAATAAATTTTTTTGAGAGTTTCCTTGGGTTTATGTAAGTGTTCAATAGATGCCCATAAAGTTATTAGATCGAATTTTTCTTTTATTTCTAAATCCCATTCTAAAAAATCTGCTTTTGTGATATTTAGTTTTAAAATTTCTTTTGCAAAACGAACTGGACCTTCTGCGATTTCAATTCCTTCTGAAGTCCAACCTTGGCTTTGCATATAATTTACAAAATACCCAGCAGCGCATCCTATATCAATTGTCCTTTTTTGTTCTGACAAGGTTTTTTCCCATTCGAAAAATCCAAGGTCTTCTAAGTTCAATCTAAATACTCTTTCTATTTCAGAACGTATTTTGTCAGAGTAATAATTGTCATATCCTCTATCAGTTCGTTTGGTAAAATACTCATCCGCATAATATTTACTTACCTCTTCCATAGAGGGCTGCGGGTTAACTTGGACTAAGCCGCAAGTTCTACATTTTACTATTTCAAATATTTCTTCTTTGTTACTTTTCTTTTGAAATAAAAATTTAAAGTTTTTTTTGTTACAACTATTACAGGGAATTTTTACCATAGGTATTATGTGGTAGATATCTAACCCAAGATTGTTTTTGCCTGAGCGGAATACTCAACCGTGGTCTTTTTTAGTTTAGAAGAGTAGGCGATACATATAATACAAAAATTAACCAATTCCTCATACTGAGGTTTGAAAGTTAAATTTAAATAACTCTCGCTATAAACTTTTCTGAGGTTAATATATCCCTTTTTATTTCCACTGGCAGCTTCTGGATCTGAAAAACTATTATTAATAGCAAGTATGGTTTTTCGATACATTATATCTAATTGAGGAGTCCATTTTTTTAAAATTCTACCAGCAGAAAAAACTTCTGCTAAAATTTTATTTTTCATATCAGCGAATTTTGGATCAGCAGATTCTTGGGTTAAAAATCCTCTATAACAAGCGGCTAATCTATTTAAATC